>CAYFKY010000195.1:0-1501 GCA_964343915.1 uncultured Polynucleobacter sp. | reverse complement strand
CAAATCAAAGACAGTCTCAAGTTGGGCGATGCCGTACTAAAACAAATTGGTAGTTTTGCCAAATTACATAAAAAGCATGTTGAGCAAGCGAGCTTTGCAGTACTAAAAGCACCTGATGTTCCATCGATCTTGATTGAGACAGCATTCATCAGCAACCCCGAAGAAGAGGCACGCCTGAATGATATGGAGTATCAAGAACAGATCGCCTCAGCGATATTAAATGGCATCAGAAGTTACTTTGCGAAGAATCCTCCTGTCGCGAAATCTAGACAAATCTAGCTCTAATTTAAAAAGTCCGCTATAATCTTCTTTTTCGCAGATTTGGGTCGGTAGCTCAGTCGGTAGAGCAGCGGACTTTTAATCCGTTGGTCGCGAGTTCGAGTCTCGCCCGACCCACCAAATCAAGGCTTTTTCCAAAAAGCCATCTAAAAGCACCTAAGCAAACGCTTCGGTGCTTTTTTCTTTGCCGAATCACCAAGTGATTTAGTTGATAAACATCAACTATGTGATGATCAAACCAAGAAATCATTCTAAATATGACCTAACATGAATCGATGGGCAACAAACTAACCATTCAAAGGAGATTTGATGAAAGTTCTAGTATCGATTGACGGATCAAAACATAGCTCAAAAGCTATTGATTACCTCATTAAGAATTCAGCTATGTTTGAAGGTAAAGGGTCAGGCTTAATCGTGTTACATGTACAGCCTGACATCATCCCTCCAGAAGTAACGCAATACATACCAAAAAAATCAATTACTGATTGGTATACGGACCAGGGTAAGACTGCTGTAAAAGCAGCAGTTTCAAAACTAGATAAAGCTGGAATTAATTACAAATTAATCAATAAAGTTGGCCATGTGGCTGATACGATTTTGGCAGAAGCTAAATCATCCAAAGCGGATATGATTGTGATGGGCTCTCATGGTCGCAGCTCACTCATGAACTTGATCATGGGCTCAATTGCCACTCAAGTGTTATCTCAAGCAAAACAACCTGTGTTGATTATTAAGTAAGCCGTTGTATTAATTGGATTACTTGATGTAAAAAACGCTGTCCTTGGACAGCGTTTTCTTTTTTGTTGATCAAGAATTGAAAGATGAATTGTGGATTGTGCTCAGTTTATTTTTTAGCACCCTTTGAACCAATCCGACCCTCCTCACCTCTGAGTAATTTTTGTATATTTCCTTTATGACGCCAAATTAATAACGCGCTCATCACAACAATCGCAATAGCCATTGGCTGAAGACCAAATAAGAACATGAAATAAACAGGCGCAAATACAGCAGCAACCAGAGCTGCGAGTGATGAGTAGCGCAAGAAAACTGCCACAATCAACCAAGTCGATAAAGTTGTTAAACCCAAGACCCAATCAATCGCTAACAAAATACCAAGAGCCGTTGCCACACCCTTACCACCCTTAAATCCATGAAACACTGGGAATAAATGTCCGACAAATGCTGCGGCAGCTACAGCAGGCAACACCCAAGAGTCAATTTC
>CAYFKY010000194.1:0-1512 GCA_964343915.1 uncultured Polynucleobacter sp. | reverse complement strand
TCTCTGGGTAAGAATTGAACTCTGAAGATGGCTTCAATCACTGGAACGATGACATCAATATTCAATGAAATTAACAAACCTAAAGCGATACCACCCACTGTTCCAAGCGCACCAATCATGAAACCTTGTGCAAAAAATATCCGCTGAATCATTCCAGCGCTAGCACCCATGGTTCTCAAAATTGCGATGTCACCTTGCTTATCTGTCACAGTCATTACCAAAGTTGAAACCAAATTAAACGCTGCAACAGCAATGATTAAAGTCAAAATGATGAACATCATGCGTTTCTCAGTTTGCACGGCGGCAAACCAATTTTTATTCTGCCTGGTCCAATCTTTTACCCACAACCCAGGTAGCTTTAATGAAAGCTCATCAGCAACCTTCGCTGCCACCTGCATATCATCTAATTTAAGACGCAAGCCGGATGGCCCATCTAATCTCAATAGAGCAGCTGCATCTCTCCAGTGAACAACCGCCAGTGTGCTATCAAATTCATAATGGCCACTATCAATGATGCCCACTAATTTAAATGCCCTCATGCGTGGCGTCACGCCCGCAGGATTGATGTCACCCTCTGGCACCATGACAGTAATTCGGTCACCAAGCTGAACTCCCAAAATACCAGCGAGCTCAGCTCCTAAAGCCATGCCAAATTCACCAGGTTTTAATCCAGCAACTTTTCCCTGTATGAAATGCTGTGGAATATCAGAAACACGACCCTCTAAATCTGGATCAATACCACGCAAGGCAACCCCTCGCATCACATCACCACGCGTGATCAACGCCTGAGACATAATCATCGGAGCAGACCCTTTAACATGGTGGTTCTGCTCCACAGTTGCTATCAATGGTTGCCAATCGCCCAAACCTGTTGGGGAATGAACTTCAACATGGGATAGCACCGATAACATGCGATCCCGCACTTCTTTCTGGAACCCATTCATCACTGATAAGACCACAATCAGGGCTGCCACCCCTAAGGCAATACCCAACATCGAAACAGATGAGATAAATGACAAAAAGCCATCTTTTGAGCCGGTTTCCTTATTTTTCCCAGCTTTTCTCCTGGCGCTTGTATAGCGCCATGCAATTTCAAGTTCAATTGGCCAAATGCTCATAGCAAGGAGTTTAGCTTGGTCTTGGACAGAAGGTCTAATTGCCACCTAAAATCAGGGTTATGAAATACACGATTGCACTCATTGATGAGCAAAGCCATGAATCGCTGGATCGAGGTCTTGCCTATGAAAAATTTTTATTGGGCCCCAGTCATTCCAGTGCTCCTCTTGAATTGCAATCCTATGGCGTCAAGATAAGCGATCACACTCCCATAGCCCGGATTGAACCAGTTCATATACATGCTGCTAGAGATCACTTAGTTTTAACAAGCACAGAGATACTTGAACTACGACAAGACGAAGCAGATGCACTATTTGAGTCAGTTAAAGATATCTTTGAAGAAATGGCAACAGCCATTTACCGTCCAACACCCAATCGCTGGTTCATAGAATCACC
>CAYFKY010000193.1:0-1522 GCA_964343915.1 uncultured Polynucleobacter sp. | reverse complement strand
GAAGAGTTAAAGCAAATGGTTGATTTACTGCGTGGCGTTATTAAATCCATCTAATCCACGAAGTTCTGAAGCCTTGCAAAGGCTTCAGAAGTCTTTAGAGACCCTTAGGTAGCGGGAAAGAGGTATTTTCAACAATACCGTCCAAGGTCCTCACATTTTTGGGACCCAGCTCTTTAATGCGCTCAATAATCGACTGAGCTAAGCTTTCTGGTGCAGAGGCGCCAGCCGTTAGGCCCACTCTTTTTTTACCTACAAACCATTCAGGTTTTAGCTGACTTGGTTGATCCACCATGTAGGAAACAACACCTAACTTTTCAGACAATTCTCTCAAGCGATTCGAGTTCGAACTATTAGGGCTACCCACGACAATCACTAAATCAACTTGTGGCGCCATGAACTTCACAGCATCTTGTCGATTTTGAGTTGCATAACAGATGTCCTGCTTTTTAGGTTGAGCAATAGCTGGGTATTTGCGTTTCAAAGCATCAACAATTTCTTTGGTTTCATCGACAGACAAGGTTGTTTGCGTTACATAAGCAACAGGATCATTAGCAGGAATATCCAATGCCTCTACATCCTTGACGTTTTCCACCAGTTGAATGCCATCAGGCGCCTGGCCCATGGTGCCCTCAACTTCCGGATGACCACGATGACCAATCATGATGATATGCATGCCTTCTTTGCGCATTTTTGTTACTTCAACATGCACCTTTGTCACCAAAGGACAAGTAGCGTCAAATATTTTCAAACCCCTCGCTTCAGCTTCATGCCTCACAGCCGGAGCGACTCCGTGCGCACTAAAAATCACTGTATTACCCGCAGGCACTTCACTCAACTCATCTACAAACACTGCGCCTCTAGTTCGCAAATCATTCACCACATAAGCGTTGTGCACGATTTCATGGCGCACATAAATCGGCGCACCAAATTTTTCCAAAGCTTGCTCAACGATTGTGATTGCTCGATCAACACCCGCACAAAATCCTCTTGGCTGCGCAAGCAGAATTTCGCCACTCTCAGCGTTATCGGTTGGCAGTTGACGAGAACTACTCACTTAAAGAATTCCAATGATTTCTGCTTCAAGCAAAATGGTTTTGCCAGACAAGGGATGGTTAAAGTCAAAGGTTGCAGAATCACCATCGATGGCAAGCAATGTTCCAGAATAGGTTGCTCCACTTGGCGTATTAAATTCAATCATGTCACCCGCAACATAATCTTCTTCAGGAGAGCTATTTTCACGCAAAGTTTTGATGGAAATAGTTCTAACCAAGTCAGGATTCTTAACGCCAAAGGCTGCCTCAGGATCAAGGGTAAAAGTTTTCCTTTCGCCCAACTTCATGCCAAGCAAAGCCTGCTCCAAAGTGGAAGCAAACTGACCTGTTCCCATCATCAAGGTCGCAGGCTTATCTTCGAAAGTATTGACGACGTCACCACCCTCAGCAAGAGCAATTCTATAGTTCAAGGTCAAAAAAGAACTTGCGGTAACTTCGGCGCCGCCAGCCGTATTTGTATTAGTCATAAC
>CAYFKY010000192.1:0-1554 GCA_964343915.1 uncultured Polynucleobacter sp. | reverse complement strand
GAGTGCCGCTTGTTTAGGTTTGAGATTAAAAAAGCACAGTAATTCATTGCCAAAAGGTAGGTTTATTTGACAGATGGGTGCGATTGTCTTTATCATGAAATATCAAGAAATTTCATGATAAAGAGGTTTTTATGAAATCCAAACCAGTTAAAGAAAAGTTTGCATCTCAGGCGTCGCCAGAGTTGTTGGCTGCTATGCGTCAACTCGCAGAGGAAGAGGGTAAGCAGTTTCAGGCATTGTTAGATGAGGCAATGCGAGAGTTTCTTGAGCGCAGAAATACCAATAAGCCACGACAGCATGTTGTTGAAGCGCTTGGACTAAGTATTCAAGAATTTGATAGCCTTTATCAGAAATTAGCCAAGTAATTGAATGTCAAAAATAGATTATTTAACAACCATCGAGGTTTTATCTATTCATGCCATCATGATTAAAAAATATGGTGGTGCCCCAGGGTTAAGAGATCTAGGGGCTCTAGAAGCAGCCTTATTTCGGCCGAGAACAGGTTATTACTCAGATATTATTTGTCAGGCAGCGGCATTGATGGAAAGTTTAGCGATCAATCACCCATTTATAGATGGAAATAAAAGGGTTGCTTTTGCTGTTGTAGATGTCTTTTTGAGAATTAATAAATCTCAATTGGTTGCTGAAAATAACAAAATTCACAAAGAGATGATGAAGATGTTTGATACTCAAACATTTGACTATGATCATATTGAACCTTGGTTAAGAAAGCTCGTTGGTACTAAGCACTAGTAAAATGTAAAAAACAGAGAGAAAGAATCATGGAATTTAAAACTTATATGTGTTTGATTTGTGGCTGGGTCTACGATGAAGAAGCTGGACTTCCAGATGAAGGCATCGCTCCGGGCACTTTGTGGAAAGATGTGCCAATGAATTGGACTTGTCCAGAGTGCGGTGCGCGCAAAGAAGACTTTGAGATGACAGTGATTTAAGTCATCACGATGCAGAAAGCCACCTTCGGGTGGCTTTGAAGTTTTAAGCCCAATATTTTTCGCAGCATTAATTTTTAATTGATAGCCGTTCATGAGTAAAAACGAATCATTATTTCTAAGAGCCCAAAAAACCACCCCTGGTGGTGTGAACTCTCCTGTACGAGCGTTTCGTCAGGTCGGTGGTGTACCGCGATTTGTGAAGCGTGCCCAGGGTGCTTACTTCTGGGACGCTGATGACAAGAGGTACATCGATTGCATTGGCTCATGGGGTCCGATGATTGTGGGGCACGCACATCCTGCTGTGGTGAAGGCGGTACAAGAAGCTGCTGTGAATAGTTTTAGTTATGGCGCACCCACAGAAGCTGAAATAGTCATGGCGGAACGTATTTGTGAGTTGGTGCCGAGCATTGAGCAGGTGCGTTTGGTATCCAGTGGTACAGAGGCGACCATGAGTGCTCTGCGTTTAGCACGTGGGTTTACTGGCCGTGACTTGATCATCAAATTTGAAGGCTGCTACCACGGTCATGCTGATAGTTTGTTAGTGAAGGCTGGTTCTGGGATGTTGACCTTTGCAGACAGTACGCAAAATGCGCCATCATCG
>CAYFKY010000191.1:0-1555 GCA_964343915.1 uncultured Polynucleobacter sp. | reverse complement strand
TTGGCGATGTACTCGCGCAGAATCAAAGAACCTACGCGCATATTCGCGTCTGGATTAAGAGCAGCTTGATGACCGCCAAATAGTTGGAATTTCTCAAGATGAACGCTTGTCATCACCTGCATCAAGCCTTGAGCACCTTTAGTGCTCTCTGCCGCAGGGTTAAAACTGGATTCAACTGCGGTCACCGCAAGAATTAAGGTTGGGTCTAAACCCACTTCACGACTCACAGTAATCGCTTTTTCAACGAAGTCTAAACCCGCTGAATGATCAATCTTGTATTTACTGCTTAAATAACGAGCCACAGACTGTTTCTCAGCATAACTGCGCAAGATAGTCTGATCAGTAGCCTGTCTATCAACTAATTTTGTTGGAATCTTGGCAGCTTCTTCAGCCACAGACGGCACAGGCTTACTAAAGCCAGTACGTAGAATCTCATAAGCGTCAGTGGGGATTAATAAGGTAGTCATATCCACTTTGGCTGGCTCATTGATCCAAATGACCGCAGCCAAAAGACTCGCACCAAGACCTACACCACTAAGAATGCTTCTAAACTTCGTTTTAAACGCCAATAGAGATGCCTTCAGGTCTGATTGCTCAACCTTCATCATCATTTCAGCTATCTGTAACGTGTTTGTATTCATATCCATCATGTTTTAAAACGTTTTGCTGCACAGCCTGAATAAGCTCAAATTTGTGCAACGCAACATCTCATTGAGTTGACGCATGTTAGAAAGACTTATATACACTGTCAAGAATATAAAAATTAATTTTTATTCTATTTAGTTATTAAAAGACTGTATATAGCAACATACTTCCTGTGGATAAGGGAGGTGAACCATTGACCCACAAGGGTAAATTTAATGTTAGTAGGCACTAATTTTATATTCCGAAAAACCTATATTTAGTTCATTTTTTTGACCGAAAACAATAGATTGATTCGGTACCCCCATAAATATTAGGGTTTTACCTGAGGTCTACAGGTCATTAACAACAGCTCTTATAAGCGTGCTAACCTTTGGACTCATAAATAAATCAACAACAATTACAAACCCCCAAGAGACAGAATGACCCTCTCAACATTTAGTGTGACCAACCCAGCCAATCAGGCAGTGATTGCTGAAGTTAAGAATATGACCCCTGCCGATGCCTTGGCAGCGGTTCAAAAGGCTGAAAGCGCCCTACCCAACTGGCGCGCCAAAACAGGTAAAGAGCGTGCCGCAATCATGAGACGTTGGTTTGATCTCATTAACCGAGATGCGGATCGACTAGCCAAACTCATGACTGAAGAGCAAGGTAAGGCTCTTGTAGAGGCCAAGGGTGAAGTTATCTACGCTGCTTCTTTTATTGAGTGGTTTGCAGAGGAAGCCAAGCGCGTGATGGGAGCCGTACCAGCCAGCCCATGGGCTGATAAGCGCCTGATGGTCCTCAAACAACCGATTGGGGTTTGCGTATCAATCACGCCCTGGAACTTTCCGCTGGCAATGATTACCCGTAAAGTGGCTCCAGCGATTGCAGCTGGCTGCACCATCGTCATCAAACCGGCTGAACAAACCCC
>CAYFKY010000190.1:0-1582 GCA_964343915.1 uncultured Polynucleobacter sp. | reverse complement strand
CGAGTCATCTCCACCAAGCCTAATGATGAAAATGGATTGGCAGAAGTTCTGATCTTGTCTCTGGCTAAATTCTTATTGAGTTCATCAAGCACAGCATCTTGATGCTCTTTGCTATGCATATCAATGAAGTCAATGATGATGATGCCACCCAAGTTACGTAAACGTAATTGTCGGGCAATAGTCTGAGCAGCCTCTAAATTAGTCTTATAAATCGTATCGTCAAAGGTGCGGGCCCCAACATAGCTACCGGTATTCACATCAATGGTTGTCATTGACTCAGTTTGGTCAATCATCAAATAGCCACCAGACTTTAGGTCAACACGTCTACCTAGGGCGCGATTGATTTCTGATTCAGTGTCGAATAAATCAAATAAGGGTCTTTCACCGCGATATAAAACTAATTTAGTTTCTTGATTGGGTGTGAAATTTTTTGCAAATGTGATGAGTTTTTCAAAGTTTTCAGCCGAGTCAACTCTGATTTGACCGGTAGAGTCCGTTGCTAAATCTCTCAAGACGCGTTCAGCCAAACTTAAATCTTGGTGCAGCAAGCTAGGCGCAGGTAAGCGTTGGCTGCCTTCCTGAATTTTTGTCCAGGTGGCACTCAAGTACCTTAAGTCATTTTGTAATTCTTGATCATCCGCATCTTCAGCGCTGGTGCGCAAAATATAGCTGCCTTGTTCGTCAGCAGGCATTAGTGCCTGAAAACGTTTCTTTAAATTATCTCGATCTTCAAGATTGTCAATCTTTTGAGAGATGGCAATTTGATTGCCATTGTCTTCTTGAGGTAAATAAACTAGGTTACGACCAGCAATACTGATGTGCGTGCTTAAGCGTGCACCTTTGGTGCCTAATGGATCTTTTAACACCTGCACCAAAATCGTTTGACCATCAAACACGAGTTTCTCAATCGGCGTGTTCTCAGATTTGGAGTTTTTTGGCATCCACAAATCAGCCACATGTAAAAAAGCTGCTTTATCTAAACCAATATCCACAAACGCTGATTGCATGCCAGGTAGTACGCGTGTGACCTTACCTAGGTACACATTACCCACAATGCCGCGACTTTGACTTCTTTCAATATGAAGCTCTTGCACCACGCCTTGCTGAATAATCGCAACACGCGTTTCTTGCGGAGTGATATTGACAAGTATTTCTTCAGTCATTGATGGGCTTGGTTGATTTAATTGGGTATTTATTGGTTGATGGAAAACTTTACACCAGTTTCTTGTAGCAACTGGGCAGTTTCATAAAGAGGTAGCCCCATGATGCTACTAAAGCTCCCAGAAATATGCCCCACGAAACTTCCTGCAATGCCCTGTATCCCATAAGCACCCGCTTTGCCCATGGGCTCTTGGCTTGCTACATAGGCATTGATCTCAGATTCATCCAATTGTTTAAATGTCACTGATGATGTTGAAATCAATTGTCTGGCAGGTTCATTCTCGCTACTTAGTACAGCGACTGCCGTATGAACTTGATGAGTTTTGCCACTTAATAAACTTAGTATTCTTTTGGCATCCACCTCATCTTCAGGTTTGCCCAAAATAGTTTCTTGGCCATCAATCACAATCGCCACAGTGGT
>CAYFKY010000189.1:0-1592 GCA_964343915.1 uncultured Polynucleobacter sp. | reverse complement strand
AGATCAGAACTTCTGCCAATCCATTTTCATCATTAGGCTTGGTGGAGATGACTCGCAAACGTACCCGTGAATCTTTAGCGCATTTGTTATGTGAGCCGTGCGAAGTATGCCAAGGCAAAGGGCAAGTCAAAACTGCTCAAAGCATTTGCTATGAAATTTTGCGAGAAGTTCTACGAGAGCATCGCCAGTTCAATCCTAAAGAATTTAGGATCATTGCCAGCGCTGATGTGATTGACCGCTTCTTGGAAGAAGAAAGCGGCCACCTTGCTCAGCTAATTGAATTTATTGGTAAACCAATCCGCCTACAAGCTGAATCAAGCTTTAACCAAGAACAATACGATATTGTTTTGAATTAAAAAATAAGTGCCTTGACCCAGTTGTATCAAAAATGGTACACTTCTGTCATGCCAATAACACCTCTATTAGAAGTTAAATTTTATAGATCAAATAATGGATCTGAACCAGTTCGCGACTGGTTGAAAAGCCTAACCCAAGATGAAAGACGAACTATTGGCACAGACATAAAGACTGTTCAATACGGATGGCCCTTAGGAATGCCACTTGTTAGTCACATAGACAAAGAGATATGGGAAATAAGATCAAAATTAGAAACAAGAATAGCTAGAGTTTTGTTTGTTACACAACCAAAGCTCATTGTCTTGCTGCACGGATTTATCAAGAAACAACAAAAAACTCCCAAACCGGACATTGAGATTGCTAAGGACAGGTTAAAGATTCTAAAAGGCAGAATATGAATAAGAAAAATATTGGAAGCAGCTTAGATGATCTATTAATTGAAGAAGATATGCTTCATGAAGCAACAGCTATTGCTGTAAAACGAGTTATTGCGTGGCAAATTGAACAGGCCATGATTGCACAAAACCTTACCAAAAGCTCGTTAGCGAAAAGAATGCGTACCAGCAGAGCAGCATTAAATAGATTACTAGATCAAAGCGACACTAGCCTAACGCTGGCAACGCTAGCAAGTGCCGCAGTAGCATTAGGCAAAAAAATACAGTTTGATTTAAAACCTGCCTAGCTAGCTTGCGAAAACTGTAGGCGATGCAAGCTTGCATACAGTCCGTTTTGCGCCATTAATTCTGCATGGGAGCCATTTTCAACAACTCGACCATGATCTAACACCACGATTCGGTTGGCGTTTTCAATGGTTGATAGGCGATGAGCAATCACCAAAGTTGTACGACCTTCCATCAAGCGCTCTAAAGCATCTTGCACCTGACGTTCAGACTCAGAATCCAAAGCAGATGTGGCCTCATCCAAAATCAAAATAGGGGCATCTTTATAAATAGCTCTAGCAATCGCTAAACGTTGACGTTGACCGCCTGATAATCGATTACCGTTATCCCCTACTTCAGAATCAATGCCATCTGGCAATTCTTTGACAAGCTCTGCCAAATTGGCAGCTTGCAATGCTTCATGTACCCTACCTCGATCAATCTCTTCTGGACTGGTCGCGCCATAAGCAACGTTGGCTGCTATGGTGTCATTGAACAACACCACATCTTGACTCACAAAAGCCATTTGACGACGCAAGTCTTTTAGATCAATGTCCTGAATATCCAAGCCATCTA
>CAYFKY010000188.1:0-1626 GCA_964343915.1 uncultured Polynucleobacter sp. | reverse complement strand
CACCATCACGTGAATCCTATTTGGTGATGGATAACATCATTAAGGCCTGTAAAGATACTGGGGCTGAAGCAGTTCACCCAGGTTACGGTTTCTTATCTGAAAACGAAGGCTTTGCCAAGCGTTTAGAAGAAGAAGGTATTACCTTTATCGGTCCTAAGCACTATTCGATCGCTGCGATGGGCGACAAGATTGCATCGAAAAAATTAGCGAATGAGGCTAAGGTTAATACTATTCCTGGTTATAACGATGCGATTGACACACCAGAAGCTGCTGTAGAGATTGCAAAAGGAATTGGCTACCCAGTGATGATCAAGGCATCAGCAGGCGGTGGCGGTAAAGGTTTGCGTGTAGCTTTTAACGACAAAGAGGCATTTGAAGGTTTCTCAGCTTGTAAAAATGAGGCTCGTAACAGTTTTGGTGACGATCGAGTTTTTATCGAGAAGTTTGTTGAAGAGCCACGCCATATTGAAATTCAAGTATTAGGTGATGGTCATGGCAATGCTGTGTATCTATGGGAGCGTGAATGCTCCATTCAGCGTCGCCACCAAAAAGTGATTGAAGAGGCACCATCACCATTTATTAGTGAAGAAACTAGAAAAGCAATGGGTGAGCAAGCTGTTGCTTTAGCCAAAGCGGTTAAGTATCAGTCTGCTGGTACTGTTGAGTTTGTGGTCGGCAAGGATCAATCATTTTATTTCCTTGAGATGAACACACGTTTGCAGGTGGAACATCCTGTGACTGAGTCAATCACAGGCCTAGATCTAGTAGAGCAAATGATTAGGGTGGCTGCTGGTGAAAAACTATCATTTGGACAAGCTGACATCAAGCGTAATGGCTGGTCGATGGAATGTCGTATTAACGCAGATGATCCGTACAGGAATTTCTTGCCATCTACAGGCCGCTTAGTCAGATATCAACCACCAGAAGAGATTAATGGTGTGCGTGTTGATACCGGCGTGTACGAGGGTGGTGAAATACCTATGTACTACGACTCAATGATTGCTAAGTTAATTGTGCATGGTAAAGATCGTCTAGATGCCATCACAAAGATGCGAGCAGCTCTGAATGAGTTTGTCATTCGTGGTATTCATTCAAATATCCCATTCCAAGCAGCTTTGATGCAACACCCACGTTTTATTTCGGGTGATTTCAATACAGGATTTATCGCTGAAGAATTCCCACATGGTTTCCGTGCATCAGACGTTGTACCTGCTGACGATAAATTAATGGATGCCTTAGCAACAGCTGTACATCGTCGTTATTTAGACCGTGCTGCAGGCATCTATGGTCAGCTAGAAGGTCACGAGGTAAAGATTCCAACTGAATTTGTCGTTGCCTCAGGTGAACCAGGCAAGATGGAATATGTAGAGACCACAGTCAATGAGTCAGCTCGCGGTTACGAAGTTAATGTAGCTGGCGAAGTTTATAAAATTGATACTGACTGGAATCCCGGGCAAATCATCTATAAAGCAACGGTTAATGGTAAAACAATCTCTGCTCAAGTAGAGCGTGTTGGTTTGTTCTATCGTATTCAGTTTGATGGTGTGCGCGTTGATAGCTTGGTGTTAACTCCAGCTGGTGCTGAAATGCAAAAGTTGATGCCATTCAAAGAACCGCCTGACATGT
>CAYFKY010000187.1:0-1715 GCA_964343915.1 uncultured Polynucleobacter sp. | reverse complement strand
AAATTTGAAGAAGCTTTGAGAAGTGCTATTCAAGTCGATAGCCTTGTTATTGAAGATGAAAGCCACCTACATGCTGGTCATGCGGGTGCTCAAGGGGGTGCCGGTCATTACCGAATCCACATCCACTCCCCTGCATTCAAAGACTTAAATAGGGTCCAAAAACACCGCCTGGTGTATGATGCTCTGTCGGCTTGGATGCCACATGAAATCCATGCTTTAGCAATTATTACTAACTGATTGATGAATATGAAATTACTCTCTACTTTGGCAGTTTCTGTGGCTTTGACAGCCACCCTTGCAACACCAGTGTTGGCTCAAAATGCAGCCGTTGTGAACGGCAAAGCGATTCCAAAAGCTAAGTTAGACAAGATGTTAGCCAGCGCTGGTCAAGTGGCTAATAACCCAGAATTGCGTGATCGCGCTCGTGATATGTTGATCACACGTGAATTAATCAATCAAGAGGCCATCAAACGTGGCGTTATCAATAATGATGGTATCCAAGAACAATTGGAACAAGCTCGTTTGAATATTTTGGTGGGTGCAGTTTTTGAAGACTACATTCAACGTGAAGGTGTGACAGAAGCAGAACTAAAGACTGCTTATGAGCAAGTGAAAGGTCAATTCTCTGGCAAGGAATACAAGGTCAAGCATATTCTTGTTGAGAAAGAAGCTGATGCTAAATCTTTGATCGCCAAAATCAAAGCTGGTGAGAAATTTGAAGATTTGGCAAAAGCCAACTCTAAGGACCCAGGTTCCGCTGTTAATGGTGGCGATTTGAACTGGATGAACCCACAAGCCTTAGTTCCTGAATTCTCTAAAGCGATGGTGGCTCTCGATAAGGGTCAAATGACAGACAAACCAGTAAAGTCTCAGTTTGGCTTTCACATCATCAAGCTAGAAGATGTTCGTGAATCAAAAGTGCCGACTGTTGCAGAACTTAAACCACAATTGATTCAGATGATGGCTCAAGATCAAAATTGGCAAAAAGCTAAATTTGAAGAAATGCTAGCTAAATTGAAGTCAAAAGCTAAAGTGCAATAAAGCATTCTTACTAGACTAGTTTGCTAGGAACCAAAGGCCACTCTTAAGAGTGGCTTTTTTATTGGCTGATGATTGGATCCTAGTAGGGTTACAGACACTACTCAAAACAAGCCCTTTGTTTTATAAAAGAGGCATTGCCATTAAGAGAGACCTATGAGCTTACACCGCAAACTACAAGAGCTAGCAGCCAATCATCAAAGCATCAAAGTAGGCTTGATTGGTGCCGGTAAATTTGGCTCGATGTACTTATCTCAAATCCCCAATACGCCAGGCGTGCATTTGACTGGGATTGCAGATTTATCCCCCAGCGGGGTCAAAAAGAATTTGGCACGAGTTGGTTGGAAAGATGAGCAGTCCAACGCCGCTTCTTTAGATGAAGCAATTAAAACAGGTCAAACTCATATTTCTGATGATTGGGAAGCTTTGGTGAGTCACCCCGCTATTGACGTGATTGTTGAATGCACTGGCCATCCTATTGCGGCTGTTGATCATTGCTTATTGGCATTCAAGAATGGCAAACACGTTGTGAATGTGACGGTTGAAGCGGATGCTTTTTGTGGGCCCCTGTTAGCAAATAAAGCGGCTGAAGCAGGCGTTGTATATTCCCTAGCTTTTGGTGACCAACCTGCATTGATATGTGACTTGGTGGACTGGGCAAGAACTTGTGGATTCCC
>CAYFKY010000186.1:0-1717 GCA_964343915.1 uncultured Polynucleobacter sp. | reverse complement strand
CCTCTTTATCCAATGCTTTTGCATGAGTCGGTCTAACATCATTGCGCCCAAGAACTTTTAATCCTGCCGCTTCGATCCATGCAAGAAGTTCAGCGCGTGTACGAAGCCCCAAATGCTCAGCCAAGTCAGACAAAATTAACCAGCCTTCACCGCTTGGTAATAAATGTTCTTTAAGGCCAGCCAAAAATCCCTTGAGCATCTGACTATCTGGGTCATAGACCGCGTATTCAATTGGTGAGCTAGGTCTTGCTGGAACCCATGGTGGGTTACAAACAATCAATCCTGCTTGACCATCTGGAAATAGATTGGTTTGCATCAGTTTCACTTGCTTACCAATACCTAAACCTTCAATATTTTCAGCAGCACATTCGATTGCACGCTCATCTTGATCGGTAGCAATGATTTTCTGAATGCCGCGTTTGGCTAAAACTGCTGCCAAAACACCTGTGCCAGTACCAATATCAAATGCCACAGATTGTTTACTTAGTAATTCAGGTAAGGGTGCTTTTTCTAATAGACCAATGTATTCAGAGCGAACTGGGGCAAATACACCATAGTGAGGATGTATGCGCCCATCCCCTAAATCTTTGATGGCATCTAATGCCATGCCATTCTTGCGCCACTCCAGTGAGCCAATAAATCCCAAAAGATCCCGTAATGACATTACATAGGGTTGTGTCACCTCACCATAGACTGCCATGCAAGCTTGGCTCACATCTTGAGCTCTGCGCAATGGAATGCTGTGATCGGGGTTAACTTGAATCAGTAGCATACCCAAAGTACGACTTCTTTGAGACTGAGTTAAGCGATGCTTGTGAAAAATCTCTGACATAGGTTTAGCCAGAGGAATCAAACCTTCTTGTTGTTTCTTGGCAGATTTTTGATTACGAATGCTTTTCTTGGATGGTTTATCAGCTCTGCGAGACATTGCCTGCAATAACTGTTTGGCATTTTGATAGTCACCACGCCAAATAATGCCTGTGCCTTCGCAAGCTACTCGATAAGCTTCATCAGCGGTTAGGGTGTCATCGGCAATGATGAGTTTTTTGGGTGGAGGAGTTCCCTTTTCAGAGCGCCAGCGGCATGCATAGGTTACATCGCCTTCCTCCCAGCTGATTGGTGGATGGGCTGATTCATGAAGAACTGTTTTATGCATGATGTTGATCCATCAATATCTGTTTGGCTAAGATATCGATTCCTTGAGCAGATAAGTCTGCAGTGTTGTAGTTAGTGGCTTTTTCATAGTTCACATAATTTGAATTTTGTGAGCGGCGATAAAGTGCGTCGTAATGTTGTTCTAAAAGCTCTTGGACTAATAATGGCCATTGTGATTCTCTGGCTAGAGTTTTCCAGTGCTCCAACTTTTCTTTACTGTGAAGTTCTTTTAGAAAATCAAGGGTGCTGATTAAATTAGATGGTTCGCTAATAAAGTAAGCGTAGTCATGGATTAAATAATCGACACGAGCATCTATCGTGGCGTTGATTTTGATGCAAGGGCTACTACGCATCTGTTCTAGCAAAAGATCTGGAACGTGCAGTGTGCCAATTTTGCGACTCTCTGCCTCCACAAAAACCACTTTTGAAGCATCAAATCCCTCTAGAGCTTCTACAAGTTGTGTTTCAAATTTCTTTTGACTTGGTTGCGGTGAATTAGGGATATTTCCAAGCACCGATCCTTTATGTACAGCAATTGCTTCCAAGTCGAGAACTTGTGCGC
>CAYFKY010000185.1:236-1738 GCA_964343915.1 uncultured Polynucleobacter sp. | reverse complement strand
CTATTGGTCATCTAAGATTCATAACCTAGGTAATAAGGGTCAACCTCCTGTAGCGGATGAGGTAATAGCAATTATTCAGTCGCATCTTTAATTAATTTTTCTTCACAACGACCACATGGATTTAAGTTTACCTAGTGCCGAGCAAATTGCTCTGCGCATTAATAATCAAATTGCCTCAGAGATGAATGTGCGTCCTCAGCAGATTGCTGTCGCAGTGGCTCTGATGGATGAGGGTGCCACAGTTCCTTTTATCGCCCGTTACCGCAAAGAAGTCACTGGTGGCTTAGATGACACACAGTTACGTCATATTGAGGAGCGATTACTCTATCTGCGAGAGCTCGAGGAGCGTCGTGGGGCAATCCTTAAGTCCATTCATGAGCAGGGTAAGTTGACTGATGCGCTGACAACATCTATTCATGCTGCTGTGACTAAACAAGCATTAGAAGATCTGTATTTGCCTTATAAGCCACGTCGTCGCACCAAGGCGATGATTGCTCGTGAAGCTGGTTTAGAGCCTTTGGCAAGAAGTTTGATGGCAAATCCCAAGCTAGATCCTCAAGAAGAAGCTACGAAGTACATCAATATTGATTCTGTTGCTTATGCCGCACTCACTCCAGAGCAAATCAAAAAGTCTCAAGCGGGTGAGGAGGGTGCCAAGCCCTTGGTGCCAGATGTCAAAACTGCCTTGGATGGCGCCAGAGATATTTTGGCGGAGGAGTTTTCTGAGTCTGCAGAATTATTAGCTAAATTACGACATCATTTGTGGTCTCAGGGCATCTTGCATGCTCAGGTAGTGGCAGGCCAAGAAATGGCTGAAGAAGAAAAGTTCCGTGACTACTATGCTTATTCTGAGCCGATTCGATTAATTCCCTCGCACCGTGCCTTGGCGTTATTCAGAGGTCGTCAATTAGGTGTATTGCAACTCAAATTATCTTTAGAAGAATCACAAGAGGCTCTCATTCCTCATCCTTGTGAAGTGATGATTGCAAAACATGTGGGCATTGAGTCATTGGGCAGACCTGCTGATAAATGGTTGGCAGAGGTTTGCCGTTGGACATGGCGTGTAAAAACGTCACTCTCACTAGAAATGGCTTTATTTACACAACTGCGCGAAGCGGCAGAAACGGAAGCGATTAAAGTTTTTGCACGCAACCTCCACGAACTCTTATTAGCCGCACCTGCTGGGCCAAGAGTGGTGATGGGTGTGGACCCAGGTATCAGAACTGGTTGCAAAGTGGCAGTGGTGGATGCTACTGGCAAGCTGTTAGAAACAAGCACTATTTATCCACATGAGCCACGTAAAGATTGGGATGGTTCTTTAGCGATCTTGGGAGCACTCTGTGTGAAGCATCAAGTGTCACTCATTGCTATTGGTAACGGCACGGCCAGTCGTGAGACCGATCGCTTGATCAAAGATTTAATGAAACTGGTTGCGGGTAAAACCACCTTGTCTTTACAGAAGATAGTTGTATCTGAAGCCGGGGCTTCTGTGTACTCGGCTT
>CAYFKY010000185.1:0-226 GCA_964343915.1 uncultured Polynucleobacter sp. | reverse complement strand
TGCGGTATCGATTGCGCGACGCTTGCAAGATCCCTTGGCGGAACTCGTGAAGATAGAACCTAAGTCGATTGGGGTTGGTCAATATCAACACGATGTGAACCAATTTCAACTCTCGAGAACCTTGGATGCAGTGGTTGAAGATTGTGTGAACGCTGTGGGCGTTGATCTTAATACCGCATCTGTGCCATTACTATCTAAAGTATCAGGGTTGAATGCCGGCTTAGCC
>CAYFKY010000184.1:0-1768 GCA_964343915.1 uncultured Polynucleobacter sp. | reverse complement strand
TGGCGATTGTTCGGAAATGGTCAAGTGCAAAAACTACACAAAGAATGCTAAGAAATACCCCTCCAAGAATGAGAGGTTGATGTTTGTGCCAATTATCTAGAATGAATTTTTGCCATTCATTTGGAGATGGTGATGAAATTGAGTCTGCCGGCTCCGAGATGCTTTTAGGAGCATATAAATCAGCGGTAATTGATCGTTTAAACATGCATCTATTGTCTAAACTTATTTAGACCTTAAAAATCAGCCGATTGCTGATTTTTTGTCAGAATTTTCTGATTTTTAATACAGCCAATTCCTACGTATTTTTAATCCCCCTCTTTTCATAGCTATCTCTATAATCACGACATGAGCCAATCTCGTCAGCCCGTACGTCCCCCATCACGCCTAGGCAACGGCCGCCAACGTAGAAATGAATCTCGCGACTGGCGAGAGTACTTGATTCGTTGGGGCATTTTTCTTGGTAGCGCAGGACTCATACTCGTAGGCTTAGTGATTGCTTATGCCTTGATCGTTGCAAGGCCTAACTTGCCCGATCTAGACACCATCACGGACTACAAACCAAAAGTACCACTCAGAATTTATACAGCAGACAATGCGCTGATTGGTGAATTTGGCGAAGAACGTCGCAATGTTATTGCGATTAATGAAATCCCCTCATACCTAAGAAATGCGGTTGTTGCAATTGAAGATGAGCGCTTTTATGAGCATGGTGGCGTTGACTATTGGGGAGTTTTAAGAGCCACCCTTGCTAACTTACGTGGCAGGCTAGCTCAAGGCGCCTCAACCATCACCATGCAAGTTGCCAGGAATTTCTTTTTAAGTAACGAAAAGTCATTCAGCAGAAAAATCTATGAGGTACTGCTAGCCTGGAAGATTGAAGCCAATCTATCTAAAGAACAAATCCTTGAGCTTTATATGAACCAGATTTATTTGGGGCAAAGAGCTTATGGCTTTAGTAGTGCTGCACAAATTTATTTTGGCAAAGACGTTAGAGAAATCTCTATTGCAGAAGCTGCAATGCTTGCCGGCTTACCAAAAGCCCCGTCAGCCTACAACCCTGTTGTGAATTATCGTCGCGCCAAGATCCGTCAAGAATACATTCTGCAAAGGATGCGTGATCTAAAAATGATCACGCCCAATCAATATGAATTGGCTTTAGCAGAAACGTTACATGTTCGTGGCGTTGGTAAAGAATTTGCCACCAAGGCTGACTACGCGGCAGAAATGGTGCGCCAATTACTCATCAGCGAGTATGGCGACACCATTTACACGCAGGGCATGACTGTCATCACCACGATTCGTCGTGCTGAACAAGACGCCGCCTACTCAGCGGTTCGTAAAGGCGTGATGGATTACGAATTGCGCCACAAATATCGTGGCCCAGAAGGCTACATCAAACTTCCAGATGACAACACTGAGAGACAACGTGCCATTGACGATGTTTTAAGTGATCATCCAAGTAGTGATGATTTATTAGCTGGTGTAGTGATACAAGCTTCACCGAAAGAGATTCAGGCTGTGATTGCTACTGGTGACACAGTTACCATCAAAGGTGACGATTTAAAACTAGGCTCGGTCGCTTTATCTGATAAGGCTCAACCTAAACAGCAAATTAAACCTGGTGCAATTATTCGAGTGCTGCCATCTGAAGGGCGCTGGGTACTTGCTCAGATGCCACAAGTTGAAGCAGCATTCGTAGCTTTAGATGCCCATGATGGCGGCATCAGAGCTTTAGTGGGTGGCTTTGATCACAACCGCAATAAATTCA
>CAYFKY010000183.1:0-1772 GCA_964343915.1 uncultured Polynucleobacter sp. | reverse complement strand
CCCGTGTATTCCGCATCTTTCACATCAATCACCAAAATATCTCTTGGTTTTTCAGCTAAGGCTAAGGCCAATGCTTTTTTCATGGTCAAGCTAAACTCTGGGTCAACAATGACCACCTTCGCCTCTCCATGATTCAACATGAAAGCGATTGCCTCTGGATCTAAACGAGTATTAAGTGAATTAAGTACCGCACCCACCATGGGTACGCCAAAGTGCGCTTCCACCATCGGTGGTGTATTGGGTAACATCACTGCCACCGTGTCACCAACTTTTACTCCAGCCTTAACAAGTGAGCTTGCCAACTGTCGGCAACGTGAATAAGTCTCTGACCAAGTGCGCGTCAAAGATCCATGAATCACCGCTGTTTTATTAGGGTAAATCTTCGCAGTTCGCTCAATGAAACTAAGAGGTGTAATCGGTGAAAAATTCGCTGGGTTTTTATCTAACCCGTGTTCATAAATGCCAGGCATGCCAATAACTCCACTTTGTTTTTGTGATCGAACAATTATTAGCTAAGGGGCTGATTTAGTCTATATCTAAAGCCGTGAATTAATGGCTTACCCTAATATGCCAATCGGTGCCCAACTTAAATTGTTAACTGGTGGGGTGTATTACTGCGGGGGTATGTTACTGCTAGCATGGGTGTGGATCAAAGATCAGCCAGCTCTTTGAGGTGCGCCACAACACTTCTAGCCAATGCAGAAAGGTTATAACCACCCTCTAAGCAACTGACAATACGCCCCTCTGCTGTCTCATTAGCAACAGTCATTAACTGGCGAGTGATCCAAGCATAATCAGCCTCCACCAAGCCCATTTGCCCCATATCATCCTCACGGTGAGCATCAAAGCCTGCTGAAATGAAAATAAACTGGGGCTTAAACGCTCTCAAGCGTGGCATCCAACTTAACTCCACCACCTCTCTCACCGCAGGCCCTGCTGTATAGGCTGGCAAAGGCACATTCACCATATTAGGAATATCGGTTCTTGGTTCGGCATATGGATAAAACGGATGCTGAAAGTAGCTGCACATCAATACACGTGGCTCATCTAAAAAAGCGGCTTCCGTACCGTTGCCATGGTGGACATCAAAATCAATCACAGCCACTCGCTCTAGACCATAGTGCTCTAAGGCATATTTGGCTGCGATGGCTACGTTATTAAAAAAGCAAAAACCCATTGCTTGATGAGGTTCAGCATGGTGCCCCGGAGGTCTTAAGCAAGAAAATGCATTCGATGCTTTTTTATTCATAACGGCATCAACAGCAGCTATGGCACCACCTGCCGACCTCAAGGCTGCCTGCCAGGTGTGGGGATTCATGGTGGTGTCACCATCAATTGCGTGATAACCAGTTGCAGGGCTACTGCACTTAACTCTTTCAATGTGCTCTGGTGTGTGCACCAGAGCTAATTGCTGCTCCGTTGCCAAGGGAGGATCGACATAAGTCAGATAAGCATCAATCCTACTGAGAATCAACTGATCTTCAATGGCTTGAACACGCGCAGGGCACTCCGGATGGTGAGGTCCCATCTCATGCAAAAGAGAATCTGCGTGGCTAATAAAAGCTGTACTCATAATTCTTAATAAATCAGTGGATAATCAGTAGCATTAAATTCTAGTTAATTGGTTGAATTCAATTGCTCACAAAAACAATGAAATCCCTCATACTTGCTAAAGCGTCCCTAGCCTGCGGCATTGCTGTAGTTATATTATCAGCCTGTTCCACACTTCCAAGCAAACAGTCAGAGCAAAAATCTGACTCAAATCAAGTCAC
>CAYFKY010000182.1:0-1792 GCA_964343915.1 uncultured Polynucleobacter sp. | reverse complement strand
GCCTTGTCTTGCTCTGCACGGCGTTTAGCCAACTCTTCATCGCTTAATAGAACATCAATCTTGCGATTAGGAATATCAATACGAATACGGTCGCCATTGCGCACCAAACCAATGGTGCCACCAGCTGCTGCTTCTGGAGAGCAGTGACCAATTGATAGACCTGATGTGCCGCCTGAGAAACGACCATCGGTTAACAAAGCACAGGCTTTGCCCAAACCTTTGGATTTGATGTAACTAGTTGGGTACAACATCTCTTGCATACCAGGGCCACCCTTAGGGCCTTCGTAACGCACCACCACCACATCACCTGCTTTTACTTTATCCGCAAGAATGTTTTCAACCGCTTCATCTTGGCTCTCAACCACATGAGCAGGACCTTCAAATACCAAGATGCTGTCATCAACACCTGCTGTCTTCACCACACAACCATCTAGTGCAATGTTGCCGTGTAGAACCGCCAAACCACCCTCTTGGCTAAAGGCATGATCAACCGAACGAATACAACCTTCGGCACGATCTGTATCCAAACTTGGCCAACGTGTGTTTTGGCTAAAAGCCACTTGTGTCGGAATACCTGCAGGACCAGCCATGTAGAAAGTTTTAACTGCATCACTTGGATTGCGCGCAATATCCCACTGATCTAAAGCTTCTTTCATGGTCTTGGCATGAACAGTTGGCACATCAGTGTGCAACTTACCAGCACGATCAAGCTCACCCAAGATCGCCATGATGCCGCCAGCACGATGCACGTCTTCAATGTGATATTTGTTGGTGTTAGGCGCCACCTTACACAACTGTGGCACTACTTTAGACATGCGATCGATGTCAGCCATCGTGAAATTAATTTCAGCTTCTTGTGCAATCGCTAATAAGTGCAAGATGGTGTTAGTTGAACCACCCATGGCAATGTCCAACGCAATTGCGTTTTCAAAAGCTTTGAAGCCTACAGCGCGTGGCAAGATAGAAGCATCATCGCCTTCGTAGTATTTTTTGCACAATTCAACAATTTGGCGACCTGCGCGTTTGAATAGTTGCTCACGATCTGCATGTGTTGCAACAACAGTGCCGTTACCTGGTAACGATAAGCCCAAAGCTTCTGTTAAACAGTTCATAGAGTTGGCTGTGAACATGCCTGAGCAAGAACCACAGGTTGGACAAGCAGAACGCTCTACTTCAGCCAAATCAGCATCTGATACTTTGTCATCCACTGCCATCACCATGGCATCAACCAAATCAAGTTTTTTGATTTGGATTTCTTTGGTCTCTGGGTTGGCTAAACGCACCTTACCCGCTTCCATCGGACCACCAGAAACAAAGATCACCGGAATGTTTAAGCGCATCGCTGCCATCAACATACCTGGGGTAATTTTGTCGCAGTTAGAAATACATACCAAGGCATCAGCACAGTGGGCATTGACCATGTATTCCACAGAGTCAGCAATGATGTCGCGGCTCGGTAATGAATACAACATACCATCGTGACCCATCGCAATACCGTCATCCACTGCAATGGTGTTGAATTCTTTAGCAACACCACCTGCTGCTTCAATCTCACGAGCCACTAATTGACCTAAATCCTTTAGATGAACGTGGCCAGGCACAAACTGTGTGAATGAGTTGGCAATGGCAATGATCGGCTTACTAAAGTCGTCATCCTTCATCCCTGTGGCACGCCATAAAGAACGTGCACCAGCCATGTTGCGACCAGCGGTAGAGGTTTTAGAACGATATGTAGGCATGACGAATAGCTCCTTGATTTTTCTATGTTTGCCTTAAAAAAGGCACCTGCAGA
>CAYFKY010000181.1:0-1793 GCA_964343915.1 uncultured Polynucleobacter sp. | reverse complement strand
ACTTTGGATTTACCAAAGTTCTCTTGAGTGGCGTGCAACTGACGATTCACATTACTTTCGGCAATATGGTCAAAATCTACTAGCGTCACCTCACCCACAGCGCTTCTAGCCAAAGCCTCAAGGGCCCAAGAACCCACACCGCCCAAGCCAGCCACCAAGACGTGAGCCTGCTCAAAGGCTTGCAGGCCATCATCGCCATACAAACGAGCAACCCCACCAAAACGTCTATTTTGATTCTTTTCCATACCCAAGACTATATACTTAGCTCATGACCAAGTTAGCTGATTTAAGAAAATCCTACATGAAAGGCAGCCTCTCAGAAGAGGATGTGCAAGCCAACCCGATTGATCAATTCAATATCTGGTTTGACCAAGCTCGTCATGCAGAATTACCTGAGCCCAACGCCATGACTGTGGCATCTGTGGATGCTAATGGCAAACCAAGCGCTCGCGTTGTCCTTATCAAAGAAGTGACTCAAGCTGGCTTTGTTTTCTTTACCAATTATGAGAGTCGTAAAGGTCAAGCCTTAACTGCTAACCCTCATGCAGCACTTTTATTTTTTTGGCCAGAACTAGAAAGACAAGTTCGGGTAGAAGGTTCTGTTGAAAAACTCTCCGATCAAGAAAGCGATGATTATTTCCACTCTCGCCCGCTAGACTCGCGCATTGGAGCATGGGCATCACCACAAAGTCGAGTGATCAAAGGTCGCACTGAATTAGTGACCAAGGCTGCTGAATACGCTTTGAAGTTTGCCTTGAATCCACCAAGACCACCTCACTGGGGTGGCTTTAGAGTCAAACCAGAAGCCCTAGAGTTCTGGCAAGGACGCCCTTCGCGTTTACATGATCGCATCCAGTACCTCAAAGACAATGACGCTTGGACAATTCAGCGTTTGGCGCCTTAAAGTATTTATCTAGTTAAGCAGTTCGGAAAACTGCTTTCTGAATTTACTCACCTTAGGGCTCACCACAAAAGCACAATATCCTTGATCAGGATGATTGTTGAAATAATTTTGGTGATAGTCTTCAGCCCTGTAGTAAGTCGGCAAATCTGCTAACTCCGTCACAATCGGTTGGTCAAATATATTTTCTTGAGTTAATTGCTCAATGATATTTTGAGCAATCATGCGCTGCTCTTGGTCATGCGCATAAATCACTGATCGATACTGCGAACCTATGTCATTTCCCTGGCGATTAAGAGTCGTTGGGTCATGAATAGCAAAAAATATTTCTAGAATTTTTTGATAAGTCAGCACATCTGCATCAAACTCAATCTGTACCACTTCAGCGTGACCTGTTTGACCACTACAAACTGAGTCATAGTCAGGGTTCAAGGTTTGACCACCAGCATAACCAGATTCAACATGAACAACGCCACGCACCTGTTGATAGACAGCCTCCAGGCACCAAAAGCAACCGCCACCTAAAGTAGCTTTTTGTAAATTAGATTCGCTCATAAAAGTAATGCTAATGCTTTCCAGGCTTTCCTGCAGACCATACCCCCAAACCACCCTGCTCTAAATCCAAGTCAGGAATATGATTAAACGCAATTCTTGGACCACCCCTTTCTAAAGCGTGATGCGCACCCCCAAAATACAGAGTATTTTTTCCATAGCGCAAATTGACAGCATCCAATACTTGATTCAGTTCTTGATGATCATCTTCAAATATTCCGCGTGTCACGCCAGCCGCATCTCGTAACTCACTCAAAACCACCCCCACTGCCATGGGTTGAACATGCCCGTCGCGAGGATAGTTAGCCCAAAGAGCTTCCAGTGCTCTTAATAAAATGGT
>CAYFKY010000180.1:0-1813 GCA_964343915.1 uncultured Polynucleobacter sp. | reverse complement strand
TCGCCACCTCATACAAACCTGGCACTGGTGCTGCACGCACACCCTCTACTTTGGCGCGTTCACCAATGTGCTTTTGCATTTCGACTTTAACTTTTTGTTCAGTAGAGCCCTGTGCAACTGCACCACCCATATGACAGGCAATTAAAAATCCAAATAAAACTGATAGTTTTGATAATTTAATGTTCAAGATAAAGCCTTTTTAATTAATTGTCTCTTTAAGAAATGACTACGATTACACCAACGAATTCCAATATTGCGCAAATCTTTCAAACGACTCGTTTCTGAGGCAAATAATTTTTGCAATTGATCTGTTACAAATAACAATATATCTGTATCACCGCTGCGAGCTCGTTCATACCTTCGCAGTATGACAGGGTTATCAATTTCGCGGAACGCTTCCCTACTTTCAAGAATATCGCCCAAGCTAGCAACATCTCTTAAGCCTAAGTTCAAACCTTGCCCAGCCAAGGGGTGCATCACGTGAGCCGCATCACCGATCAAAATAATTCTTGGGCAATCGTTAGGGGCAATCACTCGCTTGGCTCTCATGCGTCGCAAAGGAAAACCTTGTTGTGGCGTGAGCATTTTTAAAGACCCTGTCTTCTCAAAAACTTGTCCATTAGCAGCTTTGGCAACTTTTGCACAAAGTTCATCTGCGCTGAGTTGTTTTAATTGCTCAGCATGCTCCGTTCTAGCCGACCAAACCATTGATAGTTTTTTATTGGGTAAAGGCAATAAAGCCAAAATTTCTCCGCCTGGCAAGAACCATTGGCAAGCTGTTCCTTGATGATGCTTTTCTACTTCAAAATTAGCCACAATCGCCGTTTGCTCATACGCATTGATTGCCGTTTCAATTTGTAATTTTTCACGAATCAATGATCGTGCACCATCTGCAGCCAAGAGCAATTTGGCTGAATAAGTTTCACCAGACTCAGTTGTCACAGTGACTGATTCACTATTAGATTGAAAATCAATCAACTTATCAGTGACTCGCTGTATCAAGCCCTGAAACTTGCAGGCTTGATCTAATGTTTTTTCAATATGCCCAGATTCAACAATCCAAGCTAATTGAGGCACAGTAGCGCTGTAGGCTGAGAAATGTAATTCATCACCAGCCACACCGCTGTCGCCATAAATACGCATATCACTCACAACCTGAATACGCTCAGAATCTAGCGCATCCCAAACATGTATTTTTTCAAGCAGTTGTTTAGTGCTTGCTGAAAGAGCGTAAATACGACTATCCCAAACTTGGCTATCGTTACCAACAAATCCCGTATCAAAGCTTGGCGCTATGTGTAAAATTTTCAAACCTAATTGCGCTAAACGCAACGAAGTTGCCTTCCCGGCAATGCCTGCTCCAACGATAATAAGGTCATAAGTCTTCATACATGGAATAATAACGCTCTATGTCTTTAAAATGTGGCATCGTCGGCCTGCCTAACGTCGGCAAATCTACCCTGTTCAATGCGCTTACCAAAGCTGGTATCGCGGCTGAGAACTATCCTTTTTGCACAATCGAGCCCAATGTGGGCGTGGTCGAGGTTCCTGACCCCCGCCTAGAAAAGCTCTCGGAGATCGTCAAACCTGAACGCATTCTTCCTGCTGTTGTTGAGTTTGTCGACATCGCAGGTCTTGTGGCAGGCGCATCCAAAGGCGAAGGCTTGGGCAATCAGTTCCTAGCCAATATTCGTGAAACAGATGCCATCACCCATGTGGTTAGATGCTTTGAAGATGGCAACGTGATTCACGTGGCTGGCAAAGTAGATCCTATTTCAGATATTGGCGTGATTGATACTGAGTTGGCGCTTGC
>CAYFKY010000179.1:0-1822 GCA_964343915.1 uncultured Polynucleobacter sp. | reverse complement strand
CAGAAATTAAGACCATCAAATGGATCTTAGGGATTTTTGCAGGGATTGTGGTGGCTACCATGGTTCAACATAACCTCATGCATTAAACCAATTAGCGTCTTTAACTAGAGAAGCTTTTGTGACATATCAATAAAAACAGTGGTGGTTTTATGACTTTTGGCATTTTGGGTCTTAAAATCACCGCATGCTCAATAAAACCAAAAAAGTTCCTCACCTCACTGCAGTATTTGTAGCTCTATCTGTTCTTGCCAACTTTGTCATTGCGGCACCTTCAGAGCCTCCTAAAAGAACGGCAATAGTCTTAAATTCTGGTGAAGCCAGCGTTAGTCTGATTGATATGGATAAGCGCTCTGTTTATAAAACATTCCCAATCGGCAAAGAACCTCATCATTTGATGATCACGCCTGATCAGAAGTCCGTACTGGTCGCCAACGCTGTGGGTAATGATGTTGCATTTTTAGATCCTAAGACAGGTGATTTGCAAGGTCGCACGCCTAATATCATTGATCCGTACCATATTGGTTATTCGCCTGATAAGAAATGGTTCATTGCTGCAGGCAATCGACTAGATCGTGTCGATATCTATGCGGCGAAAGATCGCGAGTTGAAGTTGGTGAAGGTGATTAAAGCACCAAAAACACCAAGTCATATTACTTTTACAAGTAACAGCAAAATAACTTTTGTCACGCTGCAAGATTCCGATGAGTTGGTAGCAATTGATCTAGAAAAACAAGAAATCATTTGGAAGATGGCTGTTGGTAAAGCCCCGGCTGGTGTATGGATGACACCTGGTGATAAATATTTATTGGTGGGTCTAACTGGTGCTGATTCTGTTCAGGTGATTGATTGGAAGAATCAAAAAATCATTAAAGAAATTAAAACTGGAAAAGCAGCTCACAACTTTAGACCGTTGGGCGACAAGCGACACATTTTCTTAACTAATCGTGTTGAGTCAACCATCAGCCTTATAGATATGGAAAAGTTGGAGAAAGTTGCTGATATCACTGGTTTGCCAGCAGGCCCGGATTGCATGGATGTCACTCCTGATGGTAAGGAGTTGTGGGTGACTTTTAGATTTTCTAAAAAAGTGGGCGTGATTGATATTGCTTCACGTAAGTTAATTGCCACCATTCCAGTTGGTAAAAGCCCTCACGGTATCTTCTTCTATCCTAGTGCTGGATGGCAGTAACTATTGAATAGGGGTGGCGCTTGAGAAAAATAGCCGTCAGTCTATTAGTTGTTGCAAGTTTTAATGCGCAAGCGGCCGCTTGCAATAAGCCTATCTATTTAACTTTTGATACTGGCAATATGGAGGTGGCTGAACATGTTGCGCAGGTTTTGCGCAAGCATGAAGTTAAAGCCACATTTTTCTTGGCTAATGAAAAAACCAAGCGCGGTGATTATTCGTTGGATGATTCATGGGCAGGCTATTGGCAAGCACTCAAAAAAGATGGTCATGCATTTGGTAATCACACGTATTTTCATACTTACCTAGTGAAAGATTTTGACGCATCAACTGTGGTGGTTAAATCTCAGTTTGGTCCTGATGCAAATAAAGCCAGAAAGATCTCGCAAGATGGTTTGTGTGCCGACCTGAATTTAGTCAAACAGCGCTTTCAAAAGTTAACGGGTGCCTCATTGGATCCAATTTGGCGAGCGCCTGGGGGCAAAGTGTCCTCTCAATATATTCAGATGGGTGAGGTCTGTGGATATAGACATGTGGGCTGGTCTAAAGCAGGGTTCTTGGGTGATGAGCTGTCTTCAGAGAAGTTCCCTAACCAGCAGCTTTTGAGTAAAGCCCTTCAAACGCTGCAACCAGGTG
>CAYFKY010000178.1:0-1836 GCA_964343915.1 uncultured Polynucleobacter sp. | reverse complement strand
AAAAAAGTCAGCCGAAGCTAAGCGGAATAACCAATCCAACCATCGACGGGTCGATATTGGAAAGGAAAAGGGGATTATACCCACCCTAAAAGCCTTAAAATCCATCTGTGAATTGTTTTTCGTCAAATAAGAGAGATTTTTATGCCTAAAAAATCGGCAACTGAAGCGTCTGGTCTAGATCCTAACCTTCGCTATGAAGAGGCGGTGGCTGAGCTTGAGGGTTTGATCGCCAAGATGGAGTCTGGCAAGTTATCGCTTGAGGATACGTTAAGCGCCTATAAGCGTGGTGCCGATTTGTTGAAACATTGCCAACAAGTGTTAGAACAAGTTGAGCAGCAAGTAAAGATTGTTCAGGGTTAATGTCAAATCAAGCAGTTCTCGCTAGCCAATGGATGGCTACCACTGCCCAAAGGGTAGATAAAGCCATAGAGACATCTTTTCAGAATTGGGGTGTCTCTGCGCAGCAATTAAAAGAGGCGATGCATTACGCGGCAATTGGCGGCGGAAAAAGAATCAGACCGTTATTGGTCTATGCCACAGCTGCCTTATCAGGAAAGCAGCTGGATGATGTCCCTGGGTTTGATCACTGTGCGGTAGCCATCGAGTTGTTTCATACATATTCTTTGGTGCACGATGATTTGCCATGTATGGATAACGACGACTTAAGACGTGGTCGCCCTACAGTTCATAAAGCCTATGATGAAGCCACAGCTCTGTTGGTAGGAGATGCGTTGCAATCGATGGCATTCGGCCTCTTGGCAAACAGTGCTTTAACAGAGGCGCAAAAGGTTGGCATGATTTCCTCATTGGCTACATCAGGTGGCCTTGCTGGTATGGCTGGTGGTCAGGCAATTGACCTTGAAAACGTTGGTAAGCCACTTACCAAAGAAGCCTTAGAGAATATGCATCGTTTAAAAACAGGCGCTCTCTTAAGAACTGCTGTCAAGATGGGTGGAATTGCCATCGATTTAAATCCGGAACAACTAAAATCATTAGATCAATATGCGAGTGCTTTGGGGCTGGCTTTCCAGGTGGTTGATGATATTTTGGACGCCACCTCAGACAGTCAAACCCTCGGTAAAACTGCCGGAAAAGATGCGGCTGCGAATAAACCGACTTTTGTTTCTTTGATGAATTTAGACGGTGCCCGAGAATTTGCGAGAAAATTACATCTAGAAGCTATAGAAAGCCTAGCTGTTTGGGGCGACAATGCTTATTTGTTGAAGGCAATTGCTGATAAGGTGCTTTACAGACAAAGCTAATTGCTAAGCTTTATTGAATATTTATGACAGATTTACTAAAAACAATTAATAGTCCTGCTGATTTGCGTGAACTCACACGTGAACAGTTACCTGGCTTGTCTCAGGAGTTGCGTGACTTTTTAGTGGATTCTGTTGCTAAAACAGGCGGCCATTTATCTTCCAATTTGGGAACTGTTGAGCTGACAGTGGCTTTGCACTATGTATTTCAGACGCCTTACGATCGTTTGATTTGGGATGTGGGACATCAAAGTTATCCGCACAAGATTTTGACGGGACGTCGTGACAGGATGGATACCTTGCGTCACTACGGAGGTATTTCAGGTTTCCCGCGTCGCGTAGAAAGTGAATATGACACTTTTGGCACAGCCCATTCTTCTACCAGTATTTCCGCAGCTCTAGGTATGGCTTTGGGCGCGCGTGCTCAAGGTGAGAAACGCGTCGCAGTGGCAGTCATTGGTGACGGTGCGATGAGTGCTGGTATGGCTTTTGAGGCATTGAATAATGGCGGCATTCATAAAGATTTGCCCTTGGTTGTTATTTTGAATGACAACGACATGTCTATTTCGCCAGCGGT
>CAYFKY010000177.1:0-1872 GCA_964343915.1 uncultured Polynucleobacter sp. | reverse complement strand
CAGCCATGCCTCAGTGGTATAAAAAAACTGCCGGTGTCAAAACAAAAATTCAATCTGGTGCTGCCAGAGTAAAACGTTTTAGACGTGCCGCTAGTCAGCAAAAAGCACCCAAATCTTTTTTCTAGATAACTAAATAAATAAAAAAATAAATAAAAGCTATTACTCAAACATGTCAGAAAATCAAACGCCACCACCCAACGAAGAAGGTATACAAGAAACCTTTCTCACTCATCTATTTGAGTTGCGTGATCGTTTAATTAAATCTGTGGCCGCACTCTTAGTTGTATTTTTAGGTTTGGTGTACTGGGCACCAGATATCTTCCATTTGTTTTCCAAGCCACTATTAGATGCATTGCCTAATGGTGGTCGTATGATCGTGACAGATGTCACTGGCTCATTCTTTGTGCCCATGAAGGTTACTATGTTGGTGGCTTTCTTGGGCGCCTTACCAGTCATCATGTATCAGTTGTGGGCATTTATAGCTCCTGGTTTGTATAGCCATGAACGCAGATTAATTTTGCCGATTGTTACAAGCAGTTACATCTTGTTTATTACAGGTATGGCATTTGCCTACTTCTTAGTGTTTCCAACAGTGTTTCAGTTCATGGCTCACTACAACGCACCCTTGGGGGCTGACATGGCTACTGACATTGATAAATATCTTAGTTTTGCTATGACAACTTTCTTAGCCTTTGGTCTAACTTTTGAAGTGCCGGTTGTTGTAGTTGTATTGGTAAAACTTGGCATGGTCAGAATCGCCAAGTTAAAAGAAATTCGCCCTTACATCATTGTGGGTGCTTTTGTGATTGCTGCGGTGGTGACACCACCTGATGTTTTGTCTCAACTCTTGTTAGCAGTTCCACTCTGCCTACTCTATGAGTTAGGTATCTTGGTGGCAAGATTCTATGAGCCTAAGTTAGATCCTGAGGATCTAGAGCAGCAGCCTGAGTAAGCCCTGAAGTTTCAACCAAGGTCTCAATTAACTTATCTAAGCGATAGCGTCGTTGGCGCAGATTGCCTTCATCCATAGTTCCTTGTGATGAAGCATTAGAAAAAGCTCTGCTGGCCAGCATCAGAGTTTTACGTTGTTCTAAAGTTTCAATCAGTATCAGTTTTGGATTGGATCTGGGTAAATGTTCTCTGATATCAACCACAGCACCGTGTTCATGTTGAATAGCTTCGATATCTGCTAATAACAATTCTGCTTTATTGAGATTTAGTTGATTGGCAACCAATACGCGATGACATAGCAACAACATGTCACCAGTGAACCGATGGCTTACTTCATTAAGAGATTTTTTTACTGCACCAGCAAGTGTTGCCCACTGATTAGATGATGCATTAGGGCAACTAATCATTATTTTTGATAAAAGTTCTTGGGCATCAGCGACACCTTGTTGTGCAGCATGCCAAACCCAATAAGAGGCCTGAAGACCTGTGATGCTTTCATTCAAGCTAGTGCGCCTACGCCACAGTGAGGCACCTTTTCTAAATTGGGCTTCTGGATGACCTAAATCAGCCGCTTTATCAAAACAAGCATCGCTATCCTCGGCACTGTATCCAGAGTATTGCGGCATGCGATTAATTAGTGCCAGCGCATACCAAGCATCACGCTCCCCATGATTGGCTGCTTGCTTTAACCAATACACCGCTTGCTTGAGACGAGCATTGCCTTGATCGCTATCAACTGCATCAAGTTTTGCTAATCGAAGTCCAAAAGCTAGTTGAGCTGGCACATAAGAAAGCTCTGCAGCAATTTCTAAGGCAGTTTCGTTACCTAGATACTTCCAGGCAGCCCAATAGAGTAATTGGTGATTAGTTGATGGTTTACGAACAGCCAGCAAATTTGGTAGATGAACTTTTAATGCAGGC
>CAYFKY010000176.1:0-1882 GCA_964343915.1 uncultured Polynucleobacter sp. | reverse complement strand
CGTTTCACCGTGACAGATGAAATCGGCTTATTGAGTTGTTGTGGATCAAAGTTCATAAATGGCCAAAATACTTATTGAGTGTGGTGATGAATTAATCGTCTTCAACTTCATCATCAGGAGTTAAGCCAATTGATAAATTAGCCATTTCTACAGCAGTGCGTGCACAGTCACGACCTTTTTCAAGAACACGTGCCTCTGCTTGCTCATCTGTTTCACAAGTGAGAACACCATTAGCAATCGGAATGCCATAATCAAGGCCAACACGAGTAATGCCTGCGCCTGATTCATTTGAGACCAATTCAAAGTGGTATGTTTCACCACGAATCACGGCACCTAATGCAATCAATGCATCAAACTCGCCACTCTCAGTGAGTTTTTGTAGAGTGAGTGGTATTTCTAGTGCGCCAGGAACAGTCGTAATAACAATATCTGTCTCTGCGACACCTAAAGCCAATAATTCTTTGACGCAGGCCTCTGTAAGGGCTTCACAGATAGGAGTATTGAAGCGCGCTTGAACAATACCAATGCAAAGGTCTTGACCGTTTAAGTCAGCTTCAATTCGATCAATGTTTGATAGTGGCATGTGAGACCTTTATGGAATGCGTTGAGTAATAAGAGGAACTTAAGAAGCTTTATATGCCAAATGACCTGTGACCTCTAAGTCATAGCCAGCCATGGTTGGTAGCTTGCCAGGTTTTGCCAATAATTTCATTTTGCGGATACCCAAGTCTTTCAGAATTTGCGCGCCAATACCGTAGGTGCGGAAATCTGTTTTTCTTTGAGGGTTCACTGGAGCGATGCCATCAAGTTTGCCTAATTGGTTAAACCAAGCATCTGTATTAACGGCAGCAGATCCCGCACAGTTCAGCAAAACAATCGCGCCAGCATCACTTTGTGCAATTGTTTTAATAGCTTCTGTGACTGGCCAAGAGTGGCTGGCTGATTCTGTTTCTAATAAATCCAAGATAGTGGCCGGTTCGTGTACACGGACCAGAGTTTCTTGGTTCGGGCTTGGATTGCCTTTAACTAAAGCAAGGTGGGCGCAACCTGTAGGACTATCTTTATAAGCAATACCTTGCAGTGGTCCCCAAGGAGTATTAAATGTGCGGGTGCCTTGGCGGCTGATGATACTTTCATTGCGACTGCGGTAATGAATCAAATCAACAATCGTGCCGATTTTTAAACCATGCTCTTTAGCAAATTCAATCAAGTCTGGAAGACGGGCCATCTCGCCGTCGTCTTTCATGATTTCGCAAATGACTGATGTCGGGCTGCAACCAGCTAGCTCGGCTAAATCACAACCAGCTTCCGTGTGACCTGAACGAACTAGGACACCACCAGCTTGAGCCATGAGCGGGAAAATGTGACCAGGCATCACAATGTCGCGAGGTTTGGCGCTAGGCGCAACAGCCACTTTGACAGTATGAGAGCGGTCTGCTGCAGAAATGCCTGTTGTGACACCCTCGGCAGCTTCAATCGAAACTGTGAAATTAGTACCCAGTGCAGCAGTGTTATCGCGCACCATGAGTGGTAAATTTAATTGCTCACAGCGCTCGCGTGTCAGTGTTAAGCAAATCAAGCCGCGGCCATATTTGGCCATAAAGTTAATGGCTTCAGGTGTGACGTGATCCGCCGCTAGAACTAAATCGCCTTCGTTCTCGCGATCTTCCTCATCAACCAAAATGACCATGCGACCTGCGCGCATTTCGGCAATGATTTCTTCAGTAGTAGCGAGAGAGTAGGCTGTGCTTGACATAGACCCATGATTTTAAGGCTTTTTTGAGCTAATGCTCGGTTTTGGGGCTATTTACCCACTAAAACTTATTTGGCGCTCATCATGCGCTCAACATAACGCGCAATCAGATCTACTTCTAGATTCACA
>CAYFKY010000175.1:0-1889 GCA_964343915.1 uncultured Polynucleobacter sp. | reverse complement strand
GGCATTGTGGAGGTAAATGCTGCACCAGGTCTACGCATGCACTTGCACCCATCTTATGGCAAAGGTCGCCCCGTGGGTGAAGCCATTATTTCTACCATGTTTGGTAAAAATGATGATGGTCGCATCCCAGTTGTAGCCGTTACAGGCACCAACGGTAAAACCACTACCGTGAAACTGATGAGCCATCTATTTGAAAAAAATGGGCTTCGCGTTGGACACACGGGCACAGATGGCGTGTACGTTAATGGTCGCCGTATTGACACGGGTGACTGCAGCGGGCCTAAGAGTGCTCGCAATGTATTGATGCATCCCGATGTGGATGCTGCTGTTTTAGAAACGGCTCGAGGCGGCATCTTAAGAGAAGGTTTAGGCTTTGATCGTTGCCAAGTTGCTATCGTGACTAATTTGGGTGAAGGCGATCACCTTGGCATGAACTACATCAACACTGCAGCTGAGTTAGCCGCAGTTAAACGCGTGATTGTGCAAAACGTTGCTCCGGGTGGCATGGCTGTATTAAATGCGGCCGATCCGATGGTGGCAAAGATGGCTAAGGTCTGCCCTGCTGAGGTGACTTACTTTGCCAAAGACATCAACCATCCAATCATGGCAAAACATCGCGCTCAAGGTAAGCGCGTGGTATTTGTGGATGGCAAAAAAATTGTGGCGGTTGAAGGTAAAAAAGAATTCCACATCGATTTACAACAAGTACCTATTACTGCCAACGGCACTATTGGTTTCCAAGTTGAAAACGTTTTAGGTGTTGTAGGTGCAGCTTGGGCTCTGAATATTAATTGGGATGTGATCGCTGAAGGCCTCAGCTCTTTTGTGAGTGATGCTCAAACAGTTCCCGGTAGATTTAATTTATTCCAACACAATGGTGCCACCATCATTGCGGACTACGGCCACAATCCAGATGCGATCATTGCTTTATCTGAGACCATCATCAATATGCCGGCCAAGCGCCGCATGGTGGTGATCAGTGGTGCAGGCGATCGTCGCGATGAAGATTTGCGTCGTCAAACTGAAATCCTAGGTCAATACTTTGACCATGTGATTCTGTATGAAGATCAATGTCAACGCGGTCGCCCAGACGGCGAAGTGATTGGCATCATGCGTGAAGGTTTAAATAACTCTAAACAAGTGAAAAAGATTGAAGAGTTCCACGGGGAATTTTTAGCCATTGATAAAGCCTTGGCTCAAATCGCAGCAGATGATATTTGCTTGATTCTTGTGGACCAAGTTGAAGAAGCCTTAGCGCATATTGCTAAAAGCGTTAAATAGTTTTCACTATTTAACTGGGGCATTACCCTTCAAGTACTTGGCTTTTAATAATTTAAGCACTTCTGCAGCGGCGACAAAACCAAAAGTAGCCGTCACCGTCACAGCTGAGCCATAACCAGAGCAGGCTAAGCCGCCTGTGGCAACACCTTGCCTGGGCTCATCCGAATAAATCGCTGTCACACCCAACTTCTTCTTAGGATCATTAGAAAAGCCATGAAGCTTTCTTAAGGAATATCGTATTTTTGATAGCAATGGATCTTGCGTGGTTTTCGCTAAATCAGTTGCAACAATTCGGCTGGGATCTAACTTACCTCCAGCGCCACCACAAACCACCAAAGGAATTCCATCTTTGCTACTGGTCTTATTTTTTTTGCAATAGGCTGCTAAAGCAATTTTCATCTTCACATCATCTGTGGCATCCAAAACCACAAATAAGGGATTGTTGGCATTTTTATGGAGGTGTTCATCCAAATTATCTGGATTTAAAAAATCATCAATCTCATTAATTTTGATACTTGGATTAATAGCCAAGATACGCTCAGCCATGGCCTTCACTTTGGATTTACCAAAGTTCTCTTGAGTGGCGTGCAACTGACGATTCACATTAC
>CAYFKY010000174.1:0-1897 GCA_964343915.1 uncultured Polynucleobacter sp. | reverse complement strand
CCAAATTGAAAATGCCACTTTTTTCTGGATGCTCTTGGAAAAATAAATTAACGTTGGCCACGTCTTCCACAAACACAAAGTCGCGCTTTTGCTCACCTTGAGCGTAACCATCATACTCACCAAACAACTTAACGGTGTTGTCTTCCAAAAACTGATGATAGTGATGGAAAGCCACTGAGGCCATACGACCTTTGTGTGATTCGCGTGGGCCATACACGTTGAAGTAGCGGAAGCCCACCACTTGAGCTGTCGTAGCCTTTTCAGCAAAACGCTTACGCACCACTTGATCAAATAAAAATTTCGAATAGCCGTAAACATTTAACGGCTTCTCAAACTGACGCTCTTCCTTAAAAGTATTCGAACCACCATAAGTAGCAGCAGAGGATGCATACAAGAAAGGTACTTTTTGAGCCGTACAAATATCCAATAAGTCCATGGAGTAGCGGAAGTTATTCGCCATCATGTATTTACCATCGGTTTCCATGGTGTCAGAACAAGCGCCCTCATGGAAAATAGCTGTCACTTTGCCAAATTTACCTTTGGCAAAAGCTTCTATGAACTCTGATTTATCTAAGTAATCAACAATATCTAAATCTGCCAAATTACGATATTTGTCAGCAGGCTGCAGCTCATCGACCGCAATCACATCTTTAATGCCACGGGCATTCAATGCCTGAACTAAATTAGCTCCAATAAAACCGGCTGCGCCAGTCACGATATAAGTCATTGCAATTCCTCTAACGATACAGTTGCCGTACCCAACTTACCAACCACAATACCACCCGCTTTGTTAGCCAACTTCATGGCTTGCCCTGCCGGCCATTTAGCAGCCAAAGCAACTGCCATCGTAGCAATCACGGTGTCACCCGCACCAGATACATCATAGACCTCTCTGGCATCTGCCTTAACGTGCTCAACACCTGCAGCAGTAAATAAACTCATACCCTCTTCAGAACGAGTTAACAATAAAGCTTCTAGCTTTAATTGCTCTCTGAGCGCCTGGGCTTTAGCGGTTAAATCCGCCTCATCTTTCCAACGACCAACAACTTGTCTTAACTCAGAGCGATTAGGAGTGATGATTGAAGCACCTTCATATTTGCTGTAATCATCACCCTTAGGGTCAACCAACACCACCTTACCCGCCGCTCTAGCTGCCGCAATCATCTTAGTCACATGCGTCAAGCCACCCTTGCCGTAGTCCGACAAAATAACTGCATCCACCTCAGGTAATAAAGATTGGAACTGCTCTAACTTATTAAGTAACGCTTCATGTGTTGGCGCTTTTTCAAAATCTAAACGAATTAACTGTTGCTGACGCGCCACCACACGCAACTTAACGGTGGTCGGCAAACTTGAATCTCTTTGCAAATAACTTTTAACACCTTGCGCTTGCAACAACTCTTCCACTCGGCGACCAGGTTCATCATCACCCACCACGCCCAAAATAGAAATCTTTGCACCAATGCTCGCAGCATTGCGTGCAACGTTAGCAGCGCCGCCCAAACGCTCATCATCTTTACTAACTAACACTACAGGCACTGGAGCCTCGGGAGAGATTCTTTCTGTATCACCAAACCAGTAGCGGTCCAACATGACATCACCCACCACTAGCAATCTTGCCTGGCGAAATTGTTGAATATCTTCAGCAGTTAATCGGATGTCCATGGTGTTATTTTCTATTTGGTTTATTTAATTTTGATGACTATGTGTGATTACATTGAAGGACCAGATGGCGCAGCACCTTCACCACGTCTTGGTGAATATGATTCCCAATGGTTGCAGCCAGGGCATTGCCAATAAAAACGTCTAGCTCTAAAACCACAATTACCACAGGTATATCTAGCCAAAGTATTGGTTCTTTGTTTTAGCAATCCATAAGATGCCTTGAACTCTTGAG
>CAYFKY010000173.1:0-1911 GCA_964343915.1 uncultured Polynucleobacter sp. | reverse complement strand
TAACGACGTGACCATGCCAATTTAAATAGACCTGGCTTAGATGTCACATCATCATTGGCGTCCAAAATAAGCACTTTGCTCTTAGGCTTATTCTTTTGGAAATATTCAGCTACTTGGCAAGCACGCTCGTATGGTCCAGGAGGGCAACGATATGGAGCCAAAGGAATTGAAATGGCAAATACGCCACCGTCCTTCATGCTTTCTAATTGGTTTCTTAAACCAACTGTTTGCTCGCCAGCTTTCCAAGCATGCAACACTTGATTTTGTGCATTAGGCACCAACATACCTGGTAGCTTGTCATACGTTAAATCAATACCAGGAGACACAATCAATCGGTCATAGAACAATGATGCGCCACCAGCCAACCTCACTTGCTTCTTAGCCACATCAATAGAAGCCACTGAGTCTCTGATTAAATTAACGCCATGATTCTTTCTCAAGCCTTCATAAGACACAGTGATGTCTTCTAGTTTTTTGCTGCCACCAATCACCAAATTTGACAGTGGGCATGAAATGAAATTTTGGTTAGGCTCAATTAATGTCACATCAGCTGTGTAGTTTGAGAACTTACGCACATACTTTGCAGCTGTTGCACCACCATAGCCACCACCAATCACTAGCACTTTGGCGCCCTTGGCATCAATGTTTGTTGTAGCACAACCCACTAAAGTTGTTGCTGCAGCGCCGGCACCTACTAATTGTATAAATTCGCGTCTTTGCATCATCAACTCCTAATTATTTAGTTTTCTTTGGGGCTGCTTTTTCAGCAGGTAAAGAGGCAAAGTAAGCAGAAATCTGCTCGATTTGCTCGTCTGTATAGCCCTTACTCAATTGATGCATGATCGAAGCCACGCGCTTACCTGATTTGTACTCATTCATTTTTTGAATAAGCTCAGCTTTAGTTTGACCTGCAAGGCTGGCCATGCCGCCTTCAGAGTAGCCATCTGTACCGTGACAAGCTGAACAAGATGCTGCCCATTGTTTTACTTGCAAACTTTGAGCATTAGACACACCAGCCACACATAGCAATGCAATGAATATCCCGACGATTAATGCCCATGGTCGACGATTGAATAATTGACTCATATTTCCCCCTCTTTGATAACTATTCGATGTTACTGATTTGAGCTAACTAAAGCCCTTGGGGTTTAACCCTAAAGTTAGAAAAATTCACTAACTAATCAATTATTCAAAATGAATCTAAAAAGTGCAAATAATTAATTTGCCTAAGGGTATTTGCCGCTGAAATAACGCTGGTTATTTTTGCTTTTCAGCGTAGCGCGCTAGCTCAAAGAAATCCAGATCGACCATCAAGCCATAATCTTTTTGCACAACCTTCCCCTGTGGATTGAGCACGTAGACCTCTGGCACACCCCTTCTTTTACCGATTGCTTTTGCAAGCTCTGGGGTCATCATTACGACTGGGAATGTGTAACTATTTTTAGCCAAATAAGCTTTGACTGGACTGGCTGTCTTATCAATTGAAATGGTGATGATGTTCAGTTGATTGGCTGGTATTTTTTGCACCAACTGCTCTAAATGAACATTCTGTTTACGGCAATAAGAGCACCAGGTCGCCCACACTTGAACCACGGTATGCCTTTGTTTCCAATGACTCTCGGGATAGGTTTGGCCTTGCACAGAGCGCAATTCGCCCAATGCCAATTGATCCCCTACCTCAATGGCTTGGGCATTAATACTTGTGATGAATACGCTAATGAATACAGCAATTGATGCAAATTGTTTCATGCTGAAATTATCAACAATCGCATCAATGCTGCCTAGTGATTACTCAATAAATTGCGTGAAGTTTTGAGCTGGCTCACGTTCAGTCACGAGAGTGTTCTCAATTTTTGACATATCTGCATAACCCAAAGACATGCCACACACCAATTGTTGCTCTGGCTTTAG
>CAYFKY010000172.1:0-1926 GCA_964343915.1 uncultured Polynucleobacter sp. | reverse complement strand
CAGCGACGATTGCCCCAGGCACACCTCTTAATATTTTTGAGGGCAAAAAAGAAGTAGTGATTCAGACTAGCAAAGGTCCTATCACTATTACACGCGTGATGACACCATGCGCTAAGAATGGTGGCACACTCCAACCATTGATCCCAGTTCCTGGCATCAATCCAGTGACTGAAACTGAAATCATCGAAGCATTGGGTGATAAGAATGCGTTAGTAGTTGATATGCGTGACTCGAATGATCGAGTTAAAGGAACTATTCCAGGTTCGATTGGTATTCCGTACACTGAAATTGCAATGCGCATGGATGAACTTGGCTGCAAGAAACAACCTGATGGCAGCAAGCAAAAGTGGGACTGCAGCAAAGCTAAGAATGTTTATGGCTTCTGTAATGGTCCAGTTTGCCCTCAAAGCCCATCTGCTTACAGAGCAATGGTGCGCGAAGGTTTCCCAGCAACTAAGATTTACTACTACCGTGGTGGCATGCTTGATTGGGATGCACTTGGTTTAACAACCGTTAAAGGTGAGTTCTAAACTTCAGCCCAACTGATAGTTTTGAAATTAAAAAGACTCCTACGGGAGTCTTTTTTTAACACACATTAATTTAGCCCTAAGTAACTCTATGACGACTACTTAGATTTAATGATCAAAGACTTATGCTCAGGATCAATGAGTGTTCCATCCTGATTCTCAAAGATACTCTTATCAGATGCCATGTTGCTTGAAGGGGCTGGTGGAGGCAATATACGCTCTCTTTTAAGTGTTGGCGGTTTGACTGGGTCTAGATTTTTGGGCGCATCTGGCGACTCATTGTCGATAGATTTGGGCGCCAACGTCTTTCTATACTCTTCTGCCAATTTTGTAGTTTTTGTATTAGCTACATAACCATCATTCACACGATCAATATGCTCCATACAGTCCGCATAAGACTTGGGAGCCATAATTTGTGCCAATAACTCAAATGTTGCAACATTTGAGTTATTGGCACAAATTATGGCTCCCAAGTCTTATGCGGACTGTATGGAGCATATTGATCGTGTGAATGATGGTTATGTAGCTAATACAAAAACTACAAAATTGGCAGAAGAGTATAGAAAGACGTTGGCGCCCAAATCTATCGACAATGAGTCGCCAGATGCGCCCAAAAATCTAGACCCAGTCAAACCGCCAACACTTAAAAGAGAGCGTATATTGCCTCCACCAGCCCCTTCAAGCAACATGGCATCTGATAAGAGTATCTTTGAGAATCAGGATGGAACACTCATTGATCCTGAGCATAAGTCTTTGATCATTAAATCTAAGTAGTCGTCATAGAGTTACTTAGGGCTAAATTAATGTGTGTTAAAAAAAGACTCCCGTAGGAGTCTTTTTAATTTCAAAACTATCAGTTGGGCTGAAGTTTAGAACTCACCTTTAACGGTTGTTAAACCAAGTGCATCCCAATCAAGCATGCCACCACGGTAGTAGTAAATCTTAGTTGCTGGGAAACCTTCGCGCACCATTGCTCTGTAAGCAGATGGGCTTTGAGGGCAAACTGGACCATTACAGAAGCCATAAACATTCTTAGCTTTGCTGCAGTCCCACTTTTGCTTGCTGCCATCAGGTTGTTTCTTGCAGCCAAGTTCATCCATGCGCATTGCAATTTCAGTGTACGGAATACCAATCGAACCTGGAATAGTTCCTTTAACTCGATCATTCGAGTCACGCATATCAACTACTAACGCATTCTTATCACCCAATGCTTCGATGATTTCAGTTTCAGTCACTGGATTGATGCCAGGAACTGGGATCAATGGTTGGAGTGTGCCACCATTCTTAGCGCATGGTGTCATCACGCGTGTAATAGTGATAGGACCTTTGCTAGTCTGAATCACTACTTCTTTTTTGCCCTCAAAAATATTAAGAGGTGTGCCTGGGGCAATCGTCGCTG
>CAYFKY010000171.1:0-1933 GCA_964343915.1 uncultured Polynucleobacter sp. | reverse complement strand
AAATTTGTAGACACAGTTCATCGTATTGGTATTGCGCCATTTAAAGAGCGTGTATATGCGGAGGTGAAACGTGGCTAAGTTAATTCGTTATCCAAAAAATGGTCAAGCTCAATTAGCGCCAAATGATTGGCAGGTGTTTCGTTCAACCGAAGGTGAGGAATCTGCGGCGTTGCCACCCGGCAAAGTGATTGTGCCTTTGTCATGGTGGATTAGTCGTGGCGCTAAAGAGCAATTCCAGCAACGTGCTCTAAAGGGTGAAATTGGGGTGTGGTTTGCTCCAGAAGATGATGTGCAAGCTCATCGTGATGTGATTTTGGGAGGTTTAAAACTTTGGCCAATTTTGGCAGTTGATTTCCCAGTCTTTAGAGATGGGCGTGGTTACAGCACGGCAGCTTTATTGCGTGATCGTTTTGGTTGGAGTGGTGAGTTGCGTGCGATTGGTGATGTGCTGATTGATCAGTTATTGCCAATGTCTAGAGTTGGCTTTGATGCATTCGCTTTACGTAATGACCAAGCAGTGGATACAGCATTGGCACAGTTTGGTTCAGTAGCTCATCAATTTCAGGATGACTGGCGTTCGGGTCGTTCACAAAAGGATGTGAGATCAGTATGAGTGAAGCAGCCAATAACGCAATCAGTGGTTTAAATAGACCAACTCTATGGTCTATTCCGCAACACAATATTTCTCCTGAGATTATTGATGCCAAAGCTCAAGTGTTGTTTGAACGCCTAAATACGATTGCCAAAGAACATCAAGACGTACGCTTTGCCACTAGCTTGGCGGCGGAAGATATGGTGGTGACTGATGCCATCGTGAAGTCAGGCGCCAAGATTTCTTTATTTACATTGGCAACAGGTCGCTTGCACCAAGAAACAATCGATATCACTGATCAAGTGCAAAAGCACTATGGCATCTCAATAGCTAGTGTTGCTCCAGAATCTACAGACGTTGATGCTTTTGTTGCTCAATATGGCTTAAATGGTTTTTATGACACTGAAGAAGCTAAGAAGGCCTGTTGCGGAGCGCGTAAAATCAAGCCCTTGAATAAAGCCTTATTAGGCGCTGATGCATGGTTGACTGGCCAAAGAAGAGAGCAGGCTGTCACGCGTTCTGATTTGCCTTTGCGTGAATTAGACGATGCTAGACATATCGCCAAATATAATCCTTTGTTTGACTGGACGGAGTCTGAAGTTTGGGCTTATCTACAGAGTAAAGAAGTACCCATTCATCCATTGCATTTCCAGGGGTATCCAAGTATTGGTTGCGAGCCATGCACTAGAGCCGTGAAAGCTGGCGAAGATATTCGTGCGGGACGTTGGTGGTGGTTGCAACAAGATAGTAAAGAGTGTGGTTTACACGTTAAATAAGATCATGAGTCAAACACAATTAGAAAAATCTCAAAAATTACAGAATGAGCACTTAGATTGGCTCGAGGCCGAATCTATCTACATCATTCGTGAAGTGGCTGCACAGGCTGCCAATCCTGCCATGTTGTTTTCAGGTGGTAAAGATTCCATCGTGATGTTCCATTTGGCACGCAAGGCATTTCGCTTTGGCGCTAGACCAATTCAGTTACCTTTCCCGCTATTACATATTGATACAGGTCATAACTATCCTGAAGTCATTCAATTTAGAGATGACATTGTTGCCCAAACAGGTTCAAAGTTGATTGTTGGTCACGTAGAAGACTCTATTCGCAAGGGCACTGTGCGCTTGCGTAAAGAAACAGATTCTCGTAATGCTGCTCAAGCAACCACATTGCTTGAGGCAATTGCAGAGCACAAGTTTGATGCGCTCATGGGTGGTGCGCGTCGCGATGAAGAAAAGGCTCGTGCTAAAGAGCGTATCTTTTCTTTCCGTGATGAATTTGGTCAGTGGGATCCAAAAGCGCAGCGACCAGAGTTGTGGAATTTGTATAACGCCAGAATTGCT
>CAYFKY010000170.1:0-1934 GCA_964343915.1 uncultured Polynucleobacter sp. | reverse complement strand
GGATTGAGTAGCTGATGCAAAGACTTGATTTCTTGCATCATTGCTTCATCGATGCCTAGTCGACCAGCCGTATCCACAATCAATACATCGTGATAGTGACGTTTGGCCCAATCTAGAGCATCTCTAGCAATGTCTGTTGGTTGCTCTGTTTCTGAACTTGGAAAAAAATCTGCGCCAGCTTGTTCGGTGACCATCTTTAACTGCGCAATCGCAGCAGGGCGGTACACGTCGCATGACACGGTAAGTACTTTTTTCTTTTGCGTATCTTTTAGCCATTTAGCTAACTTACCTGCAGAAGTTGTTTTACCGGCACCTTGTAGGCCTGCCATCAAAATAATGGCGGGAGGTTGAGCGGCTAAGTTAAGCTTACCTGCGGCTGGGTCACCCATGATGGCGGTGAGTTCTTTTTGAACAACACCCACCAAAGCTTGGCCAGGGCTTAAACTGCCGATAACTTCTTCACCAAGAGCTTTCTCTTTGATTTTGGCGATAAGTTCTTTGACAACAGGCAAAGCAACGTCGGCTTCTAATAAAGCTAAACGTACTTCGCGTAGCATTTCTGCTGTGTTTTCTTCGGTCAGCCTGGCTTGGCCGCGCATGGTTTTAACCACACGACTTAAACGGTCTGTTAGATTTTGGAACATATGAGCATTAAACTGTAGTTATGAATATTTTAGGTCACCCCAGCCTCGCATGGTTACCCAGCATCTTATATTTCTTGTTTTTTTGGCAAGAAATTAGGGTTTATTCTCTAAAACCTGAGCAGAATCAAGGCTCTCCATTGGTATCAAACCAATCTCAGTGGCTTTTATTGCCAGTGATTTTGTTGCATGGTTTGATTCTGCATGAATCTATTTTTACTTCTCAGGGATTTATTTTTGGTTTCGCTCAAGCTTTGTCGATGATGGCTTGGATCGGCGTGACATTTTTCTGGTTTGAGAGCTGGTATTTACCGATGAAGGGCTTGCGCGCCATTGTTCTATTGGCAGCAAGTGTATGCGCTGTCTTGCCTGTGTTATTTGCTGGCTACTTATTGTCTGAAAGAGCGGTACACGATCCTTGGTTTAGAGCGCATTTTATTGTTGCAAATATTGCCTACGGTTTATTGAGTTTGGCGGCATTGCATGCCATCTTGATGCATTGGCAGGATCGTCATCTACACATGCCAACACATGACAAGAGCAATAGTTTCTTTGCAAGATGGGGTAATCGTTTGCCACCATTGATGACCATGGAAAGTATTTTGTTCAGAATTTTGTCAGTGGGATTTGTTTTATTAACGCTCACCGTTTTTTCTGGTTTGTTCTTCAGTCAAACTTTGTTTGGTCGAGCTTTATTTTGGGATCACAAAACAGTTTTTGGCATTTTGTCTTGGGTGATGTTTGCTGGATTACTGATTGCTCGTTGGCGGATTGGTTTGCGAGGTCTTACCGCTGTGCGCTGGGTTCTAGGCTCATTTGTCGTATTACTTCTAGCTTATGTCGGTAGTCGTTTTGTTTTGGAAGTGCTGATTCAGCGATGAAATGGTTGTTATTCACCCTGATTCTCACGGGTCTCATCATTTGGTGGCGTTATGCTCAACTTGAACAAAACAAGCGATCGAGTGCCCAGCCACCATCAAATAAACGTACTCAAGCTGCAGCTCGCCCAACGCCGACGCCGGCTATGCAGCAATGTCCGTACTGTGGCTTAAGATTTCCTCAAGGTGACGGTGTTGGCACCTATTGTTCTAAAGAGCATCGCGCAGCGATTGATCCAAAAGGTTGGTGGGGTGAAGCAGAGTGGGTGAAATCACCTAATTATGATGATCGCCCACAAGGTATGCCAGTTGAATTAGTGTTGATGCATCACATCAGCTTGCCGCCTGGCCAGTTTGGCGGCAATTACATTGCAGACTTTTTCCAAAATAAGTTAGATCCCAAGGCTCACCCATA
>CAYFKY010000169.1:0-1953 GCA_964343915.1 uncultured Polynucleobacter sp. | reverse complement strand
GTACCATGCGTATCATCAGCCCCAACGTAGTGAACTTCGTGTCCACGCATTCTTTGGAAGCGAACCCAAATATCAGTTTGGATGTATTCAACCAAGTGGCCGATATGTATTTGGCCATTGGCGTAAGGAAGGGCAGAAGTAACTAAAATTCGACGCATAGACACAGATTTTAGTCTGCGGATATAGTTGAGAGCTGAAAAAGTAAAAAAACCTCTAGGAGATGGGTGTGTCTGTCACAGTAGAAAATATACAAAATGCGCTTAAAAGCGTTATAGATCCTAATACTGGCAAAGATTTGATTAGCTCAAAGTTTGCTAAAAACATCAAAGTCGAAGATGGCGATGTCACCCTAGATGTGGCATTAACTTACCCAGCTAAGAGTCAAATTGACCTTATTCGTAAGTTGGTTATTAATGCCCTAAGAGAGCTTCCTGGCGTTAAAAACGTGAGCGCCAATGTCACCATGAATATTGTTGCCCATGCGGTACAGCGTGGCGTGAAGTTGTTGCCAAACGTTAAAAACATTATTGCTGTTTCAAGCGGTAAGGGTGGTGTTGGTAAATCAACCACTGCGGTGAACTTGGCGTTAGCGTTGGCAGCCGAAGGCGCCACAGTAGGCATTTTGGATGCGGATATTTACGGTCCTAGCCAACCAATGATGTTGGGTGTGACGGGGCGTCCTGAAACCATTGTTGAAAACACAATTGAGCCACTGAAAGCTCATGGCATTCAGGTGATGTCGATTGGTTTCTTGATTGATGCTGATAACCCAATGGTGTGGCGTGGTCCGATGGCTACATCTGCCATGGAGCAGTTGTTGCAACAAACTAACTGGCAAAACTTGGATTACTTGATTGTTGATATGCCACCAGGTACGGGTGACATTCAGCTGACCCTATCTCAAAAAGTGCCTGTTACTGGCGCTATTGTGGTGACCACCCCTCAAGACATTGCATTATTGGATGCCAAAAAAGGCCTCAAGATGTTTGAGAAGGTAGGTATTCCAATCTTGGGTATTGTTGAGAACATGAGTATTTATGTTTGCCCGAACTGTAACCATCAAGAACATATCTTTGGTGCTGGCGGTGGTCAAAAAATGTGTGATCAATACGGTGTTGATTTCTTGGGTAGCTTGCCTTTGAATCTATCGATTCGTGAGCAAGCAGACTCAGGTAAGCCAACAGTAGTGGCAGATCCTGATGGAGCAATTAGTGGTATCTATAAAGCAATCGCTAGAAAAATTGCGATTCAGGTGGCTGAAATGTCAAAAGACATGACGAGCAAGTTCCCTAATATTGTTGTGACAAATACCTAAAAGCTATTTGCATCATCAGAGTAAAAAGCGACTTAGGTCGCTTTTTTTATTGCTTCATTAAAAGTTCTAATTTTTTGATAAAGACAGGATTGTCTGCTTGAATCTCTCCCACCCAAAAGGCTTCTGCTTTTCCTTTTTTGTTAACCAAATAGGTCACAGGTATCCAGCGGGCTTTCCAAGACTTGTAATAAATACTGTTGTTATCTAGCAAAATTTCTACGCCGTTTTCATTGATCAAATTATTTTTTAGAAAGTTTTGCACTTTGGGCTTTGATTCTGCCAAGTTAACGGCAATCACTTTTAACCCTTTGGGGCCATACTTTTCTTGAAGGTGAATCAGTTCGCTAAATTCATCTCGACAGGGCTCACACCAGGTTGCCCAAAAATTGACTAAAACAACATGATCTTTGTATTGCTCTAAGGAAATCGTTTTGTTTTGTAGATTATTTAATTCAAGTCGTGGTGTATCTTTTAGACCGCTATCACTCAATGGGCGCCATTGCGCCATTGAGTGAGTGGAGATCAAGAGGGCGCCAAGCCACAGAGCTATCTTGATGCTTTTGATACATCTCATACAAGTAACTTTATTAAGCAATTAACTTGCTGGTGATTTTGTACTTGAAGTTATCTGGGTCTAA
>CAYFKY010000168.1:0-1969 GCA_964343915.1 uncultured Polynucleobacter sp. | reverse complement strand
TTCTTTTTCCAAAAAGTGGCACTGGCCCACAAGCCAATTGAAAATAGCCAATAGAGGATGCTAGGTTTCCATTGGATAAAGGTTTTGTCTTGCAATCCAATCGTTAGACCACCAAAAACCATGATCAGTGCCAAACTCGCCCATTGCATAGGCTCCACTTTCTTGTATTTCAGGGCAACCCAGATAATTTGGGCAAGTGTTGCCGCCATGGCTACGCCGGTGGCGACATAAATATCTGCCATTTTGAAAGCGACGAAAAATAATATAACTGGCAGTAAATCAAAAAGAAATTTCATGTGGAATTGAATTATTTATGAATCAGGGTTGAATTTTAACGAAGCGGAGTTGATACAGTACCTTAATCCTGTTGGGGCAGGGCCATCTTCAAAAACATGTCCTAGGTGAGCATCACAATGCTTGCAACGAACTTCCGTGCGTATCATGCCGTGAGTAGAGTCTTTGTACTCAGCAATATCACTTGCTTTGATCGGTTGATAGTAGCTGGGCCAACCACAGCCAGCATCAAATTTGGTGTTCGAGGCAAATAGTGGGGTGCCACAGCAAACGCATTGATATTGACCGTTTTGCCAATGATCCCAATATCGACCACTGAAAGGGTATTCAGTGGCAGCTTCTCGTGTGACACGGTATTCAATGTCACTCAATTGGTCTTTGTATTCTTGATTCGTTTTTTTCATGATGATTTCTAAGAAGAGCAACTGATTGCAATAGCAGCTAATTCAGGTGAAGGCCCCAATGCATAGGATTCAGATACAGATTGATGGGTGTAGGGGTTTTCTAATATTTTTAGTAAACGTGCCACCTCGGAAAAATCCTTTTTTTGAGCCAACTCAATGGCATGCTGCGCCAAATGATTGCGCAAGATGTACTTTGGATTGATGGACTGCATGTTTTCCAGGCGTTGATCTGTAGATTCCTTTTCAAGGCTAAGGCGTTTGGAGTAAGACTCATACCAATCATTCATCGATTCTGGCACACCCAAGCCTTCAGATAAATTTCTAAAGAATAGTGTGAAATCTACTTTGTCTCGGTGCAGTGTTTGCATGAGCTCTTCTAGCAAAGTTAAGTCATGCTCATGATTGATCGTTAGACCTAGTTTCTTTTTAAAGAGGGTCTGCCAAGCTTCGGCATATGCTTTGTTGTAGTTATTAAGAGTATTTTTGATGTGTTCAATCGCCTCATCACCATTCATACCTAGAACACTTTTCAGCTCCTCTTGTAATGGTTCTAGCATCGCGCTCGCTAAACAATATAAATTCCAATGCAAGATCTCTGGTTGGCGATGGTAGGAGTAGCGACCACCATGATCTGAGTGATTACAGATGTGATCTACTTGAAATTGATCTAAGAATCCAAATGGACCGTAGTCAAGAGTTAAACCTAGCAGACTGGTATTGTCAGTATTTAGGACGCCATGACAAAAACCCAGTGACTGCCACTGAGCTGCCAACTGAGCAGTTTTAAGAGATATTTGATCAAGCAGCGTGAGATAGGGCGTGGGGCTATGGTGGCAATCTGGATAGTGATGCTCAATCAGGTAGTCCAAGGTGAGGTCTAATTCACGTCTCATGTGGTGATGACCATAGTGTTCTATGTGTCCAATGCGTAAAAAGCTTGGCGCAACCCTGGTGCACACCGCAGCAGTTTCTGGGGTTTCACGTACAACGGTCATATCTGAACCAACCACTGCCAATGCTCTAGAGCTGGGGACTCCTAAGTGATGCATGGCTTCACTACATAAAAATTCTCTAATAGATGACCTTAAAACAGCTCTGCCATCCCCCATTCTTGAGTAGGCTGTTTGGCCAGCCCCTTTTAATTGAACTTCCTGACCTTGAATGTCGCCTAGATAAATGGCGCGACCATCTCCTAATTGACCCGCCCATGAACCAAATTGATGTCCGCTGTAAGCCGTGGCATAAGTTTTAAACGATCGGTCGTCTATATG
>CAYFKY010000167.1:0-1971 GCA_964343915.1 uncultured Polynucleobacter sp. | reverse complement strand
CCATCTTTATCGACACCCAAAATACCAATGTTGCCCACATGATGATGACCACAAGAGTTCATGCATCCAGAGATATTCAAACTAATATCCCCAAGATCATGCAGATAATCCAAATCATCAAAACGCTTTTGGATATCGTTAGCAATAGGAATTGATTTTGCATTTGCCAAAGAGCAGAAGTCACCGCCTGGGCAAGCAATGATGTCGGTTAAATAACCAATGTTTGGCAACACCAAACCTTGCTCTTTTGCCTCAAGCCATAGAGCATATAGTTTTGATTGATCAACATCCGCTAACACTAGATTTTGTTCATGTGTAGCTCGAATCTCTCCAAAGCTATATTTATCTGCTAAATCTGCAATAGCCAACATTTGTGCTGTTGTCACATCACCAGGAGCTACAGTGCCATGAGGCTTCAATGACAGCACCACACTGGCATAACCTGGCACTTGGTGATCCTTCACATTACGATCTAACCAACGCGCAAAAGCCTGCTGATTTTCAGTGGCAGCTTGCGCCAATACTTGCTCTTCACTCAACTTTGTTAGAGCTTGGTAGGCAGGCTTTGTGAAATATTGCGCCACACGTTGCCACTCAGCATCTGTAAAGGTGTTCTTACCGCCCACCCAGTGCTCGTACTCAGCCTCTACTTGTCGAGCAAACTCTTCTGGACCCAAAGCTTTGACCAAAATCTTGATGCGCGCTTTGTACATATTGTCGCGGCGCCCAAAGCGGTTATACACACGTAGTACGGCAGATAAATAATTTGGCAATTCTTGCCAAGGTAAATCATGCTTAATGATCACACCCAAAATCGGTGTGCGCCCCATACCGCCACCAACTAAGACATCAGCAACCAACTCACCTTTGACATTTTTCTTTAGGTACAAGCCCAAATCATGGGCGGCAACGATCGCACGATCATCTTTAGAAGCACTCACGGCAATCTTAAATTTACGCGGCAAATATGCAAACTCAGGATGCAAAGTAGACCACTGACGCAATAACTCACAAACAGGCCTTGGATCAACCACCTCATCACCAGCCACACCTGCAAATGGATCACTCGTGATATTACGAATGCAATTGCCAGATGTTTGAATGGCATGCATTTCCACTTTGGCAAGTTCTGCCAAAATTTCTGGAGTGTCTTCAAGCGTTAACCAATTGAATTGAATGTTTTGACGGGTGGTGAAATGCCCATAACCACGGTCATATTTTTCTGCAATCTTGCCCAATGTACGCAACTGAGCAGCATTAAACAAACCATATGGAATAGCCACACGCAACATGTACGCGTGACGTTGTAAGTACAAGCCATTTTGCAAACGCAATGGACGAAACTCTTCTTCGCTTAATTGATCATCTAAGCGACGCTTCACTTGATCTCTAAATTGATTGACTCGATCATCAATTAAACGTTGATCGATGGCATCGTATTGATACATATGAACCCTTAAAACCTATTAATTAGCTTTCTACGAAAGCTCTCTCGAAAACGTAGTCACCCAACACGCCCAAACTTGGAGAAACTTTGAAACCTTTAGCATTTAACATTTCTGATGTTTCTTTGAGCATTGATGGGCTACCGCAAATCATGGCTCTATCCACAGCAGGATCTAACGGTGGCAACCCGATGTCCTTGAATAATTGACCAGTCTCAATTGCGGTTGTAAGACGACCTGTGTGCTTGAATGCCTCACGCGTCACAGTCGGGTAATAAATTAATTGATTGCTGACCATTTCGCCCAAGAACTCATCTTTAGGCAACACATTGCGAATGTAATCTTCATAGGCTAATTCGCTCACCAAACGCACGCCGTGAATCAAAACAACTTTTTCAAACTTTTCATAAGTCTCTGGGTCACGAATGATGCTCATGAATGGCGCCAAACCAGTACCTGTACTAAATAAGTAGAGATGTTTACCTGGGTTCAAGTCATCAATCACCAACGTGCCCACAGATTTTTC
>CAYFKY010000166.1:0-1998 GCA_964343915.1 uncultured Polynucleobacter sp. | reverse complement strand
GCACAAAAAGTGATTGGTGTGCCATTAACAGCAGATGTGATTGCAGGTTTATTTGATCGTATTGGTTTGCAGTATCAGCGTGAAGGTAATGAAGCATTTGTGGTGAAGGCGCCTAGCTACCGTTTTGATATTGAGATCGAAGAAGATTTGATTGAGGAAGTAGCAAGGCTATATGGCTTTGAAAACATTCCTGCTAATCCACCAGTTGCAGAGCAACGTATGCAGGGCACGAATGAGCCACGCCGTGGTATTCATAAATTACGTCATGCGATAGCCGCTCGAGGTTATCAAGAAGTCTTGAACTTTGGTTTCATTGATGCTGATACAGAAGAAAAGTTAGCAGGTAATACCAACCCAATTAAAGTGCTCAATCCAATTGCTAGCCAATTGTCTGTGATGCGCAGTAACTTGATTGGTGGTTTGGTACAGAACTTGAGACAAAATTTAAATCGCAAAGCGAGTCGTGTGCGTTTGTTTGAGGTGGGGCGTGTATTTAATCGCAATCCAGATGCTCAAGTAGGCGAACTAAGTATTGCTGGTTACGATCAACCGATTCGTGTGGCAGGTTTGGCTTATGGTCCAGCATTGCCAGAGCAATGGGGTACACCTAACCGCTCCGTTGATTTCTTTGATGTCAAAGGTGATTTGGAAGCATTGCTTGCACCTCTTGAGTTCAAGGCAACAACAATTGCACATCCTGCGTTGCACCCAGGACGTAGTGCTGAGTTAAGCATTAAAAAGCGTGGCAAAGATATTGTTTTGGGATTTGTTGGTGAGTTACACCCACGTTTACAACAATCTTATGATTTGCCTGGCGCGCCAGTGGTGTTTGAGATTGATTGGGCAGCGATTCAGGACATAGGTTTACCAAGCATTACTGCGATCAGTAAATTCCCAGCGGTGACCAGGGATCTAGCTGTGGTGGTTGATCAGTCAGTGACGGTTGCACAGTTACTTGACGCCATGAAATCTGCAAAACAGTTGTTGGTGAAGAAAATCGATTTATTTGACGAATTTAAGCCAAGCGCGGGTCGCATGGGTGGCATGGCTGAAAATGAGAAGAGTTTGGCATTTAGACTAACTTTGTCAGATGAATCAGGTACATTACAAGATGCACAGATTGAACCGGTGATTTCTGCCTTGCTAGACGCCATGAGCGTAAAATGCAAAGCTAGAATTCGTTAATTGAGATAAAGTTAGAAGCCAGAGAAAAACGGAGACCTGACATGAGTGAAGCGGGCACGATTACTAAAGCAGAATTATCAGACGCATTGTTTGACCAAGTTGGTTTGAACAAGCGCGAAGCCAAAGACTTAATTGATTCATTTTTTGAAACAATCAGCGCTTCTTTGGACGCTGGTGTGGATGTAAAAATCTCTGGTTTTGGCAATTTTCAATTAAGAGAAAAATCAGCACGACCAGGCCGCAATCCAAAAACTGGAGAGCTAGTGCCTATTTCAGCTAGACGCGTGGTGACATTCCATGCCAGTCAAAAGCTTAAAGACAAGGTCGATCCTAAGCTCTAACGAGTTTCACGTATGGAAAAGAACGGTAACGGCATGACTGCCGGGGATAGTCTCCCTCCAATTCCAGCGAAGCGCTACTTCACCATTGGTGAGGTGGGTGAGCTTTGTGAAGTGAAGCCTCATGTCTTGAGATATTGGGAACAAGAATTCAATCAACTCAAACCACAAAAGCGCCGAGGTAATCGTCGTTATTACCAACACCACGAAGTTGTTCTGATCAGAAGAATTCGTGAGCTTTTGTATGAAGAAGGTTTCACCATCAGTGGAGCCAGACTTCGTTTGGATGAGACCAATGGGCATCAACTACAAGAGATTCCAGCAGGGCCATCCTCCATCAGAGATGAGTTGATGGCAGTACTTCAGATACTGTCTAAATAAGTTTCAGTCGGGGCGTAGCGCAGCCTGGTAGCGTACTTGCATGGGGTGCAAGTGGTCGGAGGTTCAAATCCTCTCGCCCCGACCAATAAAAAAA
>CAYFKY010000165.1:0-2045 GCA_964343915.1 uncultured Polynucleobacter sp. | reverse complement strand
TTCTTATTTAACTTGATTGATTTGTTTAACGCCAGCTCGCTCACGCACACTGTCAAAATAAGTCGCTGCCTCTGATTGAGTGCCCAACTGAGCGATTTGCTGAGCTTGACTGGCTCTTAACTTAGGATCCACTTTGCTAGGTTGCTGTACTTTGGTCACGCGATAAATCGCTAAACCACCACCTGCAGCTTCAGCACTCACGACAGCCGGTAATTTAGCTGCATCTACTGCAGTCACAGCATCAATCGCTGAACCAGTTAAATCTGTTGGCTTATTTCTAGAGACCCACTTGGCAGCACCAAAACCCGCCACATCAGCAGGATTTTTCTGCAATGCTTGTAACTTATCTTGGCCAGTCTTAATGGCTAAATCTTGTGCCATCTTCAGACTCACTTGCTTTTTCACATCCGGAGCCACTGCATTAAATGGCATCGCAGATTGAGGATGGTGACCTGTAATACGTGCAGAAATCAGCTTACCAGGGCTTAACTCAAGAGCTTCAATATTGCGACGATTCTTGATGGCGTCATCACTAAAAATCGCAGCTAAAACTTTAGGATTATTGAGTGGATGATCGGCTCCTAACGCATTAGCACCACCACGCGTCACACCTTTGTATGCTTGAACAGATAACTTCAAACGATTAGCTACTGGAGCAAGACTGTCAGGCTGTTCATAAGCCATATTGGCAAACAAGTCAGCTTTTTCAGCATAAGATTTTGCATCTTTCGTATCCGCTTGCAAAACAACATATTCAACATCAATTGTTTCAGGGGCTTGATAGGCTGACACATTAGCTTGGTAATAAGCTTCTAGATCTTGTTGACTAGGATTCACTTTAGACAAGAAGTCAGCTGGAGTAAAACGCAATACCTGAACTTCACGCTCAGTCTCGAGTGCTTGTGATACTTTTTCAGCCACCCTGCGTGAACCAATCCCAGTTGCCATCACTGAGGTCAATACATGACGTGTCATCAACTCATAACGACGTGTGCCCTCAAATTGATCTACGGTCATGCCATTGCTCTTTAAGAGTTGTACATAACGCTCATTATCAAATTTACCGTCCCTGTATAAGGCCTTGATTTCAGGAATTTGGGTTAAATCACGTGCCAATGCTTCTGGACTGACTGCCAACTTTAGAGACTTCAGCTCGTAGGCCAATAGACGTTGCTGAACAATCTCACCCAAGACTGATTGCTTGAATGGCACGCTATTGACCATCGCTGCATCAATCCGCCCTTGTTGTTGCTGGAGACGATCAGCTCTGGCTTTTACAGCCATATCTAATTCTTGACGAGTAATACTCTTGCCATCAATTTTGACCAAATCACTAGATTGCCCCATGTCGCGCATATAGCTCTGAATGCCCACAAAAACAAAGGACGGCAAAATGAGTAAGAGCAAAAGCCCCATCAGTAATTTTTGGTACTTACGGATCGATTCAAGCATGGATTTGGTAGGTTTGACGTAGAAAAAGTCAGAAGAAATCTGTGGTGGGTGCTGAGAGGGTCGAACTCCCGACATTCGCCTTGTAAGGGCGACGCTCTACCAACTGAGCTAAGCACCCACAGAGAAGACGAGAGTATACAGCACCTTCACCTTCACTGCAAATTTTTTCAACTTTTGAGTTAATGTTTGTCCTGACACAAATGGTTTTTTATGCCGCTTGTGTCAGGGTCTTACTGTCTTGATCAGTGCTTCAACACCTCGCCTGAGCCAGCTTGGGCAGTCTTACTTGCCTCTGCAGCTTTAGCGATTTCTTCTGGAGTTAACTCAGGCAATGGCTCTGGCATTTTTTCAAGCGCCAATTCCAACACCTTATCAATCCAGCGCACTGGCACGATCTCAATGGCATTCTTCACGTTATCAGGAATATCAGTTAAATCTTTGATATTTTCTTCAGGAATCAAAGCCAACTTGATACCACCGCGATGAGCTGCCAATAGCTTTTCTTTCAAGCCGCCAATTGGCAATACTTCACCACGCAATGTGATTTCACCAGTCATGGCCACATCGGCTCTGACTGGAATGCCAGTTAGAAC
>CAYFKY010000164.1:0-2066 GCA_964343915.1 uncultured Polynucleobacter sp. | reverse complement strand
AGATCTTCACACTTGCTTTGACCTGGGGTTGGAACTAATGTTATTTCTTGAGTAGGAGCGGCGCGGTTAGCTATTAACGACAAAGCTTCCGCAGTTTCAATGTTGGCTGCATAGTCAGAAGTCGGGCAGTAAGCAATTGCGTCTTCACCAGTTTCAGCAATCACGTGAAACTCTTGACTACCAGTACCACCAATCGCACCATTGTCTGCATTAACCGCTCTGAAGTTAAGGCCTAGACGTTTAAAAATACGTGTATAGGCCTCAAACATCTTGGCATATGAAACCTTCATCCCCTCAACATCACGGTCAAAAGAGTATGCGTCTTTCATACAAAACTCACGACCACGCATGATGCCAAAACGAGGACGACGCTCATCACGGAACTTAGTCTGAATTTGATAGAAGTTCACTGGCAACTGCTTGTAACTTTTGATTTCGTGACGTGCAATATCTGTCACCACTTCTTCAGAAGTTGGCTGAATCAAAAAGTCACGATCGTGGCGGTCTTTGATACGCAAAAGCTCTGGACCCATCTTGTCCCAACGACCTGTTTCTTGCCAAAGCTCGGCAGGTTGCACCACTGGCATCAATAATTCAACGGCACCCGCATGATTCATTTCTTCACGAATAATGCCTTCGACCTTGCGAATCACCTTTAAACCCATAGGCATATAGTTATAGATACCGGCGCCCAACTTACGGATCATGCCAGCACGCATCATGAGCTTATGAGAAACGATTTCTGCGTCCGCTGGGGCTTCTTTTAAGGTTCTAATAAAAAACTGAGATGCTTTCATGGTTCACTTTATAAAATATATGGGTTAGCTATATAGCTATAATCAATTTATTGATTTTAAAGGATTAAAGGATTAGGGCACGAATATGCTCGACAGAGAGGGATATAGACCCAACGTCGGCATCGTTCTACTCAATCAACGTAACGAGGTATTTTGGGGGAAACGTGTTGGCCAACATTCTTGGCAATTCCCACAAGGTGGTATTCAACACGGTGAAAACCCAGAACAAGCGATGTATCGTGAGTTGCATGAGGAGATCGGTTTAGAGCCGCAACACGTTCAAATTATTGGGCGTACTCGCGAATGGCTACGTTATGACGTGCCAGCTGAATTCCTGCGCCGATCCAATTCTTCATCCGGTCGTCGCACGACCCGTCAAGCTTATCGTGGTCAAAAACAAATATGGTTTTTATTGCGCATGGTGGGTCGCGATAGCGATGTTTGCCTGCGCGCCACCGATCATCCAGAATTCGATGCATGGCGTTGGAGCCCCTACTGGATTCCACTAGATGTTGTGATTGACTTTAAGCGTGAAGTTTATGAACTAGCCCTATCAGAACTGGCTAGATATATCGCACGCGGTCCAAGAATGATGATGATGCCTTGGGGGTCACCATTGGATTTATATAGATCAAACCCTCATGATGCTAAAAAAGATTCGGAGAACTCTTGATCACTAGTCAACCACACAAGAATTGGGTGAAATATCTTTTATGCGCTCTAGCTATGGTTAGCTTGAGCGCTGTTGCTCAATACAGAACAGCCGATCCTGCTGATGAAAATGATCCAGATGCGCCGCGTTTTTGGGAAGAGACTCAGGTCAAAATTCCAACTGCACCACCATCTAAAGATTTAAAACCTTTTTATGTCTCACCTAATACACCTCTAACATTTGCTATTGATGCTAATTCAATCGCTTTTGGCAAAGACGAGGTCATTCGTTATGTGATTGTGATCACTAGTCCAACCGGCGCAAAGCAAGTGACCTATGAGGGCATTCGTTGTGAAACCCATGAATGGCGCTTATATGCCACGATGCAAAAAGATGATCAATGGGTTAAGTCACCGAGCAGTCGTTGGCAAGCAGTTAAAAGTAATAGCTATAACCGTTACCACTCAGCTTTGATACAAGACGCATTCTGCGAGAACTCAATTCCGCGCAGAAGTGCGAAAGAAATTATTCCCTTCTTAAAACCTTGATTGGTTAATTCGTCTTATTTTTTGGCAGTCAATTGCGAACCAATTGACTCACCTTTGGCTAAACGTACC
>CAYFKY010000163.1:0-2104 GCA_964343915.1 uncultured Polynucleobacter sp. | reverse complement strand
CGGTTCACCACAAAACCAGGAGCATTTTTGACAGTAATAGGTTCTTTGCCTAAATCCTTGGCCATGTTTTGTACCAATGCGTGAGTCGCATCGCTTGTTTGTAGACCACGAATGATTTCTACCAACGCCATCATGGGCACTGGGTTAAAGAAGTGCATACCAATGAATCTCTCTGGGTTGCTCACTTCGGCAGCCATTTGTGTAATAGAGATAGATGAGGTGTTTGAGGCAATGATGGTGTCTTTACTAACAATGCCATCTAACTGTTTCAAAATCTTTAATTTCAGTTCGTAGTTTTCAGTGGCCGCTTCAATCACCATTTGAGTGCTATTGAAGTCGGCATAGTTGGTGCTGGTTTTGATACGAGAGAGAGCGGCAGATTTTTCTGCTTCTGTCATTTTTTCTTTTTTAATGAGGCGATCTAAGCTGCCTGAAATCGTAGCCAAGCCTTTTTGTACAGCCGCATCACTGATGTCGACCATCACCACATTTAATCCAGAAACTGCGCACGCTTGGGCAATACCATTACCCATAGTTCCGGCGCCAATAATGCCAACAGATTGAATGCCCATATCTAAACCTTCTATATTTAAATATCAAAAGTGTAAGTTTAAGCCTTCATCAGGCATTGATAGCGAATTTTTAGCTCTAAATCAGCGCTTTATGGATAATGGCGGTATGTCTACACAAGGTTTTATTCTAAAAATTGCCTGTCCTGATCGCCCTGGTATTGTCCATGCGGTGAGTCACTTTCTATTCACTGAGACGGCCAATATTCTTGATTCTGCCCAATTTAGCGATACATTCACGAATCGTTTCTTCATGAGGGTGCATTTTGCGCAGACCAATCAAACCCTCAACTTGGATCAATTGAGGTCTGCTTTTGCGTCCGTGGGAGAACAGTTCCAAATGGACTGGGAGCTTTTTGATGCTGCGAGCAAACCCAAAGTATTGATCATGGTGTCTAAATTAGGGCATTGTTTGAATGACCTCTTATTTAGAACGCACAGCGGTTATTTGCCGATTGAAATTGCAGGCATTGTTTCAAACCATCAAGATTTTGAAGGATTGGCTAATACCTACAACATCCCATTTCATTACATGCCGCTATCGTCTGCAACTGATGCGCGCAAAGATGAGCAAGAACAACAATTGTTGCAATTGATCGATCAGAAAAAAATAGATTTAGTTGTGTTAGCCAGATACATGCAAATTTTGTCACCCAAAGTATGTGAAAAATTATCTGGCAAAGCCATCAATATTCATCACTCATTTTTGCCAAGTTTTAAGGGTGCCAAGCCTTATTGGCAAGCACATCAGCGTGGCGTTAAATTGATTGGTGCTACAGCCCATTATGTGACCACTGATTTAGACGAAGGTCCAATCATTGAGCAGGGTGTCGAACGCGTTGATCACTCCATGGATCCTGATCAATTGGCAGCCGTGGGTCGTGATGTGGAATGTATGGCTTTATCTAGGGCTGTTCGTTGGCATGCAGAGCATCGCATTCTCTTAAACGGTAAGAGCACTGTGGTGTTTCAGTAATGGATTTGGCTTACCTGCTAGATTTGTTTTTACATTTAGATAAGCACTTGGTCACGGTGGTTGATCAGTGGGGTGCTTGGGTATACGTTTTATTGTTTGCCATCATCTTTGTTGAAACTGGTTTGGTAGTAATGCCATTTTTGCCGGGCGATTCTTTGTTGTTTGTCGCAGGTGCGATTGCTGCTGTTGGTGGCATGAGTTTGCCAGTCCTATTGGTTCTATTGCTCATTGCAGCAGTAGCAGGGGATGCTCTGAATTACTCGATTGGCAGATGGTTCGGTCCCAAAGTATTTGCTTGGGAAGACTCACGTTGGTTTAACAAAGAAGCTTTTGATAAAACCCATGCTTTTTATGAAAAGCATGGGCCCATTACCATTGTCGTTGGCAGATTCATGCCGTTCATTAGAACCTTTGCGCCATTCATTGCGGGGGTTGCACAGATGTCATACCCGCGCTTTGCTACCTATAACCTGATTGGTGGCCTCTTGTGGGTGGTGGGTTTAACGGGTTTGGGTTATTTGATTGGTGAACACCCTTGGGTGAAAGCCAATTTTTCAAT
>CAYFKY010000162.1:0-2112 GCA_964343915.1 uncultured Polynucleobacter sp. | reverse complement strand
AGCAGGGGGCGTCACGGAGATGCCGTCTTCAAATAATTGATTCTCAGTGGCAAATGTTTCCAATAATCGAATTTTTTCTGTAATAACATGTTGTTGAAAGTAATCAACTTCAACTGTATGAAGGCAAACCTTCTTCTTCCACCAATTTAATTTTGGTTCGTTCGGAATAACGCCAACGCGCTTTTTAGCTGCAACTAGGCCATAGATGTAAGCACGGTCACTTGGTTGGGTGATGACAGCTAAGTCATATCTCTTGAATAAGGCAAAAAATTGCTTTAAATAATCTTTGAACTTAAGGCGACTATTTGTGCCAATAACACGATGAACATCTGGGTTGCCACTCAACATCGACAGGCTATTTTCAAAACCAAAAAAATCAATCTGAGCATCAGGCCATAGTTTCTTGGCGGCACTTATTAATGGTGTAGTAATCAGTGTGTCGCCAATTTGGCGAGTAGCGATGATAATTATTTTTTTTATGCGCATGTCACGAATAATTTATTGGGCTTTTGCAAGAATTTTGGCTCTGACGATAGCAGCATTTTTTTCAGCTGTTTCTTTATCGGCCATTTTGTGCCACAGGTGGATTACTTCAGTTGCCCATGCCCCTGATTTTCTGATGACCCCATTTTTTTGAAGTCTAAAAATAAAGTCAGCATCTTCATGTCCCCAGCCTAAAAGAGACTCATCAAACCCGCCAATCGCTTCAGCATCAGATTTCCAGCAAGCCATGTTGCAACCTTTAATTCGTCGCCACTCAAATTTTTTATATAGGCGACCTGAAAAGTTGGGTAACTTGATAAAAAGCGGAAGCCACTTATTTAAGTGACCTTTGAAGCCCCATGCAAGAGCGTTGCTTCTTAATTTTTGATGCGACCAATATCCGCTAGAACAGAGATTGTTGGTTAATTGTTGGCTACTTAGAATTCGACTTCCTGTGACAAGATGGTTCTTTTCAGACAGTTTTAAATGTTGGTCAATGAAGTCAATTTGTGGAATGCAGTCACCATCTAAAAAAACTAGATATTCACCATTGGCAGATTTAATACCTTGATTCAGAATTAATGTTTTTCTAAAACCATCGTCTTCTTGCCATAGATGTTTTATCGGAACCGGAAAGTCTTTTTGAAATTCCGCGATAAGTGTTTTGGTTTCATCTTTTGAGCCATCATCACAAATGATGATTTCAAAATTTCTATTGGTTTGCTCCCTTAGAGCTTGTAAGCACAGAGAAAGAGCTGCTGGCCAGTTATAGGTTGCTAGTAAAACGCTAATCACTTGGATTTTCCGGATTGTTCTAGTAGCCAGATTTTAATGTAACGATAGTAAGTGCCTTCAGCATTAGATATTGCCAATGCCAGGCCTTGCGCACCATCTAAAAAGCCTAGTCGTAGTACATATGTTCTAAAAAAGGCCCATAGACCGTGTCCTACTGCTTTGCCCACTGATGATCGTTTACCTTTGAGGTAGGCTTGTTCTGCTGATGCAGTTGAGTAGGCATCGATTTTTTTCAAAACTTGAGAGAAGTCTTTGAAGCTATAGTGCAAAAAATGATTCTGTAGTTGACCAACGGATCCCGAAGGTAATAAACGTTCATGCACTAAGTGGTCGGAGAACTTTGCTGTGCCACGCTTAAATAAGCGATCAACATAGTCTGGATACCATCCAGAATGTTTCATGAAACGACCGCAATACCAAGAGGATCTTGGTATTGCATAGCAATTCAGTGATTCTTTTGATGAGATCACTGCCAAAATCTCTTTTTTAAGCTCTGAGGTCACTCTTTCATCAGCATCAATCGATAGCACCCACTCCTGGGTGGCTAAGTTAAGCGCACGATTTTTTTGCGGACCAAAACCTGGCCAATCAGTAGTAATTTCAAGTTTGGCGCCAAAGGATTTGGCAATTTCTTGGGTTTTATCGCTACTTTGACTATCAACGACGATAATCTCGTTAGCAAAAGAAACGCTCTCAAGGCAGTCCTTGAGATTGGCTTCTTCGTTTTTAGTAATTAGGATGACTGATAAGCTCATTAAGCGATGTTAGCACCGTGTAGGTTACGATTGAGGTTATGGATTCAAATAGTATCAATATTAAGACTCAAACTGCGTT
>CAYFKY010000161.1:0-2115 GCA_964343915.1 uncultured Polynucleobacter sp. | reverse complement strand
ATATTTGATAGTACTTTTTGACCATCAAATTCTTTAACAAGATCTCTTACCTGAATTAATGCCACTCGTTTATCTCACTTAAATATTGATTCAATTAACTCACACAGAGCCCATACCAGGAATTTGATAACGCTTACTCAGGGCTTGAACACCAATCAAACAAATTCTGTAAATAACAAAATACAAAACACCCACCGCCAAATAAATCTCAATGCCACGCAATGTGGTCGCCGTTAAAGTCATGGCTTGCTTGGTGATTTCTGGAATACCCACCGTATAAGCAAATGGTGAAAACTTTAAAACAGTTGTGAACTCATTAACCATGCCAGGTACGGAGAACCTAAGCATTTGAGGCAATTCAATATGAACCAAAACCTGCAATCGCGTCATGCCCATCGCCTCACCTGCCAAAATTTCAGCAGGGTCTACTGAATTAAATGCCCCTCGAAATACTTCAGCCAAATAGGCGGAAGCCACCAAACCAAGACTTAAAGCCATGGCTAATAAAGGTGGCACTTTAAATCCGATTCCAGGTAAGCCAAAATAAACAATGAACAGTAGCACCAATACTGGCACCCCCCTAAAAACATAGGCGTACCCATCTATCAGCGGGTTAATTCCAGGGAAATGAAGACGTCTCAGACTCGATAAAACAAGTCCAACAACCAAACCAGTAGCAGAGCAAACCAGCGTCACCAACACTGTGTACGAGACTCCTTGCGCGAGTTGCGCAAGGATGTCATAGAAAGTCACGAGCTGATCTTTCTGATGGCGTTATGAATGAATGTTTTATTTCATCCACTTATCAAGAGTTGCTTTGACCTTTTCAGGGCCAATCTCTTTGAGGTATTTGTCAAAATCATCACGCAACTTTGAACCCTTAGCAAAAGCAAAGCCCAACTGATCAAAGCCTGTGAACACATAACTACTTTGCACAGGTAAATTTAGTTTGTTTTGATAATTCAAGAATACTGGCTCTTCAATGAAAGCCAAATCCAAATTACCATTTTGAAGATCAGTGATCACTTCTGCATAAGATGGATAAAGTTTTACCTTGCTTAATGTGTAGTAACCCTTAGGCTCCAACTCATTTTTAATGAGATCGTCATAAGCCATGCCACGTGGATACCCAATGGAGTATTTCTTCAACTGCTTAAGATCTGTGATTTTGATGTTTTTATTTTTAAGACTCACCAAGTGCCAAGCGTTGTCATAGTAAGGCTGAGAAAAGTCCATCACTTCTTTGCGCTTATCAGTAATAGAGATGCCAGAGAACGCCACATCAGCCTGTCCACTAGATACCGCACCCAACATACCTGCCCAGTCATAAGGAGTTACCTTAATCGTACAACCGCGAGCTTGACAGTAACCTTGGAATAAATCCATGTCCACGCCAACGATTTTCCCCTTGTCATCAAACAACATCGGAGGAGATGCGGGCGAAACCGCCACTTTAATTTGTTTGGAATCATCACCCTTAGAGCAAGCTACAACGCCCAAAGCAAGAGCTGCTGAAATTAATACCCAAAGAAAGCGTTTCATGTATGTGCTCCGATCTTATTAAACGAATGAATCACTAGAGAATTGTGAAATAAGTATAAGGTATTAAAGCTCAAGAAATGCTTAAAAAAACAAAACCCCCAACATTACTGATGGGGGTTTTAACTACTGGTGGGCCCTCGCGGACTTGAACCGCGGACCAAAGGATTATGAGTCCTCTGCTCTAACCAACTGAGCTAAGGGCCCTGATTGATCAATCTTCCTCTAAGAAGCTCTTTAGTTTGTCGCTTCTGCTTGGATGACGCATTTTACGCAAAGCTTTGGCTTCTATCTGACGAATGCGCTCACGCGTTACGTCAAATTGCTTACCCACTTCTTCTAATGTGTGATCCGTACTCATTTCAATACCGAAACGCATTCTAAGAACTTTGGCTTCACGTGGTGTTAATGAATCAAGAATATCTTTCACCACGTCACGCATTGAGTCATGCAATGCAGCTTCTGCAGGTGCCAGCGTATTCGTGTCTTCAATGAAGTCGCCAAGATTTGAATCTGCATCATCACCAATTGGTGTTTCCATAGAGATTGGCTCTTTGGCAATCTTCATGATCTTGC
>CAYFKY010000160.1:0-2130 GCA_964343915.1 uncultured Polynucleobacter sp. | reverse complement strand
AACATCGCGTTCGAGACCATGGTGATGCCAGCATAGATAGTTAGAACAAACATCACCCATGGCAAAGCCAATTCTTTGATTGGAAGTTTGTTATCGACAGCCAACCACACAAAACCAGCAATTAATGATGCGGCAGCAGGGCTTGGTAAACCTTGGAAAAATCTTTTATCAACCACACCAATATTGGTGTTAAAGCGGGCCAAACGTAGAGCAGCACCCGCACAATAGGCAAACGCCGCTAACCAACCCCACTTACCCAAATCTTTTAATACCCACTCGTAAGCAATCAAAGCAGGCGCCACACCAAAAGAAACCATATCAGTTAGAGAATCATATTGCTCACCGAAGGCACTTTGAGTATTGGTCATTCGAGCTACACGACCATCCATGCCATCCATCACCAAAGCAAAGAAGATGGCAATAGCTGCAATTTCAAAACGTTGGTTCATGGCCTGAACCACAGCGAAGAAACCGCAAAATAAGTTAGCGGTTGTAAAGGCATTCGGCAGCAAATAGATGCCGCGGTTACGAGGCCGAGACTGGTCTTCTGAGTCTGTAGCACTCCAGTCACCCTGACGTAACGGGGTAACGTTATTCGACAGGCTCTTTGTAGAGCGTAATTTTCTGCGTCTAAATGTAGTCATAGACTACTTTTTAGTCCAATCCGGGCAATTTGGCTAGTACCGTGCTTGTGGCAGATACTTTATCGCCCACACTCACCATTGGCTCAGCAGTTAATGGCAAATACACATCAACCCTAGAACCGAAACGAATAAAGCCATAACGCTCACCTTTTTTAAGCTTATCGCCAAGGTGTGCGTAACAAAGAATTCTGCGTGCAATTAAGCCTGCAACTTGAACCAAGGTCACAGTCTGACCATTTGCATCAATCACCACTGCGTTACGTTCATTTTCAGTGGAAGCCTTATCCAAGTCAGCATTTACAAACTTCCCTGGGAAATATTCGATTTTCTTCACCGTACCGTTAACTGAAGAACGGTTTGAGTGAACATTAAATACATTCATGAAAACACTGATTTTTAGCGCTTCACGATTAGCGTATGGATCGAATGACTTTTCAACAATAATCACTCGACCATCAGCTGGAGATAACACGGCATCTTTAACGAGCGGAACTAAACGTCCCGGATCTCTAAAGAATTGCAACACAAAAGCAAAAATAATCCAGAAAGGCCAAGACCATGTGCCGCCAAAACTCGAGTGAACCACAAACAAAACAAAACCTGCGATGGCCACATGCGGCCAGCCTTCTTTTGCAATGATTGGGTGCGGATAATGAACGGCCATCTTGTCTCTCTTTCTGGATCTTTTAGCTAGTCTGTCTTAGTTCTTGCTTTGGTCAACCAACTTGTTTTTAGCAATCCAAGGCATCATCGCACGCAACTTACCACCCACCTCTTCGATTTGATGCTCAGCAGTCAAACGACGACGTGAAATCAAAGTAGGAGCGCCTGCCTTGTTTTCCAAAATGAAGCTCTTAGCATATTCACCAGTTTGAATATCTTTCAAACATTGGCGCATTGCGTTCTTAGTATCTTCAGTCACAACGCGAGGGCCTGTCACGTACTCACCGTACTCAGCATTGTTAGAGATTGAGTAGTTCATGTTGGCAATACCACCTTCGTAGATCAAGTCAACAATCAACTTCAACTCGTGCAAGCACTCAAAGTAAGCCATCTCTGGAGCGTAACCAGCTTCAACCAAAGTTTCAAAACCAGCTTTGATCAACTCAACTGTACCGCCACACAAAACAGCTTGCTCACCGAACAAGTCAGTCTCAGTTTCTTCACGGAAGTTTGTTTCGATGATGCCAGCACGGCCACCACCGTTAGCTGTTGCGTATGACAAAGCAACATCACGTGCAGAACCAGTCTTGTCTTGATGAACAGCGATCAAATGAGGAACACCACCACCTTGAGCGTATGTGCCACGTACTGTATGACCAGGAGCCTTTGGAGCAATCATGATCACGTCAACGTCAGCGCGAGGAATTACTTGACCATAGTGAACGTTAAAACCGTGAGCGAATGCCAAAGCAGCGCCAGCTTTAATGTTTGGTGCAACTTCCTTGTTATATACCTCAGCAATTTGCTCGTCAGGTAATAACAT
>CAYFKY010000159.1:0-2159 GCA_964343915.1 uncultured Polynucleobacter sp. | reverse complement strand
TCTGACTTGGGGGCTCCATGGGGCAAGGAAAAGAAAGAAACCCGGATGGTCTTTATAGGGACAGATTTGCCTAAAGATGTTTTATTAGGTGGATTAGAAACATGTTTGGTGTAATCTAGCGGGATTAGAGTAGAATTCCGCGCCCAGAGGCATTTATAAATTATGTAATATTTGGGCGTTGCAAAGTGTGGCGTTATAAGACTAAAAGTCCTGAAAGGACATGAAATGAGCAAGAAACCATTGACCGAAGCAGATTTGTTGAAGATGTCTGAAAAAGACTACATGAACGCTGCTCAGTTAGAGTTTTTTAAAACCAAGTTGTTGGCACTAAAAGCTGATCTTTTGATGCATGCAAATGAAACAACAGAGCATTTGCGAGAGAATGTTTTGGTTCCTGATCCAGCAGATCGTGCCACGATTGAAGAAGAGCATGCGCTTGAGTTGCGTACACGTGATCGTGAGCGCAAGCTTTTGAAGAAAGTTGAACAATCTCTTTTGAGTATTGAATCAGGTGAGTATGGTTGGTGTGAAGAAACTGGTGAGCCAATCGGTATTCCACGTTTATTGGCAAGACCTACTGCTAATTTATCTCTTGAAGCTCAAGAGCGTCGCGAGTTGCGTCAGAAGCTGTTCGGCAACTAATACTTAGTAGGCGACAAAGTGACAAGGTCACTTAGACTAATTTCAATAGCATTACTAATCTGCATTGGGCTTTTACAAGCCCAGTGGCAGGGCTTTGTTCATGCAATTGAGCATGCGCATCATACGGAGTTGGTTGTTGCTTTTGAATCAAATGGCCACCCAGCTCAAAGCAATCAATCAAAAGCAGAGCAAAGAGATTTTCATCATTGCGCAGCGTATGACTCAATAACTCTGGCCTATGCTTTAACGGTCACGCCAGAATCTCACATACTCAATCATGCAAAGCATGTTGCCGAGAAGTTCTACGAATCACATCAAGCCTCAATAGAAGCCTATAGCGCTTTTGATGCGAGGGGTCCACCTAACAAACACGCATAAACCTTGTGCCAGCCTAGCTGGTGTTTTGCGCATTGTTAGGAGATTTACATGAAAGTATTTAGGCGTACTGCCACATCTTTGGCAGTTTTGTTGGTGATTACAAATGAAGCCAGTTTTGCCCATCAAACTTTAGATGCGGTTGTGGTGACGGCTAATCCACTGGGTGGCGACATTAATGATTTGGTTGCTCCGGTGAGTGTTTTACGTGGCGACGAGCTTGCAAAAAAACAAGGTAGTACGTTGGGCGAGACACTCAATCATTTGCCAGGCATTAGCTCAACCAACTTCGGACCCAATGCCAGCCGTCCAGTGATACGTGGATTAGATGGAGATCGTGTGCGCATCATGAACAACGGTGGCGCCAGTTTAGATGTCTCATCCTTATCTGCAGACCATGCTGTTGCCATTGACCCATTATTAGTTGAGCAAATAGAAGTGGTCCGTGGACCCGCAGCGCTGCAGTATGGAGGCAGTGCCATTGGTGGCGCAGTCAATATCATTGATAACCGTATACCAAGGTCGCCAGTTAATGGCGTTGATGGTAGAGCCGAGTTTCGTGTGGGTGGCTCGGAGATGGAAAGATCTGGCGCAGCTCTTTTAAATACAGGTAATGGTCAATTAGCAATACATGCCGATGCTGCATATCGAAAAACGGATAACTTGCGCATACCGGGTAACGTGCTTAGATCTGATGCCTCAAAGGAAGGCTCAAAGTTACTAAATAGTAATTCTGATCAGCAATCGGGATCTGTTGGGGCATCTGCCACGTCTGAACATGGATACGCGGGCCTATCGCTAGATACATATCGAAATGATTACGGCACCAGTCTGTTTGAAAATGGCAGCCCTACACGCATCAAAATGCAACAAGATAGAGTGACTTTTGGCGCTGAGCAAAGAAATTTGGATGGCAAGTTGGGATTTATTAGTTCGTTGCATGGGTCGATATCTCATACAGATTACAAGCATGATGAATTGGCAGGCTCTGCGCTTGAGGCAACTTTTAAAAACAAAGGTTGGGAGGGGCACTTTGGTGGAACATTGGTGCCAATCAATACTGCCTTTGGCACATTAAAGGGCGCATGGGGAATCCAGGCATCAAATAGCCAGTTGCGTATGACGGGAGATGCTCCACTGGT
>CAYFKY010000158.1:1872-2186 GCA_964343915.1 uncultured Polynucleobacter sp. | reverse complement strand
TATTGGGACTAAAATATGGGGATAACTTTACTTACTGGAAGTGAAAGTTGTTTGTATTAAGCTGATTTTGGAGTTGCTGTGAATATCAAACCTATTAAGACAAAAAAAGACTACAAAAATGCGCTCAAAGAGATTGAGTCTCTGATGGGTGCCAAAAAAGGAACGGTTCAGGGGGATCGATTAGATATCTTGGTGACTTTGGTTGAGGCTTATGAGCGTAAGGCATTCGCTATAGATTTGCCTGACCCCGTGGCAGCGATTCATTTTAGGATGGAGCAACTGGGTTTGGCGGCTAAAGATTTACGCCCCATGAT
>CAYFKY010000158.1:0-1862 GCA_964343915.1 uncultured Polynucleobacter sp. | reverse complement strand
TGCAGCAAAGTAGAGTAGATAGCCAATTGCAATGGGAGCACGACAGTCATTTAATTCGTTTATGGCGTGGCACTCTATCTATCCATCACGAGCAACAAGCAAGTACCAGTAAAAAAAATACAGAACTAGAAGGTGAGTGGATCTTTAAGCAACTGCCAAGCAACAGTAAATTGCCAGGTATTGCAAAACAACGATTCAATGAAGCCAAGACCAAAGGTCTCATCAACACCATGGCAAGACAAGGTGGAGAGAAGTTCAAGGTAGACCTAAAGCGCCCTAGAAAAAGCCTGAAAAACCTATTTCAGGAAGCCAACATCCCGCCATGGCAAAGAGACATCCCTTTGCTCTACATTGGGGATGAGTTGGTCGCAGTAGCTGGGATTGGCATCTCTGCCGACTGGCAAACCACTCAAGGACCCCGAATTAGCCCTGAGTGGCGCGTAAACGTGTAAAATCACACTTTTGTTTGATTACGCACCCCTGTGGTGCGATTTTTACGATAATTTCAATAAATGGCTCTAATTGTTCATAAATATGGTGGCACGTCGATGGGCTCAGTTGAGCGCATTCAGAACGTGGCCAAGCGCGTTGCTAAATGGATGAAAGCCGGTCATCAGGTGGTCGTTGTTCCTTCAGCGATGTCTGGAGAAACCAACCGTCTTTTGGGTTTGGCTAAAGAGATCAATGCCAATCCTGACCCACGTGAGCTAGACCAAATCGCCTCGACAGGTGAGCAGGTGAGTTCTGGCTTATTAGCGCTTGCTTTGCAAGCGCAGGGTGTGCCTGCAATCAGCTACGCTGGTTGGCAGGTGGTGATTAAGACTGACTCTTCATACACCAAAGCACGTATTCAGGGCATTGATGGCAACAAAGTATTGGCTGATTTAAAAGCTGGTAAGGCTGTTGTTATTACAGGTTTCCAAGGTGTGGATGAGAAGGGCAACATCACGACTTTAGGTCGCGGTGGTTCTGATACATCTGCTGTGGCTGTTGCTGCTGCATTGAATGCAGATGAGTGCTTGATTTACACCGACGTGGATGGTGTTTACACAACAGACCCACGTGTGTGTGAAGATGCACGCCGTTTAGACAAGATCACTTTTGAAGAAATGCTAGAAATGGCTAGCTTGGGTTCAAAAGTTTTACAGATTCGTTCAGTTGAGTTTGCTGGTAAATACCGTGTGAAGACACGTGTGTTGTCATCATTGACTGATCCATTGATGCCGCTTGAGCAAGAGATGAACTCAGGCACTTTGATTACTTTCGAGGAAGAAGAGACTATGGAAGCTGCTGTCATTTCGGGTATTGCTTTCGCCCGCGACGAAGCAAAGATCACCGTTTTAGGTGTACCTGATAAACCAGGTATTGCATATCAAATCTTGGGCCCGATTGCGGACGCCAACATTGATGTGGACATGATCATTCAGAACCAATCTGTAGAAGGTAAGACAGACTTTACTTTCACAGTGCCACGTGCTGATTATCAAAAAGCTTTGGATTTGCTTAAGAACAATGTTCAAGCGCACATTCAAGCAAAAGAAATCTTGGGCGATCCAAAAGTTTCTAAAGTATCAGTAGTGGGCGTAGGTATGCGTTCACACGTAGGTATTGCTAGCAAAATGTTCCGCACTCTTTCAGAAGAGGGCATCAACATTCAGATGATTTCTACAAGCGAAATCAAGATTTCTGTATTGATCGATGAGAAATACATGGAATTAGCAGTACGTGCATTGCATAAAGCTTTTGAGTTAGACCAAAAGTAATTTAAAATCTGTGACCTTGTTGATTTAATTCAGCAAAGTTACATGGAGACGTGGCCGAGTGGTCGAAGGCACTCCCCTGCTAAGGGAGCATCTGGGCAA
>CAYFKY010000157.1:0-2222 GCA_964343915.1 uncultured Polynucleobacter sp. | reverse complement strand
AAACCACGATCTTGTAAGTACTTCATAAAACGAGCTTGGTAAATCGCCATGATTGGGCCCAAGCCCATCGATACAGTTGGGAACTGCCAAAAATCAGGCATGAGCCATGGATGCGGATAACTTGAGATTCCTTTGCCATCGACTTCCTGACGGAAGTTCAGTAAGTGCTCTTCTGATAAACGACCCAACATATAGGCTCGCGCATAAACGCCAGTGGCCACGTGTCCTTGCACGAACACCAAGTCACCACCATGTTTATCAGACGGCGCATGCCAGAAATGATTGAAGCCCACATCATATAAAGTGGCAGCAGATTGAAACGAAGAAATATGACCACCCACATTGGTGTCTTTATTAGCCTTGAGAACTAAGGCCATTGCATTCCAACGCGTGTAAGAACGAATCCGATGCTCGATCTCTTGATCACCTGGTAATTTCGCTTGTTTTTCTACAGGAATCGTATTGATATAAGGTGTTTCTGCATGAAACGGTTGCACAACACCACTGACTCTGGCGTGTGATATTTGCTCATCAATTAAGTAAGCTGCTCTATCGACGCCTTCTTTTTGTATGACGCCATTTAAGGCATCTATCCATTCTTTTGTCTCTATTGGATCAACATCAATCGGGTTGGATCCATTTTTTTGTTCTGGAACTGCAGTCATTCTGTGACTCCTCGTTGTCGAGCATTGATCTTGAGAGGCTTTTGACCTCATTGAAGCTACACAAATTCTAAAAACGACAAGCCTCCAGCAGCAAGAAATATTTCACATAACGAATACATTTATCATAATATGGAATATTATTGCTCGGCAGCAAAAGCGATACTAATTAAAAGTACAAAAAAATATAGTTCTACTGTCAGCTCGAATTAAACTCATGTCTTCTATGGTTTTCCCTAGTCAATAAGAAGTTAAGTTGAATAAAGTCTTTGCGCGCACTCTTGAGTCAATCACACAAAAACTCACTGGTAAGCACCTGAAATACGGTGCAAGCTCTTACGCATTCCTATTCACACCCATATTGGCTATCACCCTCTTTACAGGGGCGATGGGATTAATTCTTTGGACACTCAATTACCAAGATAAAAATCAACAGCAATACACGTTGTATCGCGAAAGCGCCTATGCCAAACAACGTATCTTGTTAGGTTTTTCTTCGAATGAAGACACACTCTTAGAACTAAGTCGTGACATCAGCAACTCAGTGAACCAGATGCGTTCACCAGACTCATTCCTCAAGCGCTCAACCACCTTAATGCAAGACAATCCAGAAATACTTCATCTGCGATGGATTGATCGCGACAAGAAGAGCTTATGGACCGTGCCTGTTGCTAGTAACCATAACGAATGGTACGACCGTCAAAAAATCAAAGCTCCATTAGATGAAGAGCTATCAAATGTTTTTGTAGAAGCAACAGAAACCAATAAAGCTGTGTACAGCAAAGTCATTTATCTCAATTTTCCCGAAGATGACAAACTACGCATCGATCGAGAGTATGTTTTCTGGCACGTCACACCCATTATTCAAACCGGCCGAGTGATTGGCGGTATCGCCGTCTTATATTCAGCCAAGAAAATTCTGCAGCACATGGTGCCAAGCGAACTCAATGGTTTGTATCGATTCGTTCTTCTAGATGGATCCGGCAAAGAACTAGTTGCGTCGAACCCCAAAAAAACAGGGTCCACCTCCATTGAGCATCAAGTAACGCTAGATAAGACACCATCACAGTTAAACCTTCACATCAGCACTTATCCGCCTCCAACCAACCTCACATATAGAACTTTGTTGTGGTTGGTGGTGGGCTTGAGTACTTTTGTGCTCTGGAGTCTTTGGTCTGTTTGGAAACAAAATATCAAACGCTACTCGATTCAGAGAGATTTGCAGACTGAAACCAACTTTAGGCGCGCCATGGAAGAGTCCATGACGATTGGCATGAGAGCTCACGACATGAATGGTGTGATCACTTATGTCAATCCTGCTTTTTGTGACATGACAGGCTGGACCAAAGAAGAGTTAATTGGCATGGCTCCTCCTTTTGCCTTTTGGCCTAAGGAGTTACACCCAGAATTAATCAAGAAAATGTCTTTGGCTCTGACTGGCAATGCTCCTAGATCTGGCTTAGAGGCTATTCTGGAAAAGAAAGATGGCACTCGCATCAATACCCGCACATTCGTATCACCATTGATCGATGAGAAAGGTATTCAGAATGGTTGGATCAG
>CAYFKY010000156.1:0-2230 GCA_964343915.1 uncultured Polynucleobacter sp. | reverse complement strand
CTATTTAAGAATCAATTAGAAGATTTGATTCTTTTGTGTCGCACAGAAAACTCTCAAGCCAGCCCTTTTAAAAAATGTCTTAACCAACTAGGCTCTTATGCTGGAGCAATAGGTTTACCGCAGTTCATGCCTGGTAGCATTCGCCGCTTTGCGGTTGATGGTAATAACGATGGCCGAATTGATTTAAGAAATTCACCAGAAGATGCTATCGCCAGCGTCGCCAATTTTCTAAAAGCCCATGGTTGGGTTACTGGTGAGCCTATTTATTTAGATATTCAGAGCAATGATGAAGTAGTTAGTCTTGCAAAAAAATTGGCCGATGGCGAGCCTAAAGCCAAATTGAAATTAGGTGATCTAGCCAAGGATCAGATAATTCCAAAAACTGAGCTGCCTGATACAACCCCTAGCCTAGTAGTTGATCTTCCAAGCCCAGATGGCAATGGCGGCACAGAAGTTAAGTATGTGATTGGTCTTAGAAACTTTATCGCCATTTGCGACTACAACCGCAGCTTCTTCTACGCTCAGTCGGTGGCGGAATTTGCTCAAGCCCTCAGAGGAGAAGTTCCTGCGCAAGAGGTGGCAACAAAAAAGTCTTCTGGAAAAACAAAGAAGGCTTCCAAGAAGCCTTCTAAAAAATCCACCAAAGTCAAACAAGCCGCTAATTAAGCTGGAAATACACCGGTTGATAAATAGCGATCACCTCGATCACACACAATAAATACAATCGTTGCATTTTCTACACGCTCCGCAATGCGAAGCGCTACCACCAACGCACCAGCAGCTGATATACCGCAGAAGATGCCCTCTTCTCTGGCTAAACGCCTGGTCATGTCTTCAGCCGCTGCTTGGCTCACATACTCAATACGATCCACCTTGGCATCAGCATAAATTTTAGGAATATATTCTGGCGACCATTTACGAATACCTGGTATTTGAGAGCCGTCTTCTGGTTGAGCACCGATGATTTGAATTTGTTGATTTTTTTCCTTTAGGTATATCGACACACCCGTAATGGTGCCGGTTGTACCCATGGCAGAGACAAAGTGCGTAATCTGCCCTTTTGTATCTTCCCAAATCTCAGGGCCAGTTGATTCAATATGCGCCAGCGGATTATCTTTATTACCAAACTGGTCAAGTACTTTCCCTTTACCTTCCTTTTGTAGTTGTAGGGCATAGTCACGCGCATACTCCATGCCACCAGATGCAGGTGTCAAAACTAATTCGGCGCCATAAGCCGCCATACTTTGGCGACGTTCAACGCTTTGATTCTCAGGCATCACCAAAATCATCTTGTAACCCAGAATCGCAGCGACCATCGCTAGAGCAATGCCAGTGTTGCCACTAGTTGCCTCAATTAAAGTGTCCCCAGGCTTGATATCGCCGCGCTGCTCTGCACGCATGAACATCGAAAGAGCCGGACGATCTTTAACAGATCCCGCTGGATTGTTACCCTCTAACTTGCCGAGAATGATGTTATTGCGTTCTGTATTGCCAGCACCTGGAATACGTTGCAAGCGAACCAACGGCGTACGACCAACCGTTTGGGCAATGGTGGGGTAATTAGGGCGTGAAATAGACATATGACGCCTATATTAATGGATTTATAACCATCATATGCCTAAGTTTTATAAGGTGAGTGAAACCATGACCTTAAGGGGTCTTTTTCTCTTCTTTGGACCTTCTACTTTGTTTGGTTGCTTTCTCTGTTGCAGGTTTTTCTTTTTCCTTACTTTTGGTGGGCGGCTCCTTGACAGCCCTCTCCTTCACCATCCGATCAGTTTTAGTTTCTGCGCTAGCACTTGCTTTATTGTTAATTGTTAAACCGTTTTGCATCATGCGCTCAACGGTTTTCTCACCAATGCCCTTAACTCGTGTATGGAGATCATTGGCATCTTTATAAGGCCCATTCTTTTTGCGCTCCTCCAAAATTGCTTTGGCTTTAGATGGCCCAAGCCCTCTAACAGATTCCAATGCGGTTTGATCAGCAGAATTAACTTCTACTTGAGCAATTGCATAAGAACATAATAAAAATAAGCCTGCGATAGATGCGACCATAAATCGCATGAATGATTGAAATACATTTAACAACATCTTGCCTCCTAGAAAAGAAAAAAGCCTCATCGATTGATGAAGCTTTTTCTTAACGAAGGCTTAGTCGTGTTGTTGACTAAGAATGACCTGATTACAAAGGCTGAGCAAGAAAATCAGAATTTTCTGACAACCACTTCAT
>CAYFKY010000155.1:0-2232 GCA_964343915.1 uncultured Polynucleobacter sp. | reverse complement strand
GCGGCTTAACGATCTCTGAATCGCGATCAAAGCTTAAGCAATCTTTTTTACGCCATTCATTGATTTGTGACCACCAAGCATCCAACTTAGCTTTGTTCTTCAATGGACCAGCGGCCTTGATCATGGCCGACATCTCAACCAATACATCCTTGAGGTCACCAACGATAGGCACATCCACCTTCACACGCTTAGAGATCACAGATGGATCGATATCGATATGAATGATTTTTCTTGGCACGCTTGAGAAGTGGCCTGGATTACCAATCACACGGTCATCAAAGCGTGCGCCAATAGCAATCAAAACGTCGCAATGTTGCATTGTCATGTTTGCTTCGTATGTGCCATGCATACCCAACATACCCAAGAAACGTGGGTCTGTACCTGGGAAACCACCCAAGCCCATCAAGGTATTGGTAACTGGGTAACCAAGTAAATCAGCAAATTCTTTTAGCTCAGGAGCAGCATCAGAAAGAATCACGCCACCACCTGTGTAGATGTATGGGCGCTCAGCTTCCAACAACAAAGAAATCGCTTTGCGAATCTGACCGCTGTGACCTTTGTTCACAGGGTTGTAAGAACGCATTGTCAATTCACTTGGATAGTTAAAGCGCGCTTTTTGGAAAGACACGTCTTTAGGAATATCCACCACAACTGGGCCTGGACGGCCAGTTCTAGCGATATGGAAAGCCTTTTTCAAAGTCAAAGCCAAATCAGCTGGATCTTTAACCAAGAAATTATGTTTAACGATTGGACGAGTGATACCCACGGTGTCGCATTCTTGGAATGCATCTTCACCAATAGCGGCCGTAGGCACGTTACCAGTGATGATCACCATTGGAATCGAATCCATATAGGCAGTAGCAATACCAGTTACGGCATTTGTCACACCAGGACCTGAGGTCACCAAAGCAACACCTACTTTACCTGTGGCACGAGCGTAACCATCCGCAGCATGTACAGCCGCTTGCTCATGACGCACCAAGATATGTTCAAACTTGTCTTGTTTGAAAATTTCGTCGTAGATAAATAAAACAGAACCGCCTGGGTAACCCCAGACATATTCCACACCTTCAGCATGAAGAGCATGGACCAAGATCTCAGCACCAATCATTTCTGGGCCGTCTTGGCTTTGATTTTTGTTAGCAGGGTTCAAAAGTTCCGCGCTGTTGTTTGCATTCATTTTCTTTAGTCCTTTGCAATTTTCGGCAAAAAATTGTTTGGGCTACTCTGGCTCCGTGCTTGTGGCTCGGGTTCGAGTGGCGGTCGCTTAATCCGGGAAAAAACCATCTCATGAAAGGTCCGGTAAGTCGAACCAATGATTTTAGCGCATAACGCCCTATTAGGGGTAGGTTTATTAAGCGTTGTCTAATAGAGGGTATGGCATCTGAAAAAGAACTGTCCGACTTCCTTAAGGAGGTAGAGGCGAAATCCTTCAAACGTACCGTATTTGCTACGCGGGACGAGGAAGCGGCTTTGGATATTGTTCAAGAAAGCATGATGAAGTTGGCCGAAAAATACGGTCAGCAGGACATCAGCGAGATTCCTTTAATCTTTACCAGAATCCTCCAAAACACCACACTCGACTGGTTTAGACGCCAAAAAACCCAAAATACCTGGGTGAGCCTGTTCTCAGCCCTCAAGGGCAGCAATAAAGATAGCGGGGATGAGTCCGAATACTCGGATCCGCTGGAATTCATTGAATCTAAAGAAGAAAATCTCGGATTTGAAGATGGCTCCAGCATTTTGGAGCGCAAACAATTGATAGAAATCATGGAAACTGAAATCTCAAAACTACCAGCACGTCAACGAGAAGCCTTCCTCATGCGTTATTGGGATGACTTAGGTATTTCTGAAACAGCCAAATTAATGGCTTGCTCAGAGGGTAGCGTAAAAACACACTGCTCTCGAGCAGCCGCATCTTTGGCGAAAGCCCTTAAAAAACAAGGATTTAAACTGTGAGCATCGATACTAGAAACAATTCATCGACGACCAATGCGGAGTTGCGCGTGGCGATGCTCGCTCGTGATTTGCTAGATGAAAGCTCAGAAAGTCTGCCAACTCACATCTCAGAACGCCTCGCCAAAGCCAGAAAATCTGCATTGGCCGCTCATGCAGCCCAAAAAAAACCTGTTGGGCAAAAAGAATGGGCGATACCTGGGTTTGGCAATCTTCACAGCCATGGTTCAGATTGGCGCAATAAAGCCTGGGGCACTTTAGGTGCCGCCCCTATCT
>CAYFKY010000154.1:0-2245 GCA_964343915.1 uncultured Polynucleobacter sp. | reverse complement strand
GGTTTGTTTGCAGCGATTCCTGCGGTGGTGGCTTACAACCGTAACGCAGCTGATATTGATCGCTTATCTATACGTTTTGAAACTTTCATTGAAGAGTTCTCAAACATCTTGCAACGTCAACAGCAAGTTCGCTAAATAGGGATCTTTCATGGCAAGCATCTCTAGAAAAACTGGTGGACGCAGAAGGGCAATGGCAGACATCAATGTGGTTCCATACATTGATGTGATGTTGGTGCTCTTGGTGATTTTTATGGTGACAACGCCGATGGTCAACCCAGGGATTGTGAGTTTGCCAACCGTGGGTGGCGCACAAATACAACCAATGCCCCCTGTGCTAATTAACATTTCTGCTGAAGAAGTTATTTTGATTAAAAGTGAAGGTAAGGCAGATAAAACAGTTAGTCGTGCTGAGTTAGGTGCCTTTGCTCGTGAACGTGCTGAGTTAACACCAGATCAGCCCATGGTGATTGCCGCAGATAAATCTATCAAGTATGAGATCGTGATGGACGTGATGGCACGCCTCAAAGAAAACGGTATCAAACGTGTTGGCTTAGCGGTAAAGAGTAACTAGTACTAAGAGACACTGAGTGAGCGCTGCCACATTCCCCAGTTTTACACGTGAACGTTTTCAGGCGGAGCCTGGAACCGGCAAGGCCTTTTTGTGGGCCATGGGGATGCACCTTTTATTGATTCTTTTTTTAACTGTGGGTCTTAATTGGAAAAGCCAAACGCCCGCAGGGCTTGAAGCGGAAATTTGGGATAACGTTCCAGTCATTAAAAGTGCGCCAGCTAATGTCGATCCAAAAATTGATGCTGATGAAAAAGCAGACATCGCTCTAAAGAAGAAAAAAGAAGCTCAAAAGAAGCCTGAGCCTAAAAAAGAAGAAGTAAAGCCTGCTAAAAAAGTAGACCCTAAAGAGTTGAAAAAGCAAAAAGCTGAAGAAGAAAAGTTGGCCAAACAAAAACAAGATGCGGCCAAAGAAAAAGCCAAGGCTGAGGCAGAGCGCAAAGATGCCCTAGCCCAAGATAAGGCACGTGCCGATCAATTGGCACGCTTACGTTCTGCTGCTGGTAAAGAGGGTGCTGCTGGTGGGCGAGGTGGCGTGGTCGGTGATGGTGTGGGCGGTGGTGGTAATGCCAAACCTGGTTATGCTGATAAAGTACGTCGCAAGATCTTGCCGCTGATTGTCTTTAATCCATCTTTGGTGGCAGGTAACCCAGCTGTTGAGGTGGGTGTGGAGTTGGCACCTGATGGCACAATTGTGGCTAGAAAAGTACTGAAAAGCAGTGGTGATGCAGCCTGGGATAAGGCTGTTTTAAGAGCGATTGATGATGCGCAGACTTTGCCTAAAGATGATGATGGCAAAGTACCTAAGCAAGTACGTTTAACGTTTAAGCCAAAAGATTAATGAGATATATGATGAAACTAATTTCAGTGATGCAGAGTTCCTTGGCGAAGTTAGCCAAAGTTGGCCTAATTGCATTTGCAATGATTGCCACTTCAGGTGGTGTGAATGCGCAAATGAATATTGAGATTACAGGTGTTGGTCAATCATTGTTTCCTGTGGCAGTAATGCGTTTCGTTGGTGAAAACCAATTACCGCTAAAAGTAACTGATGTGGTTCGTTCTAACTTAACCAGAAGCGGCGCGATTCGTAATGTTGAGGTAGGTTCTGCAGAATTAGGTTGGGATATCAATCCTGATTACAAGTCTTGGTCTAACCGTGGTGCCGATGCTTTGGCTGTGGGTAATGTGACTAAATTATCAGATGGTCGTTTTGAAATTCGTTATCGTTTATTTGATATCCGTAAAAATGAAAGTCTAGGTGGTTTAGTTGTCACTGTGACTGCTGATGATTTGCGTTTAGCGGGTCACAAAATTGCTGATGACATTATTCAAAAGATCTTGGGTGAGCGTGGCATTTTCTCAACGCGTTTGTCGTATGTGATTCGCTCTGGTAAGAGTCATCGTTTGGTGATTTCTGATTCTGATGGTGAAAATGCGCGCCCTGCACTCTCAAGCAATGAGCCGATCATTTCTCCAACCTGGTCACCGGATGGCAAGAAGGTGGCTTACGTTTCATTTGAGTCACGCAAGCCAGTGATTTATGTGCATGAGCTATCAACTGGGCGCCGCACAGTTCTTTCCAATCAAAAGGGTAATAACAGTGCGCCATCTTGGTCTATGGATGGCAGTCAACTAGCTATGGCATTGTCAAAAGATGGCAATACTCAGATTTATAAA
>CAYFKY010000153.1:0-2308 GCA_964343915.1 uncultured Polynucleobacter sp. | reverse complement strand
CATGACTTACTCGCTTTAATCTTGTTTTGAATGCGCGTGCGCATTCCATACCGAACAACTATTGCTAGCTGTTCCCTTAAGAATTAAGCGAGTGTTGGAGGTGCTCTAGAAGGAAGTGCTACCCAAGCAAATAATGGCTTAGGTGACTTATAGAAAAGCTGAGGATAAATATTGTGAGCTTGCGGCTCAGCAAAGTTCAACGTGTTATCAATAGGTAGGTGGTAGGCACCATGAACCAAACAAAATGGGCAGTGCTCATTAGCCATTTGTTGATCATCTGCATCACTGCTGATGATTTGGGTCATTTTGCTCCCTGTAGTTGTACAAACCTCTACAGAAATGCCTTTACCCTGCTCCGATAGAGCAATTGCTTGAGAAATCGACGGCGCCAATGCTCCCATCAGAATAGCTGCAATAGCCATCCAATGAATCAAGTGACGTTTGATAGAAATTCTCATAGTTAGCGATTTTATATGATTTAGAGTTCTTTTTAGAAAATGACTCCCAAATCAACTACTTTTGTCAGAAAATAGAAGACTAGATAACCTATTATTAAAAAATGTCTTCCGAACGAAAAATAGCCCTCTTTGCCGATATACACAGCAACCTAGAAGCCTTTGAAGCTTGCATCGAAGATGCCGAGCAGCATGGTGCCGATGAATTTGTTTTTTTAGGCGACCTAGTGGGCTACAACGCTGACCCCGTTGCCATTATTGAAAAGGTCGCGGAGTTAATCGATCAGAAAAAAGCGATTGCCGTATTGGGCAATCATGATGAAGCGGTTTTCACAGACCACTCTACTCGTATGAATGCAAATGCTTGGGCTGCTATTCAGTGGACCAGAGATCAATTGGGTGATGATCATGTGGCTTTTTTAAAGAGCCTGCCCTTGATTGTGAAAGATGAAGATGTTTCATACGTACACGCTAACGCATCCAATCCTCATAAATGGGGTTACATCCATGATGGTTTAGCGGCATGGCATTGCTCTGAAGCTGCAGGCACTCCTTACACGTTTGTGGGCCACGTTCACGAACCCACTGTTTACTATCAAAGCGCTGTTGGTAAGTTGATTCGTTTTGCTCCTGGCAACGGTGAAGTGATGCCGATGCCAAGACACAGAAAATGGGTCACAGTCACAGGATCACTGGGCCAGCCTCGCGATGGCAATCCAGCCGCCAATTACGCATTATTTGAACCAGATCAAGAACTTATTACGTTTAATCGCATAGACTACGATCACTACAAGGCTGCCGATAAAGTTCACCAAGCAGGTCTACCTGCGGAGCTAGCCAATCGCTTGTTAACTGGAAAGTAATTTAAATAAGATTCAAATGCCGATTAATAAAGATTTAGAGTCCATCCGCGAAATATTCCAAGAAGGCAATGAAGTTGACGGGTTCTTGATTGGCGAACCTATCCATAAAGGTGGTATGGCAGTTCTGTATCAAGCCACCAAAGAAGGTATTGATTACCCCATCTTAGTAAAAGTTCCTCGCGTAGGTCGCGATCAACCGGTTGAAAGCTTGATTGGCTTCGAGACTGAGTTGAACATCATGAAGGCAATCAAGAGCCCTTATGTTCCAAGAGTCGCTGGCACTGGCAATATGGCTAAAAAACCATACATCGCCATGGAACATTTAGAAGGCGTTCCATTAGATAAGATCATTAAAGAAGATGGTGGACGCTTAAGTGATATTGAAAAAACAATTCAGATTGTTTCTAACGTCGCCACCGCAATTGCCACATTACATGCGCAAGACGTCATTCACCTAGATATCAAACCTGAAAATATTCTAGTAAAACCCGACAATCAAATTGCTTTGATTGATTTTGGTTTAGCTCACCATGCTCGTTACCCAGATTTATTGGTCGAAGCCATGTACAAAGGGATTGGTTCAGCTCCGTACATCTCTCCAGAGCAAGTGATGGGCATCCGCAACGATTGGCGAAGTGACATTTTTGCTATTGGTGCCATGCTTTATGAAATGCTCACCGGTGAGTATCCATTTGGTTGCCCAGGCACAGTGAGCGGTCTGAGAAAAAGAATGTGGAGCGAACCATTACCTCCACGCGCTATTCGTAAAGAAATCCCCACTTGGCTTCAAGAAGTTGTGTTGCGTTGCTTAGAACCTTTAGCAGATGATCGCTATCAAAGTGCGAAGCGCTTAGGACACATTCTGAAAAACCCACAAAGCATTCAGTTAACTCATCGCGCCGAAAAGATTTACCCTAACAGCGCTTGGGACAACATGAAACGTTGGTTTAGAGCCGCAGGCTACCAACCTTCAGAATGTCCACGCCCTAG
>CAYFKY010000152.1:0-2313 GCA_964343915.1 uncultured Polynucleobacter sp. | reverse complement strand
CCATCACCAAGTCTGAAGTTTTGGAGTCGATTGGTCAGGGGTTTTATTTCCCAAGACAACAGTCTAAAAATTTCGATAACTTATTGGATTCATTGACAACTTTGATCGATCGCTCAGGTCCTCAGCCTGGTTTTGTGATCGTTCTCGAAGGTTTGCCTTGCACGCACAAGTTTGATAAAGAAGCGCGTGAAACACTCCTCGATGTGTTCCGTGATGCAGTGGAGTTCTGGGCAGATCGTCGCGTATCTTGCCGTATTTTTTACTCTTTCGCTTAAAAATAACGCTAAAAATCGTTAAAAGTTGTTAACTTGATCAACTGAATCAAGCTAAACCAAGTCAAACAAAAATAAAAAAGCCGCCCATCTGGAGCGGCTTTTTTAATGCCTCGAAATTCATGAATGACCGCTAAAACTTAAGTCAACAACTGCCTAAACTCAGCTAAAAGCTGTTAACTTAATCAAAATTGATTCCAAATTGTATGAATTGTCGCTAAAGCGACAATTCCTGCAGTCTCGGTACGCAAAATTCGATGGCCCATCGATACGGGTACAAAACCAGCACGCTTGGCTTGTTCTTCTTCCGAGTCGCTCAAGCCACCTTCTGGACCAATCAGCAAAGTTAATGCTTGTGGGGTGCAACGCTTTAAAACGCTTAACAAACTGCTATCTGCTCTGGGAGATAGCATGAGGCGTAGAGCATTGTCATGAGGGTTGAGGCTTGATAGCCACAAGGGTAAGTTTTGAACGGGGGCTAAAGTTGGTAGCACGCTGCGCCCAGATTGTTCTGAGGCGGCCACTAGGATGCCTTCCCAATGGGTGGCTTTCTTGGCGGCTCTCTCACCATCTAAGCGAACCACGGAACGCTCTGTGTGCAGTGGAATGACCTGTGAGATGCCTAGTTCTACGGATTTCTCAATCAGCCAATCCATCTTGTCGCTACTGGCCATGCCTTGTGCCAAGGTAATCGGGCTTTTAGTTTCCGAACGTAAATTCGGAGAAATTTCAGATAAGCGTACTGCGGCTGATTTTTTATCCATGGCGACCAGGCATGCATTGGCTGTTAAGCCTTTGCCATCAAACACCTGAAAGCTTTCGCCGACTTGGATTCTGCGTACCCGTAAATGATGGGCTAATTTGACGTCCAGAATCAGCTCATCGCTGATGTCAACACCAGGTTGAGGCCAAGGACCAGGAAGATAAAAATGGGACATAAAACAATCATAAGGGATGTGGCGCCAATGATAAAATGTTGAGCTTTGAGGGATAGGGACTTTTTTGGCGCCAAATGCCAAAAAATGGCTTAAATCCAAAAACAAGCCGCAGGGAAAATAATGTCGTCTAAGCAAAAAAATATGGCTAACGCAATTCGTGCATTAGCTATGGATGCAGTTCAGCAAGCTAATTCTGGTCATCCAGGCATGCCAATGGGTATGGCTGAAATTGCAGTAGGTCTCTGGGGTGAACATCTCAAACACAATCCAAAAAATCCTTTGTGGATGAATCGTGATCGTTTTGTTTTATCCAATGGTCATGGCTCAATGTTGCTATACGCGCTATTGCATTTGACGGGTTACGACTTGCCAATGGAAGAGTTAAAAAATTTCCGTCAATTGCACAGTAAAACTGCCGGTCATCCTGAGTACGGCATCACGCCCGGTGTAGAAACAACGACTGGCCCCTTGGGTCAAGGTATTACCAATGCAGTGGGTATGGCGTTGGCAGAAAAACTTCTTGCGCAAGAATTTAATAAGCCAGGTTTAGAGATTGTTGATCACCACACTTATGTGTTCTTGGGTGATGGTTGTTTGATGGAAGGTGTGAGCCATGAAGCTTGTTCTTTGGCTGGCACACTCAAGCTTAATAAGTTGATTGCATTGTGGGACGACAACGGTATTTCAATTGACGGCAAAGTGGTGAACTGGTTTGCTGAAGACACGCCAAAACGTTTTGAAGCCTATGGTTGGAATGTGATTCGCAATATCAATGGTCACGATGCCGATGCTGTTGCCAAAGCAATTGCACAAGCGAAGAAGAGCGATAAGCCAACTTTCATTTGTTGCAAAACATCGATTGGTCAGGGTTCACCAAATTTAGCGGGCACAGACAAAGTTCACGGTGCACCTTTGGGTGCTGCTGAGATTGCTGCAACGCGCGCGGCGATTGGTTGGGACCATGCTCCATTTGAGATTCCAGCCGATGTGTATCAAGCATGGGATGCCACCGCCAAAGGCTCTAATTTAGAGAGTGATTGGAATAGTCAATTTGGTACTTATCGCACCAAATATCCAGAGGAAGCGAAAGAATTTGTGCGTCG
>CAYFKY010000151.1:0-2322 GCA_964343915.1 uncultured Polynucleobacter sp. | reverse complement strand
ATCGGCATAAAACTGAGGTGCAAATCGATCTTTTTTATACGGAGATGGTGGCGATTGATAAATCAGATTTTGTTGTTGATCACGGTACTCAATTTCATTAGCCCGTACTCGACCTAATTTCTCTAGAAAGCTAACGACCTGCTTATCGTTGGAGTGTCTATATATAACAGCTACTTGACCTAATACTTGCGCTGCTACACGATTGGCTGCCTCAATCTCTTCCCATACGCTGCGCCGCGTATTATTAATTTCGCGAGCCATCATGATTGAGACAAAAATGATGATTAGCGCTGCAAAAAATAGGTTGGCTTTAAGTCTTAAGCTCATATGAATAAAAATGGGCAGATATATTTGTTATATCTGCCCATCATTTTATTTTGATTGCTTTAATTATGGTGAAACAAACTTAACACTGTGCTTTTTGAAGATGTCATCTAGTTCACCACTGCGACGCATCTGATCTAGAGCCACTGCAAGAGCTTCACCTAGGTCTGGTCGGTCAGCTTTAATGCCCATACCAACAATCCAACCTTTTGGAGGCAAAATTGGTGACTCAACTGGAACTAATTGAGCTGATGCATGTTTGCTTAAGCCAGACTCAAGCTCTGCACGACGTGCAGCAATGACATCTACCTCGCCTTTGATCATCAAGTCAGTACATTCTTGAGCGGTGTTCATGATGCGAACGTACTTTGTTAGGCTGCCGTTGTCTGTAACAAAGAAAACATTCGCGCCAGCCTCACCTTTAGCCGCACATAATTTTTTACCAACCAAGTCTTTAAGGTTAGAAAAATCAGGCACACGTTTTGTGTCAATCGCTAGCAAAACGCTTTCACGATAGTAGGGCGCAAAGAATGTTACTTGCTTATTGGCATTGGTTAGCAATGGATCAATAGGCACGTGCAACATCACATCCGCTGGACCATAACCTAAGTAGTGGCCTTTCCAAACCATGTTGCGTAAATCATCGTTAAGATTTTCACCCGCATCAAAAGGTAATAACGAAAGCTTAACGCCAAGCTTTTTAGCCAAGCCTTCAGCGATATCAACATCAATACCTTGAGTATTGGTACGACCATTTGAGAATGGCGCAAAGTCGTTGTAAACAGCAACTTTCAAAATGCCTTTTGATTTAACGCTTGCTAAATCAGCAAATGCTGAAAAGCTAAGCGTTAAACCAATAACGCTGGCAATCAAACTACGTAATAGGTGTTTTTTGTTCATGTACATCTCTTGTCTCTAATTATTTAAAACAACAGTATTACTCAGTTCTGAAATTATTTCTCGCGACGTGTTTCCAAGTAAGCTTTGATAGCCCAAACAGCTTCTTGTTGCATCACGCCTTCGAATGGAGGCATGTAAACAGCACCGTTACGAACGCGACCGTTAAGAACGGTGGTTTTGAAGTAGTTATCGATTTCGTTAAAGCAAGCTGCTTTTTTAGCTGCATCAGCAAGACCAGTGCAATCAGAGTCTAGTTTTCTTAAGTCTGGAGCAATACCACCAGAAATGGCTTCTAGACCGTGGCAACGAGCACAGTTTTGGTTGTATGCAGATGAGCCTACACGAACGATCTCACCATCTTTAGTATCTCTGTATGGATTTGATTCTTTCCATGTTGTGCCCAATTGTGGCAATTTTGATGTATCAACAGCCTGTGGTGTTACATCACCGTGAGCAAAACTAACTTGGGCCAAAACAGCCAAACCCACAGCTACCAATAATTTATTTAAAACCTTCATGAAACTCTCCCAACCAAGAAGTAATAATCGAAATTTGTAAAAGGCAAAAGCGCCTTTAAGACCCTCAATTTTGTCATATAAACAATATCTATATGGGCTTACAGGTGATTAGGGTAAATACTTAAATCAACCAAATTTAAGAATAAATCGCGATTAATTAGACGAAATCGATGATTTGTTCATTTCTTGGGTTTCAATTTCACGCCAAACACGCTGAATATTGAGTGGGTGAAGCTTTTTGTAACCCTTCACTTTGGCGAATTGTTCTAAATTGAGACACTTGTCTGCATCCGCCTCATTTCCGCCTGCCAAAAAGTCTTTTCTGACGATTGCCTCTAGTTCATTAAGGTAATCACTTGTCAGTTTTAGTTGGTCTGCAGTTGATTTAGCCTGATTAATCTTGATATTTCTTAAGTATGGTCCGGTACCAATAATCACGCGAGGATCCAGTTGCTGTAAATTTTGCAGCGCTACTTGCCATTTGAGTGCGGACCCATCGATTAGATCTGGAATAGATTCATGGCTGATCAACCCTCCTGCGAACAAAATTCTTAGTTGTGGGTGCCACAAAACCAAATCA
>CAYFKY010000150.1:0-2329 GCA_964343915.1 uncultured Polynucleobacter sp. | reverse complement strand
GACCATACCAAGCCACACCAGCTCTCATCTGAGGAATTTGCGCGCAAGCTAACCAGGTGATGCGGCCACCCCAACAAAATCCTGTGATACCCACGCGCTTGGCATCGCCACCATTTTTGCCAGCCCACTCTATACCGGCAGAGATATCTGCTAGCACTTGTTCATCGGGTGTTTTACCAACAATCTCTTTCAAAATTTCTGCCATGGTCCCCAAAGTATTAGGATCACCAGCTCTAACAAATAAATCAGGTGCAATCGCTAAATAACCCTGCTTTGCAAAGCGTCTTGCTACATCAGCAATGTATTCATGAACACCAAAAATTTCACTGATAACAAAAATAACGGGCAGTCCTTTTTTAGGAGTTGCCTTAGGTCTAGCAACGTAGGCAGGTACATCAAAACCCTTGGATGAATAAGTCACCTCTTGCGCAACAATGCCCTCAAAGTCAGTTTTGATCGCTTGCGCCATCACAGGCTCTGCGGCAGCAACATATCCAACACCCATAGTTGCTACAGCAGTTGTTTTAAGGAAATCTCTTCGATTAGTCTTTGCTGGATTTAACAAAGACTCTGCTTCATTCACCAAGTTCTTATCCATGTCAGTCTCCTTTTAAATATTTTTAGTATTTTTAAAAATTTTTAATTGAATATTTTTAATGCGCTTCTTCCCAGTTCAAACCAACACCTACCTCAACTAACAAAGGCACTTTTAATTGCGCCACATTAGTCATTAAATGCGGCAAATGCTCTTTCACCAAATCAAGTTCATGCTGCGGCACCTCTAGAACCAACTCATCATGTACCTGTAAAAGCATACTTGTTTCTAGCTTATTTTGCTCAATCCAAGACTGCACCGCAATCATCGCTAACTTGATCAAATCCGCTGCTGTACCTTGCATTGGGGCATTAATCGCAGCACGCTCCGCTCCCTGCCGTCTCATGCCATTAGCGCTTCTAATTTCTGGCAACCACAAACGGCGCCCAAACACTGTCTCTACGTAGCCACGCTCTTTAGCTAATACACGCGTTTTTGCCATGTAGTCAGCCACCCCGGGGTAACGCGCGAAATATGTGTCGATATATTGTTGTGCAGCCGATCTTTCAATCCCCAAATTACCAGCCAAACCAAATGCACTCATGCCATAGATCAAACCAAAGTTAATCACTTTGGCATAACGCCTTTGCTCAGAGGTCACTTGATCCAAAGAAACGTGGAACATTTCTGCTGCCGTTGCTTTATGGATATCTTCACCCGCAGCAAATGCTTTTAACAAGCTCTCATCTTCTGCAATGTGAGCCATGATTCTTAATTCAATTTGGGAGTAGTCTGCAGAAACCATCACAGAGTTTGGCTTAGCAATAAAGGCTTCGCGTATCTTGCGACCCTCTTCTGTCCTCACTGGAATATTTTGCAAATTAGGATCACTAGAAGCCAAACGACCAGTCACTGCCACCGCTTGTGAATAACTCGTGTGCACGCGACCAGTTTTAGGATTGACCATGCGTGGCAACTTTTCAATATAAGTTGACTGCAATTTTGCCAAACTTCTGTAATCCAAAATTCTGGCAGGCAATGGATAGTTCTCCGCCAACTTTTGCAAGACTTCTTCATCGGTCGAGGGCGCACCAGAAGGCGTCTTCTTCACAACTGGTAACTCTAACTTGCCAAATAAAATTTCACCAATCTGCTTAGGCGACTGAATATTAAAAGGCTGACCCGCTAACTCATGGATTTGCTTTTCTAATTCCAATAAGCGCTGCCCAACAACTTGACCTTGAGCAGCCAACTTAGGCACATCAATCAAGATGCCATTGCGCTCCATCACCGCTAAAGCATGCATCGCAGGCATTTCAATGTCTTTGTAGATTTTTAGAAGCTTTTCATCTGCTGCGATGGCCGGATACATCGCATGATGCAATCTCAAAGTGATATCGGCATCTTCTGCAGCATAAGCAGTAGCAGTTTCCAAGTTCACCTGATCAAAAGTAATTTGGTGAACACCTTTACCGCAAACCTCCTCATACGAAATCGTCTTTTCACCCAAATGTCTAAGTGCCATGCTGTCCATATCATGACTGCGATGAGACTCTAAGACATATGACTGCAACAGGGTGTCATGCTCTACCCCTTGCAGCGTAATTCCACAATTACCAAAGATATGAATGTCATATTTGAGATTCTGACCAAGCTTTTTATGGTTAGCAGACTCTAGCCATGGCTTCAATTTCTCTAACACATACGCTTTATCTAGCTGGTCTTCATTGGTAGTGTGTCCAAGCGGAATGTAACAAGCAACACCTGGTGTTACCGCCAAAGAAATACCCACCA
>CAYFKY010000149.1:0-2357 GCA_964343915.1 uncultured Polynucleobacter sp. | reverse complement strand
TTAGGTTTTACACGTCGTTTGGTGAGTTACACACGTGGCAAGAAAGAATTAGAAAAAGATCATAGAATCGTTAGAAATACTGATCTTTTTGCTAGTGAAGGTATTGCAGCATGAGGAAGAGTTTCGCTCCCCGGCGGGACGTCCGGACTTCAAATCCGGGAAGGGCTGTCGTACAGTCCTTGGTGGGTTCGACTCCCATACTCTTCCGCCAATCAACGGATGGAAAGTTTATTCATGGCTGATGTGAGAGGCTGTTTATTTCCTGATGATTTGTTTTATGACGCAGAGCTGAACCTTTGGTTAAAGCCTGTGGATGATCAAACATGGGAGATTGGCATTACAGAGTTTGGTGGTGCTTTGGTGGGCGATATATACATGTTTAACCCTAAGCCTAATAATCGCGACCTAGAAGTTGGTGAGCCATTTGCTTTGATTGAGGTGGCAAAAACCATTCTTACGGTTAAATCACCTTTCCAGGCAATTTTGGTTGGCTCTAATGAAGAAATTCAAGAAAGGCCGATTAAGATCAACCGCCAACCTTATCAAAGTTGGTTGGTCCATCTAAAAGCCACCCAACCTGATCTTGCTAGAGCATCTTTATTGAGTGGCGATGCTGTTATTGCAAAAGCTAATGAGCTTATGGACTTAAATCGTTTCACTTCATTAGAAGAGTTTAAGAAGTCTGGAGGTGCTCATTGAAGCGCGTCATTATTCAATTGTGGCAAGCCAGCTTGGGGAACCCTCAGTTAGCTGCAACACCTTTCTTTTTTGCTTCAGCGGCTGCGGCTATGGATATGGAGGTAGAGGTTCATATCCTGGGTGCAAGCGTAGAAATGTTTGTCAAAAATAATGAAGGCAGGCATCAGACTATTCCGCCGATGAATCGACGCTTGTCTGATTTCATTGATGATGCCATTCGAACTGGCGTCAAGTTTTATCCATGCAGTACTGCAATGCGTGATAGAAATTTACAGTTGAGTGACTTGATTGAAGGTGTTGGTGAAATCATCGGTATGGTCACGATGTTGGACCGCGCCACTCAAGATAACACCACAGTATTAACTTTTTAGGAATCATATGTCTGTAGCAAATCAACAAGAAAAACCACGTTTAACATCCCTCTCGCATGGCGGTGGTTGTGGTTGCAAGATTGCTCCAGGAGTCTTAGCTAATTTATTAAAAACGGCGATTCCATTTGCAGTTCCATCAGAATTGTTGGTGGGCACTGAAACCGCAGATGATGCTGCTGTTTATCAAATCAATGAGCATCAAGCATTGATTGCCACCACTGACTTTTTTATGCCGATTGTTGATAACCCAAGGCACTTTGGGCAAATTGCAGCAACCAATGCAATCTCCGATATCTATGCAATGGGCGGTACACCGTTGATGGCTTTGGCGATTGTTGGTATGCCTATCAATGTTTTGCCTCATGAAGATATTGCAGAAATATTAGATGGTGGGCGTGAGATTTGTGCCAAAGCAGGTATTCCAGTGGCTGGTGGGCACTCAATTGACTCTGTAGAGCCTATTTATGGTTTGGCGGTGATTGGGATCATTGATCCTAAGAACCTTAAGAAAAATGCCACAGCTAAAGCAGGCGATGTTTTGGTCTTGGGTAAACCTTTGGGTGTGGGTATTTATTCGGCTGCTCTTAAAAAAGAAAAATTAGATGCTGCAGGTTATGAGCAGATGATTGCCAACACTACCAAACTCAATACGCCAGGGAAAAAGTTGGCAAGCATTTCAGGCGTGCATGCCATGACTGATGTCACGGGATTTGGTTTGCTCGGACATGCGCTAGAAATTTGTAAGGGCTCCAATGTTCAGGGGCAAATTAATTATGCAGATTTAAAAATCTTGCCAGGCGTTAAAAATTTAGCGCAGCAAGGATTTATTACCGGAGCTTCTAATCGCAACTGGGCAAGTTATGGTGCTGATATAGAGCTATCACCCAATTTAACAACGGTCGATCAGGCAATTCTGACCGATCCACAAACCAGTGGTGGTTTATTGGTGGCTTGTGACCCATCAGTACTGAATCAAGTAATGCAAATATTTGCTGAAGAGGGTTTTGGTGACGCTGCTGTGGTTGGCCAGCTGTCAAAGCAATCCAATCAATCAACACTTTTAAAAGTTATTTGATATGAGCCAATGTCCCATCGATCAAGTCACGGGTGTCATTCTTGCAGGTGGCCGAGGTGTGCGCGTTGGCGGTGAGGACAAAGGGTTATTGGTTTTTAATGATCAACCAATTGTAAAAAGAGTATTCCAATCATTAAACCAGCAGGTTCACATGATTGTGGTGAGTGCCAATCGCCATGTGGAGGAGTATCAATCTTTTGGTGTCCCGGTCG
>CAYFKY010000148.1:0-2363 GCA_964343915.1 uncultured Polynucleobacter sp. | reverse complement strand
TAGTTCCATGTCAAGTTCAAGATTGGGTCAGGGAATGCGCCACCTTGTGCTTTGTACATGCCACGTAGCTTTGTGAAAATAGCCGCAATGATTTCTTGGTCAGACTTAGACTCACCAGGACCATCTGCAGCTTTCCAGTGCCACTGGATTACTCGGCTTGAATTAGTGAATGAACCGTCTTGTTCAGCAAAACAAGTTGCTGGCAAACGAATCACCTCTGTCTGAATCGCTGATGAATCAACATCGTTATATTCACCATAGTTCTTCCAGAACTCACCTGTTTCTGTAGCAAGTGGATCAATCACCACCAAATATTTCAACTTAGCTAGAGCAGCGCCAATCTTATTTTTGTTCGCAACCGCAGCCAACGGATTGAAACCTGAACAGATAAAGCCGTTCATCTTTCCTTGGTGCATGCGTTCAAAAATATCCAAGATGTCATAAGCGCCATCTTTCTTAGGCAACCAGTCGTACGCAAAATCATTTTCTTTTGTTGCCTTATCGCCATACCACGCCTTCATTAAGCTGTTAAACCACTTAGGGAAGTTTTGTGGGAAGTTCATCTGATTTGGGCGCAAAGCTTTTGGCGTGCGTTTATCTCGATAAACTGTGTAGGTTGGATCTGCAACGGTTGGTGATGATAGGTAGCCTGGCAACACCTCGCTGTACAAGCATTGATCAGTAATACCTTGTACGTTAGCGTGACCACGCAAGGCGTTCACACCACCACCGGCCATACCCATGTTACCCAAAAGTAATTGAATCATCGCCATTGTGCGAATATTTTCAGAACCAATTGAGTGCTGAGTCCAACCCAAGGCATACATGATTGTCATGGTTTTATTACCTGGCGCCGTACCTGCGATCATCTCGCAGATTTTCAAAAACTGATCTTTAGGCGTACCAGTAATATTGCTCACCACATCAGGCGTGTAACGAGCGAAGTGACGCTTCATATGTTGGAAGACGCAATTTGGATCCTGTAATGTTGGATCTACTTTTGCATACTGGCCATCCATCTGATAGGTCCAAGTTGCTTTTGAGTAAGAACGCTTCTCTTCATCGTAACCGGTGAAAAGACCATCTTTAAACCCAAATTCTGGGTTAATCAAGAAAGCAGCGTTTGTGTAGTTTTTGACGTATTCGTGGTGAATCTTGTTGTTAGCCAACAAGTAATTAATCACACCGCCTAAGAAGGCAATGTCAGCACCTACACGGATTGGAGCATAGTAGTCAGCAACAGCAGCTGAACGTGTAAAACGAGGGTCAACAACAACCAACTTCGCACCACGTTTCGCTTTCGCTTCCGTTACCCATTTAAAACCACATGGGTGAGCTTCAGCAGCGTTACCGCCCATAATCAAAATCAGGTCAGCATTTTTAATGTCTGCCCAATGGTTTGTCATCGCGCCGCGTCCAAATGTCGGGCCCAAACTGGCCACGGTTGGAGCGTGTCAAATACGCGCTTGAGTATCTAGAGCAATAACACCTAGTGATCTTAAAACTTTGTGTGATAAATAACCGGCTTCATTGTTTGAAGCAGAACTTACCAACATACCGAATGTGTTCCAGTGATTGACTGTCACACCATCAGCGTTCTTTTGTACGAAGTTCTTGTCGCGGTCAGCTTTCATGTGCTTAGCAACGCGCGTTAAAGCCTCATCCCAAGAAATGCGCTTCCATTCCTTGCTGCCAGCCTCACGAACTTCAGGGAACTGCAAACGGTTCGGGCTATCGATCATCTCGAGTAGACCTGCACCTTTTGGACAGAGTGTGCCTTTGTTGACAGGATTATCTGGATCCCCTTCAACGTGCATCACTTTCATTTTTCCGTCTTTATCTTTACGGCTATACATCAATACGCCGCAGCTCACTGAGCAATAAGGACATGTGCTACGAGTTTCGGTGGTTTTTTCTAACTTGTATGGCTTTGTAAAGACTGGATCCGCAGCTTCTGCAAGACCCATCGCAGTCATACTCGTCACACCGACACCCGACCCTGCCAATTTAAAAAACTGGCGACGTGTCAGATTCATTTGTGACATATGGTCTCCTTCTTATTAATCAAAACTACAAAAATGATGTTATTCCTTTTCGCAATTATTGGTAGTTAGACAAACTGCCAAACTGTTAGTGAAAACCCTGATTTTGAAAAAGAATTTCATATTGTGAAAGGTGCAAAAATAGGCATAAAAAACATAAGCAAGATAGCAGTTAGTGGCAATTAATTAGTTCTTCACAAATCATCTTTTTCTGCTAAATTGATGGCTCAATTTGTCAGTCACTTTGCCATGCGACGTGCTGATTCAGTGTTGTATCGATGCTCAGTTGGAGCTCAAACACTTTGGAGACACCAAATGACG
>CAYFKY010000147.1:0-2446 GCA_964343915.1 uncultured Polynucleobacter sp. | reverse complement strand
AACCATGGTCGTCCAATTGCAATGGCAGATCCAGATTCTGTAGTTGCTGATATTTCAGGAGTGCCTCAATTTTTTAGGGGGATCTGATGAAGTTTTTAAGGCTAAGTGATGTACCGATTAAGTACAAACGAGTGTTCATTAGAGCGGACTTGAATGTTCCACAAAATGATGCAGGTGTCATCATGGATGACACACGTATACGCGCATCAATACCTGCGATTAAGTATGCTCTCGACCAGGGGGCGGCTGTAATGGTCACATCGCATTTGGGGCGACCTGTTGAGGGTGAGTTTCAGCCAGAGGATAGCCTGTCGCCGGTAGCTTTGAGATTGGCAGATTTACTTGGTAGAAAAGTTCCTTTGATAAGTCATTGGGTTGAAAATGGTGTTGATGTAAAGCCTGGTGAAATCGTTCTGTTGGAAAATTGTCGTATTAATCCTGGCGAGAAAAAGAACGATGATCTATTGGCACAAAGAATGGCCAAAATGTGTGATGTGTATGTGAATGATGCTTTTGGTACAGCTCATCGTGCAGAGGCAACTACGCATGGCATAGCAAAGTACGCTACGGTGGCGTGTGCTGGACCATTAATGGCAGCAGAATTGGATGCTCTTAGCAAAGCATTGCATAGCCCGCAAAAACCTTTAGTTGCCATTGTTGCTGGTTCTAAAGTGTCTACTAAATTAACAATTCTTAAAACTTTAGCTAACAAGGTTGATCAACTAATTGTTGGAGGCGGTATTGCCAATACTTTCTTGTTAGCAAAAGGATTTCCTATTGGTAAATCATTGGCTGAGCCTGACTTAGTGAATGAAGCTAGAGAAATTATGGAGATCATGGAGTCAAGAGGTGCGGAAGTGCCTATTCCTGTGGACGTTATTGTGGCCAATGAATTTTCGGCTCAAGCTAGAGCCAATAAAGTGATGGTTGATCAAGTTCAAGACGATGACATGATCCTTGATATTGGCCCAAGAACCGCTGCTAAGTTAGCAATGATTATTTCTAATGCGGGAACGATTGTTTGGAATGGCCCTGTGGGAGTTTTTGAGATTGAGCAATTTGGTGGCGGCACCAAGATGCTTGCCGCAGCTATAGCGCATTCTCCAGCATTCACGATTGGTGGTGGTGGCGACACTTTAGCTGCCATTAGTAAATACGAGATTAGTAATCAAATTGATTACATATCTACAGGTGGTGGTGCTTTCTTGGAGTTTTTGGAGGGTAGGACATTGCCTGCTGTTGAAATATTAACGCAACGAGCTAATTAATTATTAAGGGATAAAAATGGCATTAATTTCATTAAGACAGTTATTGGATCACGCTGCTGAAAATCAATATGGTTTGGCAGCATTTAACGTCAATAACATGGAGCAAATTCATGCAATCATGCAAGCTGCTGATGAGCTAGATAGCCCAGTGATATTGCAAGCTTCTGCGGGAGCCAGAAAGTATGCGGGCGAGTCGTTTTTGCGTCTGATGGTGCAGGCAGCTATTGAGCAATATCCACACATACCTGTATGTTTACATCAGGACCATGGTTCTTCGCCTTCAGTGTGTCAAATGTCAATCAGAAGTGGTTTTTCTAGTGTGATGATGGACGGTTCTTTGCGTGAAGATGCTAAAACACCTGCAAGCTATGAATACAACCTTGATGTCACTAAAAAAGTGGTTGAAATGGCGCACGCAGTTGGCGTATCAGTTGAGGGTGAATTGGGTTGTTTAGGTTCTTTGGAGACTGGCACAGCAGGTGAGGAAGATGGTGTTGGTGCAGAAGGTGTTCTAGATCACTCACAACTTTTAACAGACCCTGATGAAGCAGCTGATTTTGTGAACCAAACGCAAGTAGATGCGCTAGCCATTGCGATTGGAACAAGTCACGGTGCATATAAGTTCAGCCGTCCTCCTACAGGCGATATCTTGGCCATTGATCGCATCAAGGCAATACACAAAAGAATTCCAAATACTCATTTGGTAATGCATGGTTCATCTAGCGTGCCGCAAGAGTGGTTAAGTGTTATTCGTCAGTATGGTGGCGCGATTAAAGAAACATATGGTGTGCCGGTAGAGGAAATTGTTGAAGGTATTAAAAATGGTGTCAGAAAGGTAAATATTGATACTGATATCAGATTGGCGATGACTGGTGCCATGAGAAAATTAATGGCCGAGAAGCCTGAAGAGTTTGATCCAAGAGCTTTCTTTAAGGTTGCCACAGCTGCAGCTAGAGGAATATGCCACGACAGATTTATTGCGTTTGGTAGCGCTGGTCAGGCATCAAAAATTAAAGTGACAGCTTTAGATGCTATGGCTAACAAATACACCAAAGGTGATCTAAGGGCAGTTATTAAATGATTTGTGGAAACATCAACAATAACGACGTAAAAACGGTGATTAACCTAAGTAATTACCGCGTCGTTCTTTTTGATTTGGATGGAACCATTGCTGAAAC
>CAYFKY010000146.1:0-2503 GCA_964343915.1 uncultured Polynucleobacter sp. | reverse complement strand
TCTCAGCTTCCATTAAGACTCTTTCGGTTGAGATGAAGGCTTTTAAGTAATTCAATTCACTTTGAATCATTCGGATCTGTGTGGCAGAAATATTTAATGCTGAGATGCTGACCAGGCTTGTGAGTAACAAAAAACCAAGGAGACTGGGGATGACATAGCCGTCTTGTGAAGCCCAAGTTATTTCATCATGGGTGTCGCAATGCAAATATTTTTTCAATTTCAAGCGCATGTTTATTTTTGTGTAGTTTGATACGGATCTTTAATGCTCGGACTTGTTTCCAGTGTGGGCGATTTTTAGTAATCCGTTCGCTTAATTCATAGGGCTCATGCCATTCAATACTGTGCCCATTCTTAATCCCAGCTTGAATTTGCATTGATTGAACATGTCCGATCAATGCATCGTTTTGTAAATGCCCTTTTTTATTCTTGGTTTGCAAATACAACACACCTTCACGTTGCTCGTAATGACCTTGATGCTGAACAAAGAACGCTTGATATCCATTTGCCTCATCTGCTTGGTGTGTATAGAAAGCATCTGACCCATCCAGGCTGGCAGAGCCTTTGCGTACTTGAAACTGGCCAACATGACTGTTGCTCATGCTAGAAGTATCTTTAGCCATCACTTTCAATGTATTGCTACCCCTGGTTAGGCTGGCAGTTTGTATGGCTTGCCCCATCATCTGGATGGCTTGCAATCCTTCGTTGTGCAAAGTCACTCTCGTTAAATGACCATGAATGCTTTGATAAAGCTGATATCCCGATTGAGTAATGCCCATCAAAATAATGCTACCCAGTAGGCTAGAGATTAATAACTCAATGAGGTTCATTCATTACTCCACTCAAGTAGGGCAACTGATAACTCATGTTGATTACTCAGTTCTATCAACTCAAAAAAGTCGCGCTCCAATTTGAGTGAATGACTGCTCATCAACTGTTCTGTAGAGGAAATAACTAAATATGATCCAGTTAGCAGGCTAATTGCGATCAGAATCTCAATCAAAGTAAAACCACTGGTGTTTGTAGGCAAAAACATCCATAGATGATGCCCATACCAAAAGCTTCTGAAAATCAGCCGTTACTGATTTTTATGTAGGAATTTTCTGAAATAAAAGAGAGCTAAAGGCTTACTTCAGCTCTTTAAGCGCGCTTTCAAATGACTCGATGTCAGCAAAGCTCTTGTATACAGAAGCAAAGCGGATATAAGCGACTTTATCAAGGCGCTTGAGTTCGCGCATCACGAGTTCACCAATTCGATCGCTAGGGATCTCTTTTTCGCCCATAGCAAGAAGTCGTTCTTCGATGTTTCGAATCGCCTCTTCAACAGCTTCAGCAGAAACTGGGCGCTTGCGTAACGCAATGCCCATTGAATCAACAATCTTGCTGCGGTTGTACTCAACACGACTACCATTCTTTTTAACAATTGCAGGTAGTGCTAATTCAGCACGCTCATAAGTGGTGAAGCGTTTGTCGCACTTTTCGCAACGGCGACGACGCTTGATGACGTCGCCTTCTTCAGACACGCGAGTATCTAGAACTTGCGTATCTGAGTGTTTGCAAAAAGGGCAATGCATATTGTCTTATGAGCTTTCTGTTAATTAGTTGCTGTAAACAGGGAAGCGCTTAGTTAATGCAGCTACTTCTGCGCGAACTTTAGCAATGTTTGCAGCGTCATTAGGGTTATCTAAAACGTCAGCAATCCAATTCGCTACCTGAATCGCTTCAGCTTCTTTAAATCCACGTGTTGTCATAGCTGGTGAACCTAGACGAATACCACTTGTAACAAATGGTTTTTCAGGGTCGTTAGGAATCGCATTTTTGTTACATGTGATGTGAGCTTCACCCAATACGCGTTCAGCTTCTTTGCCGGTGATCTTCTTGGCGCGAAGATCCACTAGCATCACGTGTGATTGTGTGCCAGAAGACACAATGCGCAAACCACGTTTAATCAATGTTTGTGCCATGGCATTCGCATTGATCAACACTTGTTGTTGATAGTCTTTAAAGCTTGGCTCTAATGCTTCTTTAAAAGCCACTGCTTTAGCGGCAATCACGTGCATCAAAGGACCACCTTGCAAGCCTGGGAAAATAGCTGAGTTAATCGCTTTTTCGTGTTCAGCTTTCATCAAAATGATGCCGCCGCGTGGGCCACGCAAACTCTTGTGAGTAGTTGATGTCACGATGTCAGCATGAGGTACTGGGTTTGGGTACAAACCAGCAGCAATCAAACCTGAGTAGTGAGCCATGTCCACCATAAAAATAGCGCCAACTTCTTTAGCTACTTTGGCAAAACGAGCAAAATCAATGTGCAATGAGTAAGCAGATGCGCCAGCGATGATTAATTTTGGCTTGTGCTCACGTGCCAAGCGCTCCATGGCATCGTAGTCAATCTCTTCTTTTTCATTTAAACCGTAGGCAACCGCGTTAAACCACTTGCCGCTCATGTTCAGGGCCATACCATGGGTTAAGTGACCACCTTCAGCCAAGCTCATGCCCAAAATCGTGT
>CAYFKY010000145.1:0-2509 GCA_964343915.1 uncultured Polynucleobacter sp. | reverse complement strand
GATTGAATTTTTGTTTTGACACCGGCAGTTTTTTTATACCACTGAGGCATGGCTGACTTCTTAACACCCCAACTATCTCTGCCCTGACGCAAACTTGTCTTAGGCTCTCGAATAGCGTAACCACCGTTGTCAGAAAAATCGTCATAACTATCAAGCAAGCTACTGGAAGAACTGAGCGATTTTGAATCTGAGTCACTCAAACCTTGCTTGGCTTCATTCAGGGTACTGCCGACATCATTCATGCTTGACTGAACATCTTTCATGGCAGATGTTGCGGCCTCTTGCATCTTCTTGAGCTCATCTAACTCAACCTGACGGTTCACTTCACTCTTTACTTCAGACATATATCGTTGAGCACGGCCCATGAGGTTGCCTGCCATACGTGCAACCTTTGGCAAACGCTCAGGACCAATCACCACCAATGCGACTACCGCAATGAGGGCGAGCTTGGAAACTCCAAGATCGATCATGTCAAATGAACTTTAGAAATGGTGGGTTGATTAGGCATCAATGGTAATTGATGCCTTATTAAGGCTTAACCTCTGTTCACATCCTTAGCTTGGACATCCACAGTTTTGCCATCATTACCGCCTTGGATTTGACCGGCAGGCTCTGCAGGTTTGTCTTCAGCGCCTTTCATGCCGTCTTTGAAACCCTTAACAGCACCACCAAGATCTGAACCAATATTACGTAGCTTTTTAGTACCGAATACCAATAAAACGATCACTAAAACAATAATCCAATGCCAAACACTAAATGAACCCATGATTGCTCCTATTTAATTTTTGTTCCATGGACGGGGACCACCCATCACATGCATATGCAAATGGTAAACCTCTTGACCACCATCTGCACCGTTATTGATCATCACACGAAAGCCCCCGGATTCGCCAGGGCGGCAACCTTGCTCAAGAGCTAGGCGCGGTGCAATGGTCATCATTCTACCCAGTAAAGCCTCATCTGCGCTAGTTGCCGTCATTAAATTTGAAAAATGACGTTTAGGAATAATCAGAAAGTGAACTGGGGCCGACGGATGAATATCATGAAAAGCATACAACTCCTCATCCTCATAGACCTTCTTACTAGGAATCTGCCCCGCAACAATTTTGCAAAAAATGCAGTTTTCTGAATGGCTCATGGTGATTTAGTTTGCTTATGCGTCAATTAATTATTTTCTAGCTGCTTTTTCAGCAATTCCAGAAACACCCTCGCGACGCTCAAGTTCTTTGATGACATCTTCTGGGCGCAGATTAAATTGTGACAAAGCCACAAAACAGTGGAACCAAAGATCGGCAATCTCTCCCACCAATTTAGACTGCATCTCAGGGGCTAAGTTTGCAAAGCGACTATCTTTAGCAGCCATGACAGTTTCAGCAGCCTCTTCGCCAATTTTTTTCAAAATCGCGTCATCACCCTTACTGAATAACTTGGCAATATAAGAAACGTCTGGATTTGCTTTACCGGCCAAAAAATCAGCACGACGAGCATCCACCACATCAGCTAAGCGCTTGATAGCATCCATGTTGTTTTGATTGTTGGTTTCGTTTGTCATAAGCGTTTTTGGTGTTTGCTGATGTTTGTTGGTGTTTATTGCATTTATTGGCTTTGGTTTCTTTTATAAACTATTTTTTCCAAACAGGTCCTGCGTCCGTTTTTTCTAGATCCAAGAAAAAACAGCTGTGTGCGCCAGTATGACAGGCAATACGATCTTTTTGATCAACCTTGATCAAGATGGTGTCGCCATCACAATCCAAATGGATGCTCTTCACTTTTTGCACATGGCCAGACTCTTCGCCCTTGTGCCAAATCTTTTTCCTAGAGCGTGACCAGTAAACAGCCTCACCTTTTTCTAAGGTTAATTGCAATGATTCTTTGTTCATCCAAGCCATCATCAGCACATCACCCGTATCAAACTCCTGAGCAATCACTGCCACCAAACCCTGCTCATTCCAGGTCACCTGATCTAACCAGTTTGTTTGTTGAGTTTTATCGTTACTCATGAGCTTTTCGCTTAATTGATTTTTTACTTATCTTTATCTATTTACAAGCGAACCGGTATACCTTGGTCCGCCATTAATTGCTTGGCTTGCCCTACAGTGTATTCCCCAAAGTGAAAAATACTAGCCGCCAATACTGCATCTGCATGACCTTTGGTAATGCCATCAGCCAAATGCTGCAAATTACCCACACCACCTGAAGCAATCACTGGCACAGGCACTGCATCACTGACTGCCTTGGTTAGCTCAAGATCAAAACCATTTTTAGTGCCATCACGATCCATGCTAGTTAGCAAAATCTCACCAGCACCGCGTTTGGCAACCTCTTGAGCCCAAGATACTGCATTGATACCCGTGTTTTTTCTGCCACCATGGGTAAAAACTTCCCAAACACCTGGCGCAGTTTGTTTGGCATCAATCGCCACCACAATGCACTGCGAGCCATACTTCGCCGCAGAATCAGACACCAAATCTGGATTTGCTACTGCAGCAGAGTTCATGCCAACCTTATC
>CAYFKY010000144.1:0-2524 GCA_964343915.1 uncultured Polynucleobacter sp. | reverse complement strand
ACGCCTGATTAATTTTCTTTTCTAGTTGATCAAAGCGATGAGCAATCAAATCTTCATTAATTAATGTTGCCCAATCAGACGGAAGATACGACTGAATAGAAATAGCAGATGACATTAATTACTTAACAGATAGTGTGTACTGCTTGGGCTGACAAGAAGTCATTTCAGGGCGCGCTTGAAACATTGCAACAAACTCACTGTCATGACGATAAGCCATTACTTTAACTGGTTGACCTCTAGATAACTTCTGCAACAATTGAGTTAGCAAATGATCCAAGCGACTAGGTGTTGCGCGCTCGCTATTGATGGAAGCAAGGTAATCGCCTGCTGCCAAACCTGCCTGCTGAGCCAATCCACCATCCAAAACATGCGTTAACTTAATCCAACCTTGTTGCGCAGTAGTACGTATGCCTAATAACTGCCTGGCAGTCTCGGCATGCTCTGTTGGCAAAGTTTCTTTTACGCAAACCTTGACTCCAACTGAAGGCAGAGTGGTGTCCAAAGGTATGTCTTTACAACCATCCACATAATCAGACTTCATTTGGGTCCAAGTTGCAGTAAAACTTGGGCCAATCACAAACTCTATAGCACGATCAAAGTCATCTTCTGCCATACCAGTTTCTGTTAATTGATACATTTCCCACAAATGTCTGATCACATCATCAAGGGATTGTTTTTGCTTGGTATGTGCACGAATTTTTATATCTAACGCCAATGCAAGCAATGAACCCTTGGCGTAGTAACTCACTACAGCATTGGGTGTGTTCTCATCCATTTGATAGTACTTAGTCCATGCATCAAATGAACTTTCAGACAAACTTTGCTTATGGCGCCCAGGTCCACGTAAAACCATGTTCCAAGTTTTTTCAATCCGCTTTAAGTAGCCAGAAAAATCAATTCGGCCACTTCTTAATAATTGAAGGTCATCGTAATAACTAGTAAACCCTTCAAATAACCAAAGTAGCGTTGTATGATTTTTTTGATCTAATGCGTATGGATCAAATGCTTTAGGTTTAATGCGCTTAACCATCCATGAGTGAAAATACTCATGGCTACATAAACCTAAGAAATCTTCATAGGCTGAATGTTTCTTTAGATTTTGTCCCGGGTACGGCAAATCATCACGTTTACACAATAAGGCCGTACTGTCTCGGTGCTCCAAGCCACCATAACCATCCCCCACCGCATTCACAATAAAACAATATTGCTTAAATGGTGCGCGAGGCTTAGCAGGCTCAAAGAATGCAATATGTGCATCACAAATCGCCTTTAAATCTTTAGCAAGTTGCTTTTCATCTACTTGGTCAATCAAACCCTGAATAACCATACGATGAGGTGTCCCATACGAAGTCCACTCAATCTCTTGAAATTGACCCATGGCCACAGGATGATCAATCAATGCATCGTAGTTATCGGCTCTGTAAAAACCAAAACCTAAACGGTCAGTTTGAGTTGACGGCAAAGTTGTTTTAACAGACCAAGCTTGGCTGATATTTTTTTCTTTAGGTCTAATTAACTCTAACTCACAAGGCAGATGCGAGGCACCCAAAACATTTAAACAAAGGCTGGTGGCATTAAAGAATCCACGAGTTTGATCTAAATATGCAGATCTAACAGATGTATCAAATGCATAAACTTGATAAGCAACCTCAACATCCCCCTGCGCAGCAATTTCCCATGTATGACTGTCTAATTTTTTAACAGCACTTGGCTTATTTTTTGAATGACTCTGCTTTACAGTCAATGATTCGAGATGCTTAGAAAAGTCACGAATCATATAGCTGCCTGGTATCCAAGAGGGCAGCTGTAACTTTAGAGGTGATGAAGTTAATGATTTAGGAATAAAAATGGTCACCCCATAGCGGTGACCATTTAAATCAACAGGATCAATGCGATATCTTAAGTTAGCCAATTCAAAAAACCGTTCATCGATTAATTATTTAAGCTTCTTTTCAATTTGAGCAAGAGGTACGGAACCAGTGATTCGTGAACCATCTGTGAAGAAAATAGCTGGCGTACCTGTGACGCCAATTTTCTTGCCCAAAGCAACATTTCTTTCCAATGGGTTGGCACAATCTGTTTTTCCTGTCGGAGCAATAGCATTATTCATCCAATCTAACCATGCTTTAGATTTGTCTGCTGAACACCAAATTTTCTTTGACGAAGTATGTGAATCTGCAGAAAGCATCGGAATCAAGAATGTGTAAACAGTTGCATTATTCAAGTCAGCCAATGTTTTTTCTAAACGCTTGCAATATCCACAGTGTGGGTCAGCAAAAACAGCTAACTGTCTAGAACCATCACCTCTCACCGTTTTAATAGCATCAGCCAATGGCAAGTCAGACCACTTAATGAGATTCAATTCATTAATGCGCTGTTCAGTTAAGTTAGCGCCAGACTTAAGATCGACGATTTCACCTTGGATCAAGTACCTTGCACTTGCATCGGTATAAATAACATCTTTACCAATCGCCACCTCATACAAACCTGGCACTGGTGCTGCACGCACACCCTCTACTTTGGC
>CAYFKY010000143.1:0-2530 GCA_964343915.1 uncultured Polynucleobacter sp. | reverse complement strand
GAACCGTTGCTGATGGTGATCATGGGTTTGATTATTGGCACCCTGGTGATATCTCTATACTTACCTATCTTTCAAATGGGGCAAATTCTTTGATAGAAATCATCTCCATCATTATTGTCGTTTCCACTCTGGTAGTGCTGGCATGGATTGATTTGAAGACATTTCAACTGCCCGATGCATTAACTATTTCTTTGGCAGCCTATGGATTAATTGCCAATGGTTTCTTAGATCTTGGTTGGGCAAGCACATCTTCTGCCCTAATTGGGTGTGCTGTTGGTTATTTAAGCTTATTTCTACTCAACCTAACTTATCTCAAGATTAAAAAGACTCATGGCATAGGAATGGGGGATGCCAAACTTCTGGCTGGTCTTGGTGCATGTTTTGGATGGCAAAGCTTGCCCTATATTTTGATAGTCGCCTCAACAACCGGTTTACTTGGTGGCTACTTTTGGCTTAAAGTTCATCAACAAGATTCATCCCATGCGTTTCCATTTGGACCTTTTATTGCGCTTGGTGGCATCATCACATTGATATGGCTAACACTCAACATTCCCATCTTCCAACTCAACACGTATTAAGAGTCGGTCTAACTGGCGGCATTGGCTGTGGCAAGAACGCGGTTGCTGCCTATCTAGAAAGCATGGGGGCACTCATCATTGATACGGATTTAATTGCTCATCAAATCACAGGTCCCAATGGCTCAGCTATGCCTGCCATTAAATCTTTATTTGGTGAAGAGTTTTTACAGCCTGATGGATCTTTAGATAGAGCGAGAATGCGCGCCCTGGTTTTTAATGATCCCAAATCTAAATTAGCTCTAGAGCAAATCACCCACCCTTTAATTCATCACAAATCACAGGAAATCGCGGTTGAGGGCACTAAAAAGCAGCCCCCTTATATCGTTTTCATGGTTCCCCTGTTAATTGAGTCTGGGCAGTGGATTAACCAAACCCCAGCAAAAATTGACTATGTGGTGGTGGTTGACTGTAGCGAAGAACTACAGATTTCCAGGGTTATGGCAAGGAATCAATTACCCAAAGAAACCATCCAGAAGATCATGGCTACCCAAGCCAGCCGCCACGAGAGAATATCTGTGGCAGATTATGTGATTGAAAACAACGGCACACTTGAGGAACTCGAGGTGGAGTCCAAGCGCTTACACCAGATACTTTTAAGACAGAAAAGTCGCTAAAAACACTCTTTTTTTGCGAAAAATCACAGATTTTCAGTCTAGAATATGACTCTGTGATTATTTATGAATACCCCTTCAACGAACTTGTTCGCAGTCTTTTAAGACTCGAGTATCTGTTCGACCGTTTTGAGTACTTCGTCGAAAAAGATGATGCTCGCGATCAGCATCAGGCGATTGCTACTCTTTTTGATTTGGGTGAAATCACAGCACGCGCAGATTTGAAATCAAGCTTAATGAAAGAGCTTGATCGCCAAAGAAATAGTTTGATGTCATTAAAAACTGCCACTCAGATTAATCAAGATGTTTTATCCAAGACTCTCAATGATATGGATGGAATCTGGGGCAAGATTAATCAAACAGGTAAAACAAATACTCAGATTCTTGAGAGTGAGTGGCTAAATCTTATTCGCTCACGCTTAAGTATTCCAGGCGGCACAAGCCCAGTAGATTTACCAGCGTATTTTGCTTGGCAATATACGCCCGCTGATCAACGTCGCCAAAGTCTCAAAAATTATGTGGTGCCATTATTAGCATGGAAAGATGCCAGTCAAATGTTTTTGAAGCTTCTTAGAAGCTCTGGCAAGGCTGAAAGTATGGTTGCTAGCAATGGCGCATACCAACAAATGCTATCTGGGAAAACGTATCAACTGATGCGCGTTGGTATTGAGAACCCAGCTCTCATTCCAGAAATTAGCGCTAATAAATATATGTTGTGGACTCGCTTCATGACATGCGATGGTGAAACAAAACCACGCCCTATTGGCGAAGATGTTAGCTTTCAGCTATCACTTTGCAACTTCTAAAAAAGAATTTAGTTTTCCTAAAATTGGTATGGTTGCAGGCAAGATTGGCTGCACATCAGGCTTAGCAATGTCTTTTTTTTCTACCCAGGCTAAAGCTTGATTTTCTAGACCTTGGGGTTCACCCACCCAAGAACTCACCAAACAGATGTGTAAGCGCACATAGGCATGGGGATAATCATGCTCTATCACCAGAAATTCATTGGCATCATTAATGGATACATTAATTTCTTCTTGGAGTTCACGTTGCAAAGCCTGCAGTAGAGTTTCACCAGCCTCAATTTTGCCGCCAGGAAATTCCCAGTAGCCCGCATAAGGTTTGCCTTCTGGTCTTTGTCCCAACAAGATCGACTGGTCAGGCTTGATCAAAATACCAACAGCAACCTCAACGATCGGTCTGCCACTAGGGTTTATTTCAGGATGGGATGGCAAAGGCATGCGCCCTAAGATTCTTGGCCGGCCCAGTGGCGCGCAAATTGCCAGGCAACTCGACCAGACCTTGAACCTCTTTCCAAAGCCCAAATCAAGGCCTCTGGTT
>CAYFKY010000142.1:0-2589 GCA_964343915.1 uncultured Polynucleobacter sp. | reverse complement strand
GCGAGTTCTTAGATGTTTTTGCCGCCACACTTGATGAGATGCATCAGTGGATTGCAGGGGGCAAGATCACCGATGTGAAAACAATTATCTCGGTTTACCACTTAGAGCAACAGCAAAAGAAGAAGTAAACAGATGTCAATAAAGTAGTTGGTGCGATCACTACTTTATTTAGACTTTGCAATAAAGCTCGCTTTATCAATAGTTGTCATCCAAACGATGCCATCTCCAATTTGACCTGTTTGGCAAACGTAAATGATCACATCCATCAGTTGATCTGCCACTTCATCTGGACACACAATTTCAATTCTTATCTTTTGTGTGTAGTCGGTTAACTCATCTTTGATGCTGCTTTTAGTTACTTTATTGGGCGCACTACAACCCTCGGCTTTAGAAATAGTCATACCTGGAAATCCAGGGGTTTCCATCAGCTTATTACGCAGTAGGGGTAATTTATTGGGGCGAATAATGGCTTTGATTTCTTTCATGCTTCAATTTCCTTTTCTTCAAACCAGCCATATAGAACTGGTAATACAAGTAGCGTGAGTGACGTTGATGTGATCAAGCCAAAAATGACCACCACTGCTAAAGGTCTGGTAACTTCTGAACCCGGTCCGCTAGAAATTAACATCGGCACAAGGGCTAGCATTGCCACGCAAGCTGTCATCATCACGGGTCTAAAGCGGTGAGTGCAACCTTCAATCAAAGCTTCTTTGAGGCTCATGCCATCTTCTCGGAGTTGTTTAATGAATGAGACTAATACAACACCGTTGAGTACCGCTATGCCCCATAAGTTGATAAATCCAACAGCTGCGGGAACTGATAAGTATTCGCCAGAGATGAGTAAGCCAAATACTCCACCAATTGAGGCAAAAGGTAGAACCAGAATAATTAAGCCAGCTAATCTGATCGATTTAAAAAGCATGAACAGCAAGAAGAAAATTGCCAAAATCGTCAACGGAATAATGATCATTAGCCTAGACATGGCGCGCTCCATGTTCTCAAATTGACCGCCCCAGTCCAAGGTATAACCATTGGGCAAGGAAACTTCTTTAGCAATCTTATCTTGAGCTTCTTTAACGAAGCCGCCAAGGTCTCGTCCATTGACGTTTACGCCAATTACTAAGCGACGCTTGCCAGATTCTCTAGATATTTGTGAAGGCCCATCGATGATGCTGATTTTTGCTAAGTCTCTCATTAAGACTAGGGCGCCATTAGGTGATCTTAATGTGATGTTTTCAATGGCGCTCACGTTTTCACGGTAAGGTGCAGGGTAGCGCAGCACCAATGGAAATCTTCTTTCTCCTTCAAATACCGTGCTTGCCTCTTTGCCGCCAATGGCTGTCTCGATCACATCATTGACGTCTGAAACATTAATGCCATGTCTTGCAATCGCGTCACGGTCAATTTTGATGTTGAGATAGTTTTGACCAGACACTTGCTCAATCCGTAAGTCAGTGCTGCCTGATGTATTGGCGAGGATTAGACCAATTTGACTGCCTAATTTTTTCAATTGCTCCAGGTCGTCGCCAAAAATTTTAACGGCGACTTGTGATCGAACACCTGAGACCATTTCATCAACGCGTGCTGCAATTGGTTGTGAGATGGCTAGTTCAATACCAGGAAGAGTTTTAAGCTTTTCTCTAATTTGATTGGCAATTTCTTCTTGGGACAGTTTGCGATCTCCTTGTGGTTTAAGAGACACAATTGGATCTGATTCATTGGGTTGTCCTGGGTCTGCAGGGGACTCGCCACGACCCAGTCTTGAGACTGCCTTTTCAACGCCTTGAATCGTCATAATTCTCTTGAGGGCTTCGAATTCAAGTTTGATTGATTCATCTAGAGAGATGTTGGGGGCTCTTACAATCACAGGTGTGATGGAGCCTTCTTGCATCACGGGTATGAATGATTTACCTAGTAATACAAAGCCAACCAAGCTGACAGCAAGACCAATGAGTGCGCGTTTAACGACCACTTTGGGGTTTTGTAAACACCAGTCAAGCCATTGCATGTATGGTTTCTTGAGTTTAGCCACTAGCTTGGTGTCATGTTCTGCACCGCCTTGAAGGATGTATGAGCACATCACAGGGGAGAGCGTGAACGACAAAATCAAAGAGATGGTTAGGGCAATCGCAATGGTCAACGCTAAAGGTGCAAACATCTTACCTTCCATACCCTCTAAACCCAGTAGTGGCATGAATACCAAAATAATGATGCCAACACCAAATAACACAGGTGTGCCCACTTCAGTAGCTGCTTCTAAAACAATACGATTCTTAGATTCGCCTTGTTTGAGGCGTTCCCCTAGCTTGGCAAAGGTGTTTTCAACCACCACCACTGATCCGTCCACCATGATGCCAATCGCAATCGCTAGACCACCCAAAGACATCAGGTTGGCGGAAATGCCATAGTGATTCATGGTTAAGAAAGTAATCAGTGGCGTCAGAATCAGTGTGGCCACCACAATCAAGGATGATCGAACGTCTCCTAAGAACACAAACAACACAATCACAACCAAAATGATGCCTTCAATCAGCACCTTGGCGACGTTGAACATCGCGGCATTGACTAAGTCAGTTCTATCGTAGAAGG
>CAYFKY010000141.1:0-2600 GCA_964343915.1 uncultured Polynucleobacter sp. | reverse complement strand
CTTCTGCACTCACTTCAGCCACGACCGCCTTTTTGTCTTCCAAATTTAAAGGCACTGTTTAACTCCTATTAACCTAACCGTTACCAGTTAGGGGTTGCACACAGGCGAATTCTTTTCAGGATCGCCATCTGCGTTGGCACCATCTCTGGCATTAAGAGTTATCTCTAACTCACCAACGGTCTTTGATGTTCAAGCGCAAAATTTCTTTTGCGCTTAACCCAAAGTTCTTTTTATGGCTGCTATTAAGCAGCCAATGAGTTTTGGTCAACACGTACGCCAGCACCCATCGTGCTGCTTACGGCAACTTTTCTCAAATAAACACCCTTACTAGCCGCTGGTTTAGCTTTATTCAAAGCGTCCAACAATGCCAATAAGTTATTTTTCAACGCACCAGGTTCAAATGAACGACGACCAATCGTTGCGTGAACGATACCGGCCTTGTCTACACGGAACTGAACTTGACCTGCTTTTGCATTTTTAACTGCACCAGCTACGTCTGGGCTCACAGTACCAACCTTAGGGTTAGGCATCAAACCTCTTGGACCAAGAATCTGACCCAATGTACCCACGATACGCATTGCATCTGGTGATGCAATCAAAATATCAAAGTCAATCTTGCCAGCTTTAATTTGGTCAGCCAAATCATCCATGCCAACAATCTCTGCACCAGCAGCTTTAGCTTGTTCAGCTTTTTCACCTTGAGCAAACACTGCAACACGAACTGATTTACCTGTACCAGCAGGCAACACCACTGAACCACGAACAACCTGGTCAGATTTTTTAGCATCAATACCTAATTGAACAGCAACGTCGATAGACTCATCAAACTTAGCTGTTGCAAATTCTTTAACAAGGCTCAATGCCTCATCAATTGGGTAAAACTTATTACGGTCTACTTTTGCTTGAAAAGCAGCTACGCGCTTAGAAACTTTAGCCATGATTAGAGTCCTTCCACAGTGATACCCATAGAGCGGGCGCTACCAGCGATTGTGCGAACAGCTGCATCCATATCTGCTGCTGTAAGGTCAGGCATTTTTGCCTTAGCAATTTCCTCAGCTTGAGCGCGAGTAATCTTGCCAACCTTGTCTGTATGTGGACGTGCAGAACCTTTTTCCAACTTAGCAGCTTTTTTAATCAAAACTGTTGCTGGAGGAGTCTTCATCACAAATGTGAAGCTCTTGTCTGCGAACGCTGTGATCACCACTGGAATTGGTAGACCTGGTTCCATGCTCTGTGTTTGAGCATTAAACGCTTTACAGAATTCCATGATGTTCAAACCGCGTTGACCTAACGCAGGACCAACAGGTGGCGATGGATTCGCTTTACCGGCTGGGATTTGTAGCTTAATAAAGCCAATAATCTTCTTTGCCATTTTTACACTCCAATTTAGGCGCATCTTTTTTAAAAAGACCACCGTTGAGTAAAACGCCTTGTTAGAGCGGCAACCCTAACTCAGCTCCTCATACAAACCTGTTTTCACAGGTCTGTAAATCTTTACATCTTTTCTACCTGACCGAACTCTAGCTCTACAGGTGTTCCACGACCGAAGATAGTTACGGAAACTCTCAAACGAGATTTCTCGTAGTTAACCTCTTCGACGTTACCGTTAAAGTCTGTGAATGGGCCTTCTTTAACGCGAACCATTTCACCCACTTCAAATAATGTTTTTGGTTTTGGCTTATCAACACCCGCCTGCATTTGATCCATGATCTTTTGCACTTCAGCAGGAGAAATTGGTGATGGTTTATTTCTAACGCCACCAACGAAACCCGTCACCTTTGGCGTATTTTTTACCAAGTGCCATGTCTCATCAGTCATTTCCATTTCGATAAGAACATAACCTGGGAAGAAGCGACGCTCAGAAACAGCCTTATGGCCACTCTTGATCTCTACAACCTCTTCAGATGGCACCAAAATTTTGCCAAACTTATCAGCCATACCAGAACGTGCAATACGCTCTGTTAAACCTTTTTGAACACTCTTCTCCATACCGGAGTAAGCGTGAATAACATACCAGCGCATATTGCCAGTAGTTTGTGTATTGATGATTGCTTGTTCAGACATCTTTTACTCACTTCCAACCGAGGAATACAGAGAAAACCAACCACTCAATGAGTTTGTCAGCTGCCCACAAGAACAAAGCCATAACAACAACAAATGCAAAAACAACTAGTGTCATTTGCGTTGCTTCTTTACGACTTGGCCATACAACTTTTTTAGCCTCAGCCACTGAATCTTTGGCATAAGCCAAAAAGCGCTTTCCATCAGCCGATACAGCAGCAAGAACAACCGCTACTGCAAAGCCGCCTAACAAAGCTACCAATCTCACCCAAATAGTTTGAGAAGCTAGCGCGTAGTAAGCGACTAAAGAAAGAATGACAATAAAACCAGCCAGGATAATCATCCAGCTAGTTTTATTTTCTTGTTCGACTGATGTTTGCGACATATTTTTCAGTTTGCTGTGGCAGGGGCGGAGGGCATCGAACCCCCAACCTTCGGTTTTGGAGACCGACACTCTGCCAATTGAGCTACGCCCCTTACGTTCATTAATCTAAAACTTTAGCAACCACACCAGCGCCTACAGTACGACCGCCTTCACG
>CAYFKY010000140.1:1385-2602 GCA_964343915.1 uncultured Polynucleobacter sp. | reverse complement strand
TGTTGCGATTTTGGTGTAATGACTCGCTACAAACCATATGGCTCACGATTTGAGCTATGCAGTTGTCATACTTAACTATCAATCATTAGATAGCACCAACCAATGGGAGAAAAGTATGACAGCTCAAACAACAGAATCTCTACTTTATAAAGGCGAGGAATTGCACATGTGTGCAACGCCGCTAGATATCTACTTATCTCAAAATGGCATTAAGTTTGAATCCGAATCAACAGCAAACTGGCGTGGCTATCAGGGCTATTGGGAGGTCAAAGGATCAGATGAACTTGGGTATAGACTTTATCTGGTGAGGCTTTCAGCCTGCCTTAAATACCCCAAACGAGTAGGTCTTGATTACCTATTTCCAGATTTTCCTAATGGAGTATTTGCTCACTGGGTCACCGGCGAACTACGCTGCCCACAGGGTAAGCGTTTGCACTATGTGCACGGTGGCTATGGGAGTACCTATGAAGAAGATTTATTCCTATCGTTTAAAGAAGGAGTATTGCAAGGAACGCGACTCGTTAAAAATGAACCACCACCGCCAAGATCTCCAGAAGACCTTCCACCTTTCTTAAGAGCAGGCGGCTGAAATGCTAAAAATGATTATTGAGAGCTTCTACGCTTGGATATATGTCTCTATTGGCATAGCCCTCCTAGCCTACTTTGGCATCAATGCATTAATTGAGTATCGACAAAGTAGTGGCTTCTTAAAAAGCCTTCAAGAAGTTATGGGCACGAAACCATCCCTCAAAGACCAATTAAGTACTATTGCTGGATATTTTTTAGCTAGCTTAATTATTCTGTTTGCTTGGCCAATTTTTGTTTCATGGCTAGGCATACAAAAATGGAAAGAAAGAAAAGAACAACTTGAAAGAAGAAAGCCTAAGTTCTACTGTAAAAAAGAATATTTGCAGCACCAAGTAACAACAGACCAAGCAGAACGAGATAGTTACATCACTGACCCATTAGGCATGACCCCAAAAATTGCTTTTGGTCACTTAAATAAAGCTTGGTGCACCTTTCTAGCTGAACTAGAGGAATGTGATGAACTCTGGTTTTATGAAATACCAGCAGGATCAATAACAGGAAAAAGCTATGTTCCTACTAAAGCCTCGATGAAGGGATATGCAAGAGTTAGACGTAATGAGATTGTAGGTGAGTTTGTTTATGAGTCAGATTGATCATTCACTGGTAGTTACGGACCCTCTATATAAAAC
>CAYFKY010000140.1:608-1375 GCA_964343915.1 uncultured Polynucleobacter sp. | reverse complement strand
ATGTTTTGCCAGTATTTCAGTTCTTCTGGTTGGCAGACCATGCTTGGCTTTTGTAGTTTTAGCGTTCTCTTGATGTTTAGCTTGGTATCACTGATCTTTTGATAAGTAGAGGTGTACTCAGTACCCTTCTCTTGATACTTGATTGATTTGGGGATAGTTCCAATCTTTGCTTTCTTAGGAAATTCCAAAGTGGTGTTTTCTTCAATATAGCCAGAGGTGCACTCATAAGGGAAGTAGAACTTGTCCTTTGGCTTATTGAATGAGATCAAAGTGATGTTTCCAGGTGATAAACCAACTGGCACTGTCATGGCCCCAGGTCCTGGAAAGTTCGTAATTGGGTCGAGTTTAAATTCTGTACTGAGCTCAAACGGTGTATCAAGATCAAAGACATTCGTGGTTTTAAATTTACCAGTGCCGGTTTGTCTAAATTTGTATAGATGGTCTTCGACCATCTTTTCAGCTCTCGTTGTTACATGCCCTTCGTATTTATATCTAGCAGCAATCTCACGGTTACCTTTAAAAATGGTTTTTGATGTGCCTTGCATATCGCCATTAGGCAATATCTTGATATTGATATCTGTGATGATTCTGTTGTTATCTGGGGTGAGCTTGGGTGTTTTGCCGATTTTATTTAATGCGGTTAATAGCGTTGTTTTACCAACAATGTGATCACCTAACTCACCAAAAGGAGCTAATTCTTGGGTGGCATCTACATAGAGATCCCACTCCGGTAGATAAGTGATGACATGATTGAATGGTGTGAACAC
>CAYFKY010000140.1:0-598 GCA_964343915.1 uncultured Polynucleobacter sp. | reverse complement strand
GAGTTAATGACTGCAGAACTGGCATCAATACCTTTGGCTTTTAATAATGCAATGAGTAATGTGTTTTTATCTTTGCAATCGCCATAGCGATTGCGGATGATGTCATCGGCAGCATGAGGAACCACCCCACCACTACCCATATAGATTGCCACGTAACGGATCTCTCTAGATACCCAGTTATACAAAGCTCTTGCTTGTTTTTTTCTATCAGTAATACCTTTGGTGATTTGCTCTGCTAGTTTTTTTACATTAGGTGTGACGCTAGCCTTATCTTTAGGCTTGGCCATACTCAATGTAATCTTTGAATGTTGAGAAATAGATGCCGGGAGCAAAATCAACCGTTGCAACTTGAGATGGTTCACTAAGTTTTATATCAGTTTGTTTAAAGATGTATTGGTAGGTAACTTTATCGCCAGCTTCAGATTTTTTGCCTGGCACATCTCTGCTACTAACTCGCATAGGCATATCTTTAGGATATGCGAAGTTAAATTCAACGTAGTCATACTGAGCTGATGGGCTGAAATGATGACTGTAATAAAAGTGATTAGGGTATGTGGGGGTGTGTTCAATGGTTCTAACTTTGTAATACACACGTGCA
>CAYFKY010000139.1:0-2630 GCA_964343915.1 uncultured Polynucleobacter sp. | reverse complement strand
ATGATTACCTTAAATAACGTTTCTCTTCGTCGCGGCGCCAAATTATTGCTAGATAAAGCGACTGTCACCCTCAATCCTGGTGAAAAGGTTGGTTTGGTGGGTCGTAATGGCGCGGGCAAATCAACACTATTTGCATTACTCAATGGCTCATTGCACGAAGACGGCGGTGACTTTTCAATTCCGAAGGTTTGGCGTATGGCGCAAGTTGCGCAAAATATGCCAGAAACAGACGAGACAGCGACTGATTTTGTTATCGCTGGCGATACCAGATTAATTGAATTAAGGCAGATGCTAGCAGCAGCTGAGTTGGCAGAAGATGGCATGGCTATGGCGCATGCGCATGCTGATTTGGCAGATGCTGGTGAGCATGATGCAATTTCTAGGGCGCAATCATTGATTTTAGGTTTGGGTTTTAAGGTCAGCGAATTAGATCAGCCTGTTAATAGTTTCTCCGGTGGTTGGCGTATGCGTTTGCAGTTGGCGCGTGCGTTGATGTGTCCATCTGACTTATTACTGTTAGATGAACCAACCAATCACTTAGATTTGGATGCGTTAGTTTGGTTGGAAGCGTGGCTTAAGCGCTACCCCGGAACCATGATTGTGATTTCTCACGATCGAGAGTTTTTGGATGCTGTTACAAATGTCACACTTCATATTGAGCATGCCCAATTAAACCGTTATGGCGGTAACTACAGTTCTTTTGAAACAATGCGTGCCCAACAGCTTGAGCTTCAGCAGGCATCATTTGCTAAACAGCAAGAGAAAATTGCTCACCTACAAAAATTCATTACAAGATTCAAAGCCAAGGCAAGCAAGGCAAAACAAGCTCAAAGTAGGGTGAAGGCTCTTGAGCGCATGGAAAAAATTGCTCCGGTTTTGGCTGATGCTGAATTCACTTTCGAGTTTAAAGAACCACAAAATCTACCTAATCCGATGTTGGCAATTAGTGATGCAAGTTTTGGCTACCAGGTAGATGGCGGAAATAAGATCATTATTAAAGATGTCAATAAATCCGTGTTGGCTGGACAACGTATTGGTATCTTAGGAGCCAATGGTCAAGGTAAATCAACTTTGGTTAAAACAATCGCTAGAACCATGCCACAGTTGGCTGGGGTTGTTACTGAGGGTAAAGGCTTGAATGTTGGGTATTTTGCCCAACAAGAATTGGATGTGTTGAGGTCTGAAGATAATCCTCTAGAACATATGATCAGACTTGCTAAGGATTTAGGGCCGAATGCTGCTGAGTCAGGTAAAGAGCAAGATTTAAGAAATTTCTTAGGTACCTTTAATTTCGCTGGGGACATGGTTAAGCAGGCTGTTGGCACCATGAGTGGTGGCGAGAAGGCTCGCTTAGTGTTGGCAATGATCGTTTGGCAACGTCCTAATTTGTTATTACTAGATGAGCCAACTAATCACTTAGACCTTGCAACTCGCGAAGCACTCTCGATGGCTCTCAATGAGTTTGAGGGAACTGTGATGTTGGTGAGTCATGATCGTGCATTGCTAAGAGCAGTTTGTGATGAATTTTGGTTAGTGGGTCGTGGCGAGATCAAACCTTTTGATGGCGATTTGGATGATTACCAACAATACCTATTAGATGAGTCAAAGCGTTTGCGTGAAGAAGCAAAAGTGACGTCTGAAGTAGTTCATGTCGCAACCATCGAAGTGGATCAAGCTAAACCAGTTGTTAAGTCGAGTGAGCAGAAAAAGTTAGAGGCTGCTCGTCGTCAGGAAATGAATGCCTTAACAAAGCCTATTAAAAAGAAGGTTGAAAAAGCTGAAAAAGATATGGCTGATTTGAATCGCCAAAAATTAGATATTGAAACTCAATTATCTCAACCAATAACACCCGCTGAAATTGCTCAATTAGGTAAAAATCTTAAGTCAATTAATGACCAGTTAGCAGTTATTGAAGAAGAATGGCTGGGATGGGTTGCAAACATTGACGAAATTGAGGCTAGCTTCAATTAATTAAAATATACATAGACTGTCATCTGAATAGATTCTGAGACGTTATAGGTATGTATCAGTATTGATGGATTGATTTAAGATAGAAGTTGATTCAAATCATTTGAAAAATTAGGATAGCAAAACATGACGAATGGTAATTTTAAAAAACTTGGTCAAATCAGCGCGTTAGCAGTAGCAACCATTCTGATGGTTGGTTGCGCTACAACTCCTGTTGGTCCAAGCTTAACTGTGATGCCAGCCCCTGGTAAGCCGTTTGATGTCTTTAAAAATGATGACAAAGAATGTCGTGATTACGCGCAAAACTCTTTGAATACTACTGCTGATGAAATCGCGGCAAAGAACACTGCTAAAACTGCCATTGTGGGTGCTGCTTTAGGCGCTGTGGCTGGTGCAGTTGCAAACGGCGGTAGCTCTAAAAACGTGGGCACAGGCGCAGCTGTTGGTCTATTAGGTGGTGCAGCTATGGGTGCAACAGGTGGTAATGATGCATCTAAAGAAGTTCAGCGCCGTTATGACATTGCTTATCAGCAATGTATGTATTCAAAAGGCAATCAAGTTCCTGGTTATGCCATCCAAAAACCAGCTGATCCAGCACCTCCTGCACCTAAGAAGTAATTTCTTTTTGGGTAAGCAAAAAGGCTTCTTCGGAAGCCTTTTTT
>CAYFKY010000138.1:0-2630 GCA_964343915.1 uncultured Polynucleobacter sp. | reverse complement strand
GGTACATCGACTCAGAGAGTCTTACAAGAGATTGAAGAGCTTACCAATCCAAAGGTAAAAGTGGGTAAGAAAACGCTCACGGCAGAGCAAAACAATCTCAAGCAAACTATTTTGTCTTTACTGGATTCTGTTCGTGATGAATCCAGCAAGGATGCACCAGTGCGCCTCGTGTTTGAGCCAAAGACAAAAAATATTGATGTAAATGAGTTTGCAACAACGTTACTGGCTCACACGTCACTTGAATCTAATGCGCCAATCAACTTGGTGATGATCGGCAATGATGGTAGACCTCGTCAAAAGGGTCTAGGCGAAATCTTGCGTGAGTGGATTGAGTTCCGTGTGGCAACAGTGACACGCAGGACAGAGCATCGCTTAGGTAAGGTGAATGATCGCATTCACATTTTGGAAGGCCGTCAGTTAGTTCTTCTTAATATCGACAAAGTCATCAAGATTATTCGTGGTAGCGATGACCCTAAAGCAGATTTAATGACTGCTTTTAAGTTGTCTGAGCGCCAGGCTGAAGATATTTTAGAGATTCGTTTGCGTCAATTGGCGCGTCTTGAGGCAATTAAGATTGAACAAGAATTGAATGAATTAAAGACTGAAAAAGACGATCTAGAAAGTCTTCTAAGTAGCGATGCGAACATGCGTAAACGCATTGTTAAAGAAATTGAGTCAGACATGAAGACGTTTGGTGATGAGCGTCGCACCATGATTCAGGAAGAGAAGAAGGCTGTTGCAGAAGCAAAAGTAATTGATGAGCCTGTGACAGTAGTGATATCGCAAAGAGGTTGGGTCAGAGCTCGTCAAGGTCATGACCATGACCCACAACAATTTAGCTTTAAAGCTGGTGACGGTATGTATGGCACATTTGAGTGCCGCACAACGGATGTAGTGCTGGGGTTTGGCAATAATGGTCGTGTCTATACGGTTGCCGTAGCTGACCTTCCTGGTGCTCGTGGCGATGGTTCGCCATTAACAGGTTTTGTTAACTTGGCTGCTGGCACACAAATGGTTGCTTACTACGCAGGCCACAATGATGATTTGCTCTTGCTTTCAATGAGATCAGGCAATGGCTTCTTGGCTAATGTGGCGGATATGACTACGCGCAATAAAGCCGGTAAATCATTCGTAGGAGTTGATGCCAAGTTTGGGCCAGGTGATGCTCCATTGGCACCTGCAAAGGTTGTAGAAGGCATGAAGAGTGTGGCCTGTTTGTCAGAAGCGGGGCGCTTACTTGTATTCCCGCTCGATGATTTAAAGCGTTTACCAACTGGTGGCAAAGGCGTCATCTTGATGGACTTGGATAAAAATGAAAAGCTGCAATCTGCTATTGCAGTGGGTGATGCTGGGGCTACTCTGTCTGGCTTGGGTAGAACTGGTAAGCCGACTGAAGCCGCATTAGATGCAAAGACTCTGAAGGCTTTTGCGGCTAACCGTGCCAGAAAGGGTCATGCATTGGAGCCAAAGTTAAAAGACGCCAAGTTAATCGCTGGCATTTAATTAACTGAGTTAGCGCCCCTTAAATACAGGGGCGCGCTTTTCAGCCCAGGCAGATCTACCTTCTTGAAGATCTTCTGAATTTTGTGCAAGAGCAATGTCTTGATTGAGTTCATCAACATTCAAAGTGTTGTTCGCGATTCTATTGATGTGCTTTTTCATGCCCAAAATCGCGAGTGGTGCCATGACCATGAGTTGCTGAATTAATTTGTCAATCGCCGAATCAAGATCTTCTGGTTTAACTAGCTGTGTTAGAAAACCAATGTCTTTCATTTCAGCAGATTGAATTTTTTCAGCCGTGAGCAGCAAACGTTTTGCTGTATCTACGCCTAATCGAGACACATAACGCACCAGGCCACGTTGATAGAAATGGATGCCTAATTTTGCCGCGGGCATAAACATCTCGGCTGCTTGGCTGCCAATTCTGAAGTCGCAAGCGAGTACTAGGTCTGTAGCTCCACCATATACACCACCTTGTACTGCAGCAATTGTGATCGGTCTGCAGTCCTCTAGTGCATTTACAACCACCTCAAACAACAGCGACTTTTCTTTTGCTGATTCATCAAGGCTACTGATGTCAAATCCTGAGCAGAAATATTTACCAGTGGATTTAATGACCAAGACACCGATATCTTGATTTTGATTGACTTCAGATATGTGTTGCTGGAGAGTATCTAAATCATCTACCGTTAAACGGTTCGCTGACTCAGGATTGTTCAGCGTAATGACTGCAGTTTTCCCCTCGATACTCAGGCTTGGTTTCACGATATTTACTCAACCTCAGCGATTAATTCAATTTCAACGCATGCACCCAAAGGTATTTGAGCAACGCCGAATGCGCTACGAGCATGCTTGCCGGCATCACCAAATACCTCAAACAATAACTCTGAGCAGCCATTAGTGACTAAGTGGTGTTCAGTGAATGATTCTGTGGAATTAACCAAGCTCATCACTTTTACAACTCGCTTAACTCGATCCAAATTTCCCAAGTGAGCTTGCATGGTGGCCATCAAATCAATGGCAATACTTCTTGCTGCTGCTTTACCTTCGTCGGTGTTCATGTTGAGTCCCAATTTACCAACCAAAGGTTTTCCATCCTTTTTGGCTATGTGGCCAGATAGAAATAGGGT
>CAYFKY010000137.1:0-2648 GCA_964343915.1 uncultured Polynucleobacter sp. | reverse complement strand
GGGAAAATGATTCCGCCATTTTTGCCATTATTTTTTTCTAGATAGGCATTAACAGAGATTGAAAAATCGTCATTGAGGGGAATATTTTCAAATGCGATGTCGTAAAGGTTGCAATACACCGGATAGAAGCTGTAAGTGATATCCGGAAATAAAATGGGGGCATCGTGTTTTAGTAAGCCTAAAAACACATGAGCCAATACTTCATCTGAGCCATTGCCAACAAAAATTTGATTACTGGTTAAGCCGTGCACCTTGGCAATGGCTTGTTTTAAAGCATCAGAATTTGGGTCTGGATACAGGCGCAAAGCATCTGTGTTTGCGCTGGCAATTGCAGCAATCGCCTTGGGGGATGGGCCGTAAGGGCTCTCATTGGTGTTGAGTTTGATGAGTTGGGTTAATTTGGGTTGTTCGCCAGGTACATAGGGCGTTAATCCTTTAACAGTTTTGCTCCAAAAACGGCTCATCTTGATGGCTTACCTTATTTATTCACTAGTTTTGACGATTTTTCGCTAATTTCTTTAAGAATCAGCATCTTCAGAACAGTACCACAGGGTGGAAATTCATGAGGACGGTGATATTATGACGGCATGCGCACTGTAGATGTCACAAGAAACACTTCGGAAACCCAAATTCAGATTGCCCTCAATCTAGACGGCACGGGTAAAGCTCAACTTAATTCTGGGGTTCCTTTCCTAGATCACATGCTCGATCAGATTGCTCGTCACGGCATGATTGACCTGACTGTGACTGCAAAAGGCGACACACACATTGATGATCACCACACTGTTGAAGATGTGGGTATTACCTTGGGTCAAGCGATTGCAAAGGCAGTGGGCGATAAAAAAGGAATCACTCGTTACGGACATTCTTATGTGCCGTTGGATGAAACTTTGTCACGTGTTGTGATTGATTTCTCAGGTCGCCCTGGCTTGGAGTTCCATGTGCCATTCACACGTGCTCGTGTGGGTGATTTTGATGTGGATCTCACCATTGAGTTTTTCCGCGGATTTGTTAATCACGCGGGAGTGACTTTGCACATCGATAATATTCGTGGCATTAATGCTCACCACCAAATTGAGACGGTGTTTAAGGCCTTTGGTCGTGCGCTACGCATGGCTTTGGAATTAGATCCTCGTGCCAGTGGTGTGGTTCCTTCTACAAAAGGTAGTTTGTAAGCCTTATTACCTTTAAGCATTAGGTTCATACCTTGTCTAAAAATTCACCAAGCATTGCCATTGTTGATTACGGAATGGGTAACTTGCGCTCTGTTGCGCAGGCTTTGATGCATGCTGCACCCGAAGCCAAGGTGATGATCTCCTCAGTGGCTGCAGAAATTAAAGCGGCGGACAAAGTCGTGTTACCTGGTCAAGGAGCAATGCCTGACTGTATGTCACATTTGCAAGAGTCTGGTTTATTAGATGTTGTTCTTGATGCGAGCCGCACAAAACCAATGTTGGGTGTTTGTGTGGGCGAGCAGATGCTTTTTGAAACAAGTGCAGAAGTCAGATTTGATGCGCCTAAAAATACAGAAGTAACACCAGGCTTGGGTTTATTGCCAGGCAAAGTCATTCGTTTTGACTTGGCAGGTAAAAGCCAGGCAGATGGATCGCATTTCAAAGTGCCTCACATGGGTTGGAATCAAGTTCAACAGACTCAAGCTCATCCATTGTGGGACGGAATACCGGATAACAGTTCTTTTTACTTTGTGCATAGCTACTATGCAGTGCCAGCCGATTCGGCTCATACTGTAGGTGCTACAGATTACGGAACTTTATTCACGTGCGCTGTTGCAAAAGATAATATTTTTGCAACTCAGTTTCATCCAGAGAAGAGCGCACATCTAGGGTTACGTTTGTATCAAAACTTTACTCGTTGGCAACCTTAACTAATTTATATTTTTAGATATCTATCATGTTGTTAATACCTGCAATCGATCTTAAACAAGGCCACTGTGTTCGTTTAGAGCAAGGTGACATGGATAAAGTGACAACGTTCTCGGAAGATCCGGGGGCGATGGCTAGACATTGGGTTGAACAGGGTGCGCGTCGCTTGCATTTGGTAGACCTAGATGGCGCCTTTGCTGGCAAACCTAAAAATGAAGCTGCTATTAAATCGATTCTCAAAGCAGTAGGGGATGACATTCCAGTTCAGTTGGGTGGCGGTATTCGTGATCTAGAAACAATTGAGCGTTTATTGGATGATGGTTTGAGTTACGTGATCATTGGTACTGCGGCTGTTAAAAACCCAGGTTTCTTGCAAGATGCTTGTGTGGCTTTCCCAGGGCACATCATGGTTGGTCTAGATGCGAAAGAGGGCAAAGTGGCTACTGATGGTTGGAGCAAGTTAACGGGCCATGAAGTGGCAGATTTAGCAAAAAAATACGAAGACTATGGTGTCGAAGCCATTATTTATACCGACATTGGTAGAGATGGCATGTTGCAAGGTATCAATATGGATGCCACAGTGAAGTTGGCTCAAGCAGTGAATATTCCGATCATTGCCAGTGGCGGCTTAACCAATATGAAAGACATCGATGCTTTATGTGCTGCAGAGCCTGAAGGCGTGATGGGTGTGATTGCAGGTCGTGCTATTTATACGGGCAGCCTTGATTTAGCAAAAGCACAAAAATATGCTGATGAAAAATCAGC
>CAYFKY010000136.1:0-2670 GCA_964343915.1 uncultured Polynucleobacter sp. | reverse complement strand
ACGAGCGTGACCAAAACCATGAACACCACACCTGTGGTGAAATTGAGTTCTTGTCGTAAGGCTCTCTTAAAAATCATAAAAAGCGAAGCTAGGCGATAATTGAAAGTATCAAAAATTCCCTTGTATAAAGGAAAGCACATGGAATGTAGCACGAAAGTATTTGCAGAGGGCTCTTTAGGTCTAAAAGCTCAAATGAATCAAGCCACAGCATGCCTTGTTTTGGCATTTGATGGCTCGGCTGTGAAGAATCCTAAAAAATTAACAGGGCCTTTAGCCACACTCAATACAGCTACTCATGGGGCAATTGCCAAAGCAGTTCAGCAGGGTGATTTGGAATCTAAGGCCGGTAGTACTTTATTGCTTAGCGCAACTGATGCATGGGCAAAATTAGGCTTAAAAGCCGAACGTTTATTGTTGATCTCTACTGGAGATGAGCCCAAGTCATTAAAAACTAAAGCCAGTGCTCTTAGCTTTTCCAAATGGATGCAGGCTGGTCTTAAAGCTTTGGTGGCGACCAATGCTAAAAATGCTTTGTGGGTTTTTGAGGATCTCTCTAGTAGTGATGGTTTAACTCAAGCGCGTTTGTTGGTTCAGTTGGCTCGCGATCATGTGTACAAGTTTGGTGCACGTCATGCGCAATTTAAAACGAAGCCAAGTGAAAAAGCTGCAAAACTAGTGCAATTGACAATCGCTACTCATGCCAAAAATAACAAAGATTTGCAAAAGGCTGTGGCCGAGGGTAATGCTATTGCAAACGGTATGGACCTCACCAAAGATTTGGGCAACTTACCCCCAAATATTTGTACGCCAAGCTATTTGGCTCAAACAGCCAAGAAGTTGGGTAAAGAGTTTGGTTTCAAAGTAGAGGTCTTGGGTCGCAAAGAAATCGAAGCCCTAAAAATGGGCGCATTCTTGGCTGTGGCTCAAGGTGCTTTGACCCCACCCCAGTTCATTGTGATTCGTCATCAAGGCGCTGCTTTAAAAGATGCTCCAACAGTATTGGTGGGTAAAGGCATTACTTTTGATACAGGTGGTATTTCATTAAAGCCTGGTGAAGGCATGGATGAGATGAAGTACGACATGTGTGGTGCTGCTTCAGTACTTGGCACGATGCGTGCGATTGGTGAACTAAAGCTTAAGCGCAATGTGATTGGTGTCATCCCAACTTGTGAAAACATGCCATCTGCCCATGCTACTCGTCCTGGTGACATTGTGACCAGCATGTCAGGTCAAACCATTGAGATTCTCAATACAGATGCCGAAGGTCGTTTGATTCTTTGTGATGCACTCACTTATGTAGAAAGATTTAAACCTGCAGCAGTGATTGATATTGCCACTTTGACAGGGGCTTGTGTGATTGCTTTGGGTGCTGTGCATTCAGGCATGTTCTCTGATGATGATGCGTTGGCTGAGAGTTTGTTAAGTGCCGGCAGAACATCTCAAGACACGGTGTGGCGCATGCCTTTGGATAGTGCTTACCAAGATCAGCTGAAATCAAACTTTGCTGATATGGCAAATATTGGCGGTCGTCCTGCTGGCAGTATCACTGCAGCTTGTTTCTTGGCGCGCTACACAGAAAAATACACCTGGGCTCACTTGGATATCGCCGGTACTGCTTGGAAGAGTGGTGCAGCCAAAGGTGCAACAGGTAGACCGGTACCATTGTTAGTTAACTATCTTTTGGCATAAGTTACGCGCAGATGGCCAGAATCGATTTTCATAGTCAGGTTAATAACAAGCCGCTCTACAGCTGCCGCTTGATTCGTAAAATCATGGCAAGTCCCAGTGAGGATTTGCCCATGAGAAACATTGTGGTGGTTGGCTCCAAAGATTTTTTAAAAGACCTGGATCAACAACTCTGGACTTTTAGTGCTTCTGATTTCTTGCCGCATGCATGGGGTACGGATGATTTTGCAATCGAAACCCCGATTGTTTTGGTGGAAAGCTTTGAGGCGCCTGAGTTGGATGCATTACCTCATGGGGATGTATTGATTCATGTGGGCAGAAACTTACCAAAATCTGTTGAAAGCCTAGCGGCAAGATTCCCGCGCATTGTTGAGATCGTTTCTACCGATGAGGCTGATCGTCAAGCGGGTCGTGAGCGTTACAAAGCCTATCGTGAACAAGGTCATGAGTTGCATAACTTTGATCAAAGTGGTCAGTGATAAGAGTCATTAAAAATATTCAAAGTTACAGAAAGTAAATCATGCCCATGATGCACCCACAATTTGACCCAGTTGCCATCAGCGTGGGGCCCATTGCTATTCATTGGTATGGCTTGATGTACTTAATGGCTTTTGCGCAATTTTTATTACTTGGTAAGTTGAGAGTTAAGGGCGCTCAATATCAAGCACAACAACTCACCTACAAATACATTGAAGATCTTTTGTTTGCAGGTGTGGTCGGTGTAATTTTGGGTGGTCGTTTGGGCTATGTAATTTTTTATATGCCGGGACATTACTTAGCCAATCCTCTAGACGTTTTAAAAGTGTGGGAAGGTGGCATGTCTTTTCACGGAGGTTTCTTGGGTGTTTTGGCAGCGATGCTGTGGACGGCTAAGAAAGATGGCAAAACATTTTTTGAAGTAACCGATTTAATTGCACCTCTAGTACCTTTTGGTTTGGCGTTTGGTCGTTTGGGTAACTTCATTAATGGCGAGTTGTGGGGTCG
>CAYFKY010000135.1:0-2670 GCA_964343915.1 uncultured Polynucleobacter sp. | reverse complement strand
CAATGTTGCCATTGCTTGAGGCAGATGCTGGTCAAATTTCTTTAAAGTACACGCACTTTATTAATAAAACTGCACCAATTTCTGGTGTGCAGAGTTTGCTTGATTACGATGTGACTTGGATTGCCGCAGCTAAAAAAGTCAAAGGTGACACTCAAGTTGAATTACGTTTGCAAGCAGTGGTGCCAGTGACAAGCTTATGCCCATGCTCCAAAGAAATCGCAGAGTATGGTGCGCACAATCAGCGCTCACACGTCACTATGAATGTTGCTCTTAAGCCTGAAGCAGATTTAACTATTGAAGGTTTGGTGAAGATCGCTGAAGCTGAAGCATCCTGCGAGTTATGGGGTTTACTAAAACGTCCAGATGAAAAGTACGTGACAGAGAGGGCTTATGACAATCCAAAGTTTGTTGAAGACTTGGTGCGTGATGTGGCTAGTCGTTTAAAGGCAGACCAAAGAATCAAATCGTTTGTGGTGGAGGCTGAAAATTTTGAGTCTATACATAACCACAGCGCTTATGCATTGATACAGTCCAACTAACTACTGATCTGATCAAGAGGCCATCTAGGCTTCACATCAAACCCCCAATGTTTTTTTGCTAATTGGGGGTTTTTCATTAGTCGCATGGCTCCAGCAAAGGCAATCATTGCGCCGTTATCGGTGCACAGATGCAGTGGTGGGTAATGCACTGAAAATCCTTCTTTAACGCAAGCCTTTTCCAGTGATTCTCTTAATTGCTGGTTGGCGCCAACGCCACCAGCCACCACCAAAGTATTTAAGCCAGTATTTTTAAGTGCTGTGATGGACTTGCTCACCAATACCTCAACAATTGCATCCACAAAACCTCTCGCGATGTTGGCTTTCTCGTTATCGGGCAGAGACCCTTGATGAGCGGCGCTCACTTTTTTAACTTGTGTGAGGACGGATGTTTTTAATCCAGCAAATGAAAAATCCAAATCGCCAGAATGTTTCATCGGTCTTGGAAATTGAAATGCTGCGGAATCACCACTCATCGCTAGTGTTGATACAGCAGGACCACCTGGATAGCTTAAGCCCAATAATTTCGCTGTTTTATCGAAAGCTTCACCGGCGGCATCATCCAAGGTTTCGCCCAAGATGGTGTATTGGCCCACACCCTCAACATGCATCAATTGTGTGTGCCCACCAGAAACCAATAAAGCTATAAAGGGAAATTGAATATTGGCATCCACTGCCAATAATGGCGACAACAGGTGGCCTTCTAGGTGGTGAATCCCTAAAACAGGTTTATCAAGGGCCAATGCCATGCCTTTTGCCACGGAGGCGCCTACCAATAAAGCGCCAGCTAAACCGGGTCCTTGGGTAAAGGCAATCGCATCAACGCTCTTAATTGAGCATTTTGACTCATTAAGTGCTTGATTAATAAGGGGAATAATTCTTTTAATGTGGTCGCGAGAGGCTAATTCGGGTACAACACCCCCATAATCAACGTGCATAGCCACTTGAGAGTACAGTGCTTGGCCCAGTAAGCCCATGCCAGCGGGCTTTCCAGCCTCCCAAGGGGCTGTATCGACGATGGCCACGCCGGTTTCGTCACATGAAGTTTCTATACCAAGTACTCGCATGACTGTATTTTGCCGTGCTACAATCTCGTTTTACAGTTTTTTCTGACTTTTTTTCAGAACCTATTTAGAGAATCACAGCATGACAACAATCCGCTTACGCGAAAACGAACCATTTGAAGTAGCATTGCGCCGTTTCAAGCGCACAATCGAGAAAAACGGTCTTTTGACTGAATTGCGTGCTCGTGAGTTCTACGAGAAGCCAACTGCTGAACGCAAGCGCTTGAAAGCTGCTGCTGCTAAACGCCATTACAAGCGTATTCGCAGCCAAATGTTGCCTAAGAAAATGTATTAATTTTTTCTCAGGCTGGATTTCTAGCCTTGGGATACGATGAACCCACTGACGGTTATCCCGCAGTGGGTTTTTTCATTTGAGGAGTAAAGATGAGCTTAAAAGAACAAATCACAGAAGATATGAAAAATGCCATGCGTGCCAAAGATACTGGCCGCTTAGGAACCATCCGTTTATTACTAGCTGCTATGAAGCAAAAAGAAGTGGATGAGCGTGTTGAGTTAGATGACGCCGCAGTGATTGCGATTGTTGAAAAATTAATTAAACAACGCAAAGATTCAATTTCTCAATTCCAGGCTGCCAATCGTGAAGATTTGGTCGCTATTGAAAATGCCGAGTTAGTTGTTTTACAAGCCTACATGCCTGCACAAATGTCTGAGGCTGAAGTGGCTGCAGTGGTTGCAAAAGCGGTTGCTGAAGTGGGTGCAACTGGTCCGCAAGATATGGGTAAAGTAATGGGCATTGTGAAGCCGCAATTAGCTGGTAAAGCGGACATGGGTGTTGTTTCTGCTCAGGTGAAAGCTGCCTTAACAAAATAATGACGACTGGTTCTTAATACCTAATTAAATCTTGTCATGATCCCTCAATCATTCATTGCTGATTTATTAAATCGCATCGATATCGTCGAGGTTGTGGGACGTCATGTCACTTTGAAAAAAGCGGGCGCCAACTATCAAGGTCTGTGCCCGTTTCATAATGAAAAATCACCATCTTTTAGCGTGTCGCCAACTAAACAGTTTTATCACTGCTTTGGTTGTGGGGCGCATGGATCTGCGAT
>CAYFKY010000134.1:0-2695 GCA_964343915.1 uncultured Polynucleobacter sp. | reverse complement strand
AAACCACTGAATCTCACTACCGCGAGATCGTGAGATTTGATCTCACGAATCATGATGTTTTTATTCTTTGGCTTAGGCAAGGTTTCCAAAGTGAACTTAGATGGCATCACAAACGATAGCTTCCATGTTGACTGCTGATTGCCCCCTTGATTTTCTACTGTCACTGGCGCAGTCATAGCGATCTTCGATGACAAATCAGGCTCTACCGTGACTGGGGCAGTCATTTCAATTTTTTCAGCCTGCTTCTTAAGAGGATCTTCATTGTTGCCAAAGATGTAATCAGCCACCTGCCTAAAGCCACGGTTGGATGCCTCGCTTAAATCCCCTGTCACAACCACTTCAGCAATGATCATGGATTCATAACGACGTAACTCAAAATCACCATCTTTGATGACCACTTGATATTTGGGTTCTTCAATAGCCATTGCATTACCAATCTGTGTAAAAGCCAATACCAATCCAAAGAGGATGAAAGACAGTTTTTTCATACTGATACTTTTATTGTTCTTTTCTTCTGAATACTGGCTTAGTGTCTGAGCTTTCTTTAGGAGCGTAGCGATAACCTTCAATATCAAAATCTTTCAGATCATCTGCTTTATCAATTTTGTTATCAATGATGAAGCGCGTCATCAATCCTCTGGCACGCTTGGCATAAAAAGAAATGATTTTGTATTTGCCCGCTTTTTCATCTTGGAATACCGGTGCAATCACTGGATAACCCAATTTATCCGCCTTCACTGACTTAAAGTATTCATCAGAGGCCAAGTTAATCAAGAGCTTGGATTTTTGTTTGTCTAGGTCTTGCTTCAAGGCATTGGTGATTTTGTCACCCCAAAAAGCGTACAGATCTTTACCCACGGCATTCTTAAAAGCCGTACCCATCTCCAAACGATATGGCTGCATCAAATCCAATGGCTTTAAAACTCCATATAAACCAGACAAGACTCTGACATGCTCTTGTGCATACTCCAACGCCTTTGGCTTTAGAGATGGCGCATCCAAACCCTCATACACATCACCATTAAACGCAAGAATGGCTTGCTTGCTGTTTTTGCTGGTGAAGGTCTTGGACCATTCACCAAATCGAGCCACGTTCAAAGCCGCCAATTTGTCGGACAAGTCCATGAGTTCAGCTACTTCTTGCAAAGATAGCTTTTTTAAATCTTTGATTAATTTGGCAGACTCATCAATAAAAATAGGTAAAGTATGCTTATCCGTGCTTGGTGGCGTTTCGTAATCCAAACTCTTTGCGGGCGAAAGTACTATCAACATGGCAGAATGATTAAAAATAATGAATACAAATAATACTGCTTTGAGACAAATTACGCTCCCTACTCGCTTACCCAAAGTTGGCACCACTATTTTTACTGTGATGTCTGCGCTAGCCAATGAACATCAAGCTATTAATTTAGGTCAAGGCTTTCCAGATTTCGGCTGTGACCCCGCACTACCTGAGGCTGTTCATCAAGCCATGCTGGCTGGACATAATCAATACCCGCCCATGGCTGGTGTGGGTGTGTTACGAGAAGGTATTAGCAAGAAAATATCCTCTTTATATGGCAAGACCTATCACGCTGATACTGAAATCACGATCACCGCTGGTGGCACGCAAGGCATTTTTACCGTCATAGCTTGTGCCGTTGGCCCTGGTGATGAAGTGATTGTGATTGAGCCTGTTTACGACTCTTATGTACCAGCGATTGATACTGTTGGTGGTAAATCTGTTCCGGTACAGCTCATTGTTAAAAGAGATGCCGGTGGCAAGATCACGGGTTATGAGATTCCTTGGGATGCGATCAGTCAAGCGATCACTCCACGCACCAAGATGATCATGATCAACTCACCTCACAATCCAACAGGAATGGTGTGGGAGTCAGAAGATCTGAATAAGCTGGCAGATATAGTACGCAACACCAATATTTTGATTTGCAGTGACGAAGTCTACGAACACATGGTCTACGATGGCAAAGACCATCAAAGTGTTGCAAGACATCCAGAATTAGCTGCTCGCAGTTTTGTTATTTCTAGTTTTGGTAAGACCTACCACGTCACTGGCTGGAAAGTGGGTTATGTAGCAGCCCCTGCTCAACTGACTCATGAATTTAGAAAAGTTCATCAGTTCAACGTATTTACCGTGAATACCCCCATGCAATATGGACTGGCTAAATATTTAGAAACTGCTGGTCATTATTTAAATTTGCCGAAGTTCTATGAGCGAAAAAGAGACTATTTAAGAGCGGGGTTAGCAAAAACCAAGTTTCATTTGTTGCCAACACCTGGGACATATTTCCAATGCGTGGATTACACCCAGCTAGGCATCCCCGAAAGCCAACTCAATAGCGCTGATTTTTGCCAATGGCTCACTAAAGAGATTGGCGTAGCCGCTATTCCAGTTTCTGCGTTTTATGGTGACCCTGTTGAATCAGGCGTGATTCGTTTTTGTTTTGCGAAAAAAGAAGAGACGCTAGCAGAAGCTTTGAAGCGTCTCAGTGTGTTGTAACAATCTTTAAATAGGACATCTGATGACCAAACCACAAGACATGATTGATGTTTACAGTTGGGCGACTCCGAACGGACACAAAGTTCATATCATGATGGAAGAATGTGGCTACCGTTTGGGCAAAGATTGGCTAGCCCACCCTATTGATATTGGTGCAGGAGACCAGTTCAAAAAAGAGTTTTTAAAAATCAGTCC
>CAYFKY010000133.1:0-2696 GCA_964343915.1 uncultured Polynucleobacter sp. | reverse complement strand
CGCATGGGTCGCATGCTCATTGAGACTGTTTTAAATACTGCAGATGCCAAGCTAGTGGGCGCCTTGGATATTCCAGGTAGTCCTTACTTGGGTCAAGACCCAGCCGCATTCTTGGGGAAAAGCACTGGCATCAAAATCACCGCCGATGTCAAAGAAGGTTTAAAAGACGCTGACTTCTTAATTGACTTCACGCGCCCTGAAGGTACTTTGGCTCACATGGAAGTGGCCAAACAGTTAGGCGTGAAAATGATTATTGGCACCACTGGTTTTACGGAAGATCAAAAAGCAGTTTTAAAGAAAGCCAGTGAGCAAATCGCGATTGTCTTTGCACCTAACATGAGTGTGGGCGTGAACGCCACATTCAAATTGTTAGAAGTGGCTGCCAAAATTTTGAACCAAGGCTACGACATTGAAATTGTTGAAGCTCACCACAAACATAAAGTGGATGCGCCATCGGGCACTGCCATTGGCATGGGGGAGGTGATTGCTAAAGCCTTGGGTAAAGATTTAAAAGATTGCGCTGTGTATGCCAGAGAAGGTCATACAGGTGAACGTGAACCTGGCACGATTGGCTTTGCCACGATTCGTGGTGGTGACATTGTGGGCGACCACACTGTCATGTTCTGTGGCGATGGTGAGCGCATTGAAGTCACGCACAAATCTGCCAGCCGCATGTCTTATGCCCAAGGTTCTGTGAGAGCAGGGCGTTTCTTGGCCAATCAAGCCAAGGGCTTGTTTGATATGCAAGATGTGTTGGGTCTAAAAAACTTAAAGATCTAAAACATCCATTGCCCCTGATATCAGTTTTAAAAATAATTTGAGAAATACAAAGGTCTTGTTTTGAGTTCAGAAGTCACGGTTAGTAAAGAATACGATCACCGCGCGATTGAGGCGGCGGCTAACGCACACTGGAAATCAGGTGACGTGTATCGCGTTGATGAAAACGCCAAAGATAAGAACGGCAAGCCCAAGAAAAAATACTACGCCTGCTCGATGTTGCCTTACCCATCTGGTAAGTTACACATGGGCCATGTGCGCAACTACACCATCAATGATGTGATGACACGTCAGTTGCGGATGCAAGGCTATAACGTCTTGATGCCGATGGGGTGGGATGCTTTTGGTATGCCAGCAGAAAATGCTGCTTTGAATAACAACGTGCCGCCAGCTGCCTGGACTTACGACAACATCGCTTATATGAAAAAGCAGATGGATGCGATGGGTTTGGCGATTGATTGGTCCAGAGAAGTCACCACCTGTAAACCCGAGTACTACCGTTGGAACCAATGGCTCTTTTTAAAGATGTTAGAAAAGGGCATTGCATACCGTAAAACTCAAGTGGTGAACTGGGATCCGATTGATCAAACTGTTTTAGCAAACGAGCAGGTGATTGATGGGCGCGGTTGGCGCTCTGGTGCTTTGGTCGAAAAGCGCGAGATTCCTGGCTATTACTTGAACATCACCTCCTATGCTGAAGAGTTGTTGAGTGGTTTAGACGGTTTGGGTTGGCCTGAGCGCGTGAAGCTCATGCAACAAAACTGGATTGGCAAGAGTTTTGGTGTGCGCTTTGCTTTCACGCACGAGATCAAAGGGGCTGATAACCAACTGATTCAAGATGGCAAGATGTATGTGTTCACCACGCGTGCAGATACTGTCATGGGTGTGACTTTCTGTGCGGTGGCTGCTGAGCATCCACTCGCCACGCACGCCGCAAAAAATAATCCTGAATTGGCCGCCTTCATTGAGAAGTGCAAACAAGGTAGTGTGATTGAAGCTGATTTAGCGACCCAAGAAAAAGAGGGTATGCCAACGGGTCTCACAGTCAAGCACCCATTAACAGGACAAGATGTCGATGTATGGGTTGGTAACTATGTGCTGATGACTTATGGTGACGGTGCTGTGATGGGTGTTCCTGCCCATGACGAGCGTGACTTTGCCTTTGCCCTGAAGTACGGTATTCCGATCAAGCAAGTGATGCAGGTGGATGGTCAAAACTTTGATGCCAAAGCTTGGCAAGAGTGGTACGCCGATAAAGAAACTGTTAAAGCTGTTAACAGTGGCAAATATGATGGCTTGGGTCATGCAGAAGCGGTGCAAGCAGTAGCCAAAGACATGGCAGAGCTAGGCCTTGGCGAGCTAAAGACCACGTATCGTTTAAGAGATTGGGGCATTTCACGTCAACGTTATTGGGGTACACCAATCCCGATGATTCATTGTGAATTATGTGGTGAAGTGCCTGTGCCTGAAAAAGATTTACCGGTAGTGTTGCCAGAAGATTGTGTGCCAGATGGTTCAGGCAATCCACTCAATAAACGCGAAGACTTTTTAAAGTGCACGTGTCCGACGTGTGGCAAGCCTGCGCGTCGCGAAACTGACACGATGGATACCTTTGTGGATTCTAGTTGGTATTTCATGCGCTACACATCACCAGGCGCTAACAGCATGGTGGATGCACGCAATGATTACTGGATGCCGATGGATCAATACATCGGTGGTATTGAGCATGCGATTCTTCATTTGTTGTATGCGCGCTTTTGGACCAAGGTCATGCGTGACTTGGACCTGATTCAATTTGATGAGCCATTTAGTAATTTGCTGACTCAAGGCATGGTCTTGAATGATACCTATTACATCGATGAAACCAATGGTCGTAAAACTTGGGTGAATCCTGATGATGTATTGGTGGAAACCGATGA
>CAYFKY010000132.1:0-2709 GCA_964343915.1 uncultured Polynucleobacter sp. | reverse complement strand
ATTGCAAATGGGTAACCCCACTCCCAAGCAAGCTCAGGAATGTATTGATAGTTCATACCCCAAATACTTGCCAATAAAGTTGGTGGCATCAAGGCAACAGACACAACCGAGAAGATCTTGATGATCTTGTTCTGGTTAATGTTAATGAAACCAACCGTCGCGTCCATTAAGAAGTTAATCTTATCGAATAAGAAAGCTGTATGGTTTTCTAATGAGTCAATGTCACGCAAAATTTGACGCGCCTCTTCTTGCTGTTCATCGGACAACAACTTGCTGCGCATTAAGAATGACAAAGCACGACGCGTATCCATCACGTTACGACGAATACGACCATTCAAGTCTTCTTCTTTGGCAATGGTTTCCAAAACACCCGCCGCATCTGAGTCGGTCACATCATGCGCAAGCACACGCTTACCAGCCTCTTCAAGATTCTCATAAACCTCTTCTAGGGCATCAGCAGAATACTCAGCATCTGTTGAATAAAGATCTAACAACACATCTTTAGCGTTACGCACAGAACCTGGGCGCAAACGAGCACGCAAGCGAACCAAGCGGAATACGGGTAAATCCTGCTCATGAATAGAGAACAGAATGTTGTCTGTTAATACAAAAGCCACACGCACGTTACGTGAGTTTTCATCATCGTCCAAGATGAAGTCTGTACGAATGTGCAAATGGCCATCATCCGCCTCGAAATAACGGGCAGAAGCTTCTAAGTCACCTAAATCTTCAAGTTCAGGTAGAGATACGCCAAAAGCCTCTTTGATCCACTGAAGCTCTTCTTCTTCAGGATCAACAACATCAATCCAAATAGGGTTATGGTGTTTGAGTAGTTCTTGACGGTCATCGACCTGCTCCTGGGCTAGGCGACCTTTTTGTAGTACGAATAGGTTGATCATGCCGGGGCTCCGATCTTGTTTTTCAACTATTTATGTTGAGGAGTTAGCCACAGGGGTTCGCGGAGTTTATCCTATAGTCTCTAAAAACTAAAGCATCCTGTTAAATTCTCTAGCAATTTTCGTGAGATATTAACGAGATTAGATGAAAGATTGATGAAATACCGATGAAAACGCGTCCTTTATTCACTGAACAGCTTGCCAATGCGTGGTCTGCCCAAGACAGCATGTTATGCGTGGGCTTAGACCCTGATCCTAAGCAGTTTCCAGCCTCTATCAAAGGTAAAGGCGGCGCGATATTGGCTTTTTGTCGAGAAATCGTTGATGCCACTGCTGATCTAGTCTGCGCATTCAAGCCACAAATTGCTTATTTCGCCTCTCAAGGCGCAGAGGATCAATTAGAACAATTGATTGACCATATTCATCGCCAACACCCACAAGTGCCGGTGATTTTGGATTCCAAGCGCGGGGATATTGGTAGCACCGCCGAGCAATATGCCATTGAAGCTTTTGAGCGCTATAAAGCAGATGCCGTGACAGTTAATCCGTACATGGGATTTGACTCTGTTGAACCCTACTTAAAGTATGCCGACAAAGGGGTGATTGTTTTATGTCGCACATCCAATCCTGGCGGATCAGATTTGCAATTTTTAGAGGTGAATGAAAAAGAGTCTGCTTCTAAAGAGTTGCTCTACCAACGTGTTGCTCGTTTAGCGACCAGTCGCTGGAATAAAACTGGTCAATTAGGTCTTGTTGTGGGGGCAACATTCCCAGAAGAAATCGCCAAGGTGCGTGAAATCGTTGGCGAGATGCCATTGCTGATTCCTGGCATTGGTGCTCAAGGTGGCGATATTCCATCCACTGTGAAAGCGGGAACTGTACAAGGCTCTCCAGGCACAGGCATGATCATCAACTCTTCTCGTGCCATTTTGTATGCGAGCCAAGAAACAAAGTTCGCAGATGCCGCAAGAAAAGTAGCGATTGCTACACGCGACGCACTGCGCGCTGCTAAAAATTAAATACTTCAATAGGTCAGCAACAGGTTCATGAAAATCATTCCACAAGCTGCTTGGATCTGGTCAAGGCCTGAAAGAGCACTGGCCTTTGGGTTTGGCTCTGGTTTATCCATCAAAGCTCCTGGCACAGTTGGCACTTTGTATGCTTGGGCCATCTATTTGGTATTGCAAGCTTTATTAGATAGCCATGCAATTGCTTGGATCATTTTCTTAGGCGCAATTGCAGGCATTTGGATTTGCGGCAAAGTGGGTGAAGAACTCGGCGTACCCGATCATGGTGGCATCGTGTGGGATGAGTTCATAGCCTTTTGGTTAATCCTCTTTATGGTGATGCCAACAGATATCTGGGGACAACTCTGGGCATTTTTATTATTTAGATTTTTTGATGCCATCAAACCTGGTCCCATCAAATCAATTGATCGCTATTTCAAAACATGGCAACCCAGCGTTGAACGTGTCGATCAACCAAAGAAAATTCCATCTTGGGTAGTGCGTGGTTTTGGCGTGATGATTGATGATATTGCGGCAGCTGTAGCTACTCTATTAGTGATTGCCATTGCCTCTCGTATTGGGTGAGCTATGACCAGCCCCTGCACTCAAGATCTCGTTTCTCAATTAGCTAGCGCGCTACTTAAAAAACAGTGGCACTTGAGTACAGCAGAATCTTGCACAGGTGGCTTAGTCGCTGCAGCCATCACTGAACTAGCAGGATCCAGTGAGTGGTTTGAACGTGGTTATGTTACTTACAGCAATTCTGCAAAATCTGAAGACATCAATGTGTCACAAGAATTAATTGC
>CAYFKY010000131.1:0-2756 GCA_964343915.1 uncultured Polynucleobacter sp. | reverse complement strand
TCTATTTTGACTTCTGCTGCTCGTTTATTAAAACCAGGCGGCCGTTTGGTGTATGCCACTTGCAGTTTGATTTCTCATGAAAATCAAGGGGTTGTTGAAGCATTTTTGGCTAATAACACTCAATTTGAGCTAAAAGATCCCAAAGAGGTTCTAAGAGATAGCTTCCCGATGATGGATGGTTTGCCGATTGGCGCAAGTAAAAATAACTCTTGGTGGCAGTTATTTCCTCATATTCACGGCACAGACGGCTTTTTTGGCGCCATTTTAGAAAGAAAAGCCGGAAGTTAGTAAAAGTAGCTAATTTTCATCTTTTCTCTTTATCTACCATCTAAAAAACATGATATTTGTCAAATTTGCCAATTAAATGGTGAGCTAGATGAATAAAACCTTGTTAAAATCCTACTCTTAAGTAAATAGAGAGGATGGCCGCATGGCTTGGTTAGAAAATACCCGTGATTTTGTGTTGAATTGGTTGGCAAATGGTTACCTGGATTGGTCCGGGTGGCAGATTTTGCTCATTACCTTGCTGTTAACTCATATCACCATTGCCAGCGTCACTATCTTCTTGCACCGCTGCCAAGCGCACCGTGCCTTGGAATTGCACGCCATTCCTTCTCATTTCTTCCGTTTTTGGTTGTGGTTAACCACTGGTATGGTGACTAAAGAGTGGGCAGCGATTCATCGCAAGCACCACGCTAAGTGCGAAACAGTGGACGATCCACACAGCCCTCAAATTTTAGGTATTGGTACTGTTTTATCTCGTGGTGCTGAGCTATATCGTGCTGAAGCAAAAAACAAAGAAACAATTCAAAAGTTCGGTCATGGCACGCCTGATGACTGGATTGAGCACAACTTATATTCAAAATATCAGTGGCAAGGCGTGGGTTTAATGCTCTTGATTGATTTATTCTTGTTTGGTGCTGTTGGCGCAACTGTTTGGGCTGTGCAAATGTTGTGGATTCCAATTACTGCTGCTGGCATCATCAACGGTATGGGTCACTATTGGGGTTATCGCAACTATGATTGTGAGGATGCCTCTACAAACTTAATGCCATGGGGCATCATTATTGGTGGTGAAGAGCTTCACAATAATCACCACACTTATGCAACTAGCGCCAAGCTATCTAACAAGTGGTATGAGTTTGATATTGGTTGGGTTTACATCCGCACTTTAGAAATGGCTGGTTTGGCCAAGGTGAAGAAGTTGCCACCAAAGCCTGTGCTTTCTGAGATTTCTCAAGCTTCTGAAAAAACTTTGCAGGCGGTGATTGCTAACCGTTATGAGTTGATGGCGCGTTATTCAAAAGCTTTGCGTCAAACCTTTGATGCTGAAGTTAATCATGTGCGCGAATTGGCTAATCAATTTAGTGATCAGCATTTGTGGTTGTATAAGGATGAGGCTAAGTTAACTGATTCAGAGCGTGAGCGTTTAGAAAAGTTAATGGCCAGCAACAAATCCGTAAAGCTCATGGTTGAGATGCGTCGTGATTTAGCTACTCTCTGGGAGCGTTCTCATGTGACCAAGGAGCAGTTGATTGCTCAGCTACAGGCTTGGTGCAATAAGGCTGAGACCAGTGGTATGACTGGCTTGCAAGAGTTCTCTTTGCGCCTACGCCGTTATACGGTTTAAAGACAAAAACACTAGGTAATAAAAAACCCGCTATGAGCGGGTTTTTTATTTGAACAACGATTAAAACAACTAATCAATAATGATTGTTTGATTACTTAATCTTTGTTTCTTTGTATGAAACGTGCTTGCGAGCTTTTGGATCAAACTTCATGATTTCCATTTTCTCTGGCATGTTACGTTTGTTTTTTGTAGTCGTGTAGAAGTGACCTGTACCAGCTGTCGACTCCAACTTGATTTTTTCGCGTCCACCTTTAGCCATTCTGCTGCTCCTTAGATTTCACCGCGAGCACGCAAATCAGCTAATACAGCGTCAATGCCTACTTTATCGATCATGCGAAGACCGGCGTTGGTAATGCGTAAGCTTACCCAACGGTTTTCTGATTCAACCCAAAAACGACGATTTTGCAAATTTGGCAAAAAGCGACGTTTAGTCTTATTGTTTGCGTGGGAAACATTGTTGCCGACCATCGGCTTTTTCCCGGTGACTTGGCATACTCTTGCCATGACACACTCCTTGAAATGCGAAAAAAAGAGATTGTAGCAGGTGCGTAGAAAGTATTCCACTATTTACCGGTCTTTTTATATATTTTTCTATCAAGTAACCATATAAAAATGACTTAAAGTTAGTGATTACTACCATTTAGGGCATTAAATTCAAGTCTAAAAATGAAATACCTCCATTTTTAGACACAATGCAGTGATCAAGCAGGTGTACATCAATTAACTCCAGAGCCAGATAGAGAGATTGGGTTAGTTCGACATCTTCTTTACTTGGTTTTAGGCTGCCACTGGGGTGGTTATGTGCAATGATCAAATGACTGGCATTTCTGAGTAAACACTCTTTGGCGATTTCTCGGATGTGTACGGTAGTTTCTGAGATTGAACCTCTGAATATTTCATGGGTATCAATGACTCTCAAATGAATGTCTAAATACAGGCAAACAAAGACCTCGTATTCTTTTTGACCAATTAACCCAATGAGGTAGTTTTTGACTGCCTCTGTGGACTTGAGAACATTGTGTTGTTTGATTCTTTCAAGATAACTGCGTTGTACAAGTTCTTGTATGACTTTTAGTTGTGACCACTTAGATATGCCAATTCCTTTGAATTGACTTAAATCCTCATA
>CAYFKY010000130.1:0-2761 GCA_964343915.1 uncultured Polynucleobacter sp. | reverse complement strand
TTAATAATTGGAATGCACAATCTGTGCACTGATTCTTTTTGATTAAACAGCCCCAATATTTTTAACAAAGCCATGTTGTGCTTTGGCTAATAAATCAGGATGGTCCGCTGTGAACTTCAACATTCTTTCAATACAGCGGCTAGCATCTTGGCTGATAGAAGGGTCAATCATAATTTCGCCGGATTGATGAGTTAAGCAGTGCAGGATGCCTTTGAGTCCATTCATGGCCATCCATGGGCAGTGGGCGCAACTCTTACAGGTGGCGCTGTTTCCAGCAGTTGGTGCTTCAATCAAGGTTTTACCGGGAGCCAATTGGCGCATTCTGTGCAAGATGCCTTTATCGGTTGCGACGATATATTCTTGAGCAGTACCTTCTACCACCGCTTTAATCATGGCTGAAGTTGAGCCAACCACATCGGCTAATTCAACAACATGCTCGGGTGATTCGGGGTGAACCAAAATCAAAGCATCGGGATGTTTCTTTTTTAGAGTTTCAAGCTCAATGGCTTTGAACTCATCATGCACGATGCAATGACCTTCCCATAGCAACATATCAGCACCTGTTTGATCTTGAATATATCTACCAAGATGGCGATCAGGTGCCCATAATATTTTTTTGCCTTGTTGGTGAAGGTGATGAGCAATTGCTAATGCACAAGAGCTTGTGACCATCCAGTCAGCTCTGGCTTTAACTGCAGCACTGGTGTTGGCATAAACCACTACTTCACGATCAGGGTGTGCATCACAGAACTTTTCAAAGTCATCTGCTGGGCACCCTAAATCAAGTGAGCAGGTTGCATCCAAATCAGGCATGAGAACAGTTTTCTCTGGGCTGAGTATTTTGGCGCTTTCACCCATGAACTTCACGCCAGCGACTATGAGTTTTTGTGCAGCGTGATTTTTACCAAAACGCGCCATTTCTAAAGAATCAGCCACCATACCGCCGGTTTCCCAAGCTAGGTCTTGGATATCGCCATCTACATAATAGTGGGCCACTAATACTGCATTTTGCTTTTTTAACTCAGACTTAATTGCTTGAATTGTTTGAGATTTTTCTTCTTTACTCAAGGATTCTGGCACTTTTGCCCATGCTTGGGCAATGCAAGTTGCACCTGAGGCATCTTGTTTTGGGTAATCAAATAATTCTTGGTTCATGTATGAATATTAAGGCAATTTTCTTAATTGACCTGAAAGCTAGGTGTTATTTATCCAGAAAAGTCTGAGCTTGGTTAAAAGGATTTAAAATGTGAACATCTATGGAGATTCAACATGTTTGGCAAGCGTAAGACATCACTGCTGTTACCTACCAATGAGCGTTTTGACACATTAATTGGTAAATCATCAGAAATCTACGGTCGTATGGTCGTGGGGGATAGCTTGCGTGTTGATGGCAAGGTGGTCGGCAATATTGAATGTGAAGACAATTCAAAAGTGACTGTGGCTATCGGTGAGAGTGGTGAGGTAGTGGGTGATATCTTTGCCTATCGTGTCATGGTTGCTGGAAAAGTGGAAGGTAATATTTACGCCACAGAGCGCGTTGAGTTTCATCAAACAGCTCAGGTGCGAGGAGATGTTACTTATGGCTCTATTGGTATTGAGCATGGTGCCAAGGTGGTTGGTTTAGTGATTCAGGGTATTGATAAGAAAACAGCTAATCAAGCATCGGATTTAATTCGGGCGGTTCAAGATCGACGTTAATCATTGGCATGATTGACCAACCAATCTATAAAGTTTCCACTTCAATAATTAAAAAGGCTCACAGATGTGAGCCTTTATGTTTTTGAAGCGCAGAAGACCAATTACTTGCGCTTTAAATCACCCTTCACTGTGCCGCCACGTTGAATGGTGATGCTTGTGTAAGTGACGGCGCCGTCCACCGTAGCTCTGCCACCGATCACGATATCGCGACAAGTCACTGTGCCGGCCAAACGACCTTTAACGTTGATGTTATCCGCACTAACTGTGCCGTCCACATAACCATTGGCACCAATTAACAATGTTTGCACTGATAGGTTGCCCTTGAATGTGCCATCCACTGTGATTGAGCCACCAGATTTCATATCACCAGTAAATTCAAAACCTTCACTGATGATGGAAGGTTTTAGTGAGCTAGGTGAAGTTTGGGTAGGTAATGCATCTAAGCCCAAATTTTCTTCAGTCACTTCATTAGATTCGACTTGTTCTACTTCTAACTCTGGAGTTTCGTTATCTGTTTTTTTACCGAACATATTCATTCCTTAGTAATCACTTAAGACGCGCTGTAGCCGCTATCAGACTTAAGAAGGTTACCTTGTAGGTCGCCACCTTTTTCAATTTCAATTTCTGCGTATTGAACTGTGCCAATCACTTTGCCTGTTGAGCGAATAAATAGTGATTTTTTAGCTGATAGGTTGTCATGAATTTCGCCACGAACATCAACTACTTCGGCTGTCACTTTGCCTTTTAGTACACCTGTACTACCCACTAGAATCTCGCGAGCTGTTAATTCACCTTCGATAGTGCCAGAAATTGAGGCAATGTCAGGTACTACAAATGTGCCTGTTAGTTTCACGCCTTCGCCGACCGTTAGGCAGCCATTTTGATTGTTATCAGCCATAAAAACCCCTAAAAATTAGATTTAATTGTCATACGTACCAAATTTTACAGCGAATGACAGTCTATCAAGGTAGAATCCGCACCCGGAGGGAAATTTATGCAAAGAGTGATGTTGCGTGCTAAGTTGCACCGCGTAACGGTGACTGAAGCCGATTTAGAGTATGAG
>CAYFKY010000129.1:0-2774 GCA_964343915.1 uncultured Polynucleobacter sp. | reverse complement strand
CTTTGATGTTGCCAGGTGCAAAATGCTTAGGTAAGAAACCGATATCTGTTTGATGCAAAACACCCAGATTTCTCAAATGATTTCTTTGCTCAAGATTGAGGACTTCATTCAGTTCTAAAACAATCGTTTTATTGGTTTTGACTGAACGGGATGAAATGGCATGAGATTGTTCAATCTCTTTGATGAGTTGTTCTTGTATGGACGTTGTATGAAATAGAGCAATTTGCATGATCAAGTTCTCGAAGTTTCTTCTTTAACGACAGTATCGCCTAAATGCTTCATCAGCAGTCTAATTGCCTCTAGACGCTGTGTGAGTGTGATGAATGCCTCTTTGTCAGCGGGCAATATTTTTAATTTATCTTGGCCATTGAGTTGAATTCGTTTATTGGTCTGAACTAACTGAATAATCTTGATAGGATCAATCGGTGGATTGGGGATGAATTGAATCGTGATTTGTACCGGATTGGCATCAATTTTCTTAATGCCCAAGCGAGACATATTCAAACGCAAACGGTGTGTTTCAAACAGGGATTGAGCTTGCTCTGGAAGTTCTCCAAATCGATCGACTAATTCTTCCCGAATTTCTATCAATTTTTCATGGGTTTCAACACCAGATAGTCGCTTGTATAGCGATAGGCGTTCATGAACATCAGGGCAGTAATCATTGGTTAATAGAGCAGGGACACCCAAGGTGATATCGGTGATGATTTCCATCGGGGCCATCAAATCAGGCTCTTTACCACTCTTTAAGGATTTAACCGCCTTATTGAGCATTTCTGTGTAGAGCTGGAAGCCAATTTCAGAAATGTCACCAGATTGCTTATCGCCCAGCACTTCACCAGCGCCACGTATCTCTAAATCGTGCATCGCTAAATAGAATCCTGAGCCCAGCTCTTCCATTGCCTGAATAGCATCTAAGCGTAGTTTGGCTTGTTTGGTGAGAGCCTCAGGATCGGGTACTGTCAAATAGGCATAGGCTTGATGATGTGAGCGTCCCACACGTCCGCGTAATTGATGTAATTGAGCCAAGCCAAATTTATCAGCTCGGTGCATGATGATGGTGTTGGCGGTTGGTACGTCGATACCTGTTTCAATAATCGTCGTACATAACAATATATTGGCGCGCTGTGTGACAAAGTCGCGCATCACTCTTTCCAGATCGCGCTCATGCATCTGGCCGTGAGCGACCACGATACGAGCTTCAGGTAAGAGCTTTTCTAAAGATTGCTTGCGATTCTCAATCGTATCAACTTCATTGTGTAAGAAATACACTTGGCCGCCACGCTTGATTTCACGCAAAACTGCTTCACGAATAATCCCATCACTTTCACGACGAACAAACGTTTTAATCGCGAGTCGTTTTTGTGGCGCAGTGGCTATGACTGAGAAGTCTCTTAATCCCTCTAATGCCATGCCCAATGTTCTAGGGATGGGTGTGGCTGTGAGGGTGAGGACATCCACTTCGGCTCGGAGTGACTTCAGAGCTTCTTTTTGGCGCACGCCAAAGCGATGTTCTTCGTCAATGATCACTAGACCAAGGCGAGGGAACTTCACATCGGCTGAAAACAGTTTGTGCGTACCAATGACTATGTCTGCTTCGCCTTTAGCCATGGCATCTAAAGCAGCGTTGATTTCTTTGGTGGTTTTAAAACGAGATAGCTCAACAATTTTCACAGGCCAATCGGCAAAACGATCTTTCCAAGTTTCGGCGTGTTGTTCTGCAAGTAGAGTGGTTGGTGCCATGATGGCTACTTGTTTGCCACCCATGACTGCCAAAAAGCTCGCGCGTAGTGCCACCTCTGTTTTGCCAAAGCCAACGTCACCACAAACCAAACGATCCATTGGTTTACCGCTGGTCATATCTTGAATAACCGCAGCGATAGCTGCAGCTTGGTCGGCAGTTTCTTCAAAGCCAAAGCTTTCAGCAAATGCTTCGTAGTCATGAGCTGAAAATTCAAAGGCATGACCTTTGCGCAAAGCTCTAGCGGCATACAAGTTGAGTAACTCGGCTGCGGTATCACGTATTTGTTGGGCAGCTTTGCGTTTGGCTTTTTCCCATTGACCAGAACCCAATTGATGGAGCGGTGCAGTTTCGGGGTCTGCTCCGGCGTAGCGAGAAATTAATTGCAGTTGTTGGACTGGGACATACAAAGTGGCAGCGTTGGCATACAGTAGGTGCAAGAACTCCTCTTCACCATTGCCAACATCTAAAAGAATGAGACCCTGATAACGACCAATGCCATGTTCAGCATGAACAACAGGATCGCCCACTTTCAGTTCTGATAAATCTTTGACGAGTGTGTCGACGTTGCTAGCTTCTTTGTCTTTGCCTTTGCGACGTGTTCTGGCACTGGCTGCAAATAATTCTGATTCGGTGATAACAATCAACTGAGCTTGCTTTGAAACAAAGCCATCATGAATCTCGCTGTGAGTGATGCCCAGTTTTGCATCACCATTCAAAAAGTCCAACAGGCTGTCAGTTTGATGCGCTTTGAGTTGATTTTCTTCTAGGAGCTGGCGGATGGTTTCACGGCGACCGGCGCTATCAGCACTGATGATGATTCGTGAGTTGGTGTTGTTAACGAGATGTTTGAGCTTGCTTATCGGATCAGCATCTTTGCGGTTAACGGATACATCAGGTAGAGCAAAGAAAGTAGGTTCATCGCTAGAGCTATTCTTATCTAGAACTAGGCGTGGATGATTCTTGAGAAGCGCAAACAACTCATCATTTTCTAAATAGAGTTGCTTCGGGTCTAAGACCGGTCTGGATGAGT
>CAYFKY010000128.1:0-2781 GCA_964343915.1 uncultured Polynucleobacter sp. | reverse complement strand
GGCTTGCCAAAACACTGCTGCCGCACTCGCCCAAACTGATGTATTAGCTACACTGGCAGAGCGTGCTCAAACCCTAGCGTGGGTTCGTCCACAATTGAGTGATCAAGTAGGCATCAACATCAAAGGTGGTCGCCACCCAGTGGTTGAGAATCAACTGGCTAAACGCTCAGAATCTTTTGCCCCCAATGATGTGTTGTTTGATAACAGTCGTCGCATGCTCTTGATCACCGGCCCGAACATGGGCGGTAAATCAACTTATATGCGCCAAATTGCATTAATCACTTTGTTGGCATACGTGGGCTCTTATGTGCCAGCCGCATCTGCCACCTTGGGGCCGATTGACAGAATTTTTACTCGCATTGGTGCAGCAGATGATTTAGCCAGTGGTCGCTCTACCTTCATGGTGGAGATGACAGAAGCGGCAGCGATTTTGCACAGAGCCACTGCTAACTCATTGGTGCTGATGGATGAGATTGGTCGAGGCACTTCTACATTTGATGGCCTTGCCTTGGCATGGGCGATTGCCCAACAATTGCTGGCTAAGAATCGCTCATGGACTTTGTTTGCGACACACTACTTAGAGTTAGCCAGTTTGCCAAGCAAGTATCCTCAATGCGCCAACGTGCATTTGAGTGCTGTTGAAAAAGGTCATGGCATTGTGTTCTTGCACACGGTACAAGCAGGTCATGCCAATCAGAGTTATGGTCTACAAGTGGCTCAGTTAGCCGGTGTGCCACAAGAAGTGATCAAAGAAGCGCGCAAGCATTTGCATCGCTTAGAAGAAACAGCCAACCAAGAAAGTCATCAAGCAGATTTGTTTAGTCATGCTGCTGATGAAGTTATCCCAAGTGTGGATGAATCGTCTGTTAAAGCAGTTGCCCTCTTAAAAGAATTTGAGGCTATCGCATTGGATAGCCTCAGTCCGAAAGAAGCACTAGATTTACTCTACCGCCTCAAAAAAGATATCAGTACTTGATTTAGTGCAACGTTGGGCGATGCTCTGGTGATGCAGGAGCACCGTCATCAATGTCTAGATCGTCGTCATCATCCTCATCTTCAACATTGAGTCCAAAAGCACCTTTTGGATGTCCGTCTTCCAACTCTTCTTCCGTGGCTTCACGCACATCGGCAATCACTAGCCAGAATTTAAGTGCTAAACCAGCCAAAGGATGGTTGCCATCTAGAACGACTTTGTCTTCTGCCAAATCTGTCACGGTGTAGATCAATGGATCTTCATCGTCATCTTCTTCAGCTTGCGCTTGGTCATCCAATAAACCTTCAAACTGCATGCCAACTTCTAGCGGCTCAGGGAATCTGGCACGAGACTCGATTTTTAATAGTTCAGGGTCATAGTCACCAAATGCATCAGTGGGCTCTAATTGGATGGTGGTCTCATAGCCAACATCATGGCCATCCACCGCTTCCTCAATCTTTGGGAAGGTGCCGTCATAGCCACCATGTAGGTAAATCATTGGGCCAGCCGACTCTTCGATCAAATTATCTTGCGCGTCCGTTAAACGGTACTTCAGGGAAACAATAGTATTCTTTTGTACTTTCATAAGTGCTATTTTACGTGAGTCGACCTCATCAGGTCTTTTTCTTCCGTTTCGTTCCTGCTATAACCCTGTCATGAAGCCACAAATCAAAAAACCCTACGAACCCCCTCAGGCACCTCAGCCATTACCCATCAAAGCTCCTTGGGCCCTATTAGGCGGCATCAGTCCCAAGCGCTTCATGAAAGAGTACTGGCAAAAGAAGCCTCTCTTGGTCCGTGGCGCCATCCCAGCATTTGCGCTGTCAGGGCAAAGCTTGGCAAGCCCCCTATCGATGGCAGATTTGGCCAACTTAGCTGGCCAAAAGAACGTTGAGTCTCGCTTAATTCAGAGTAAGCCTTGGTCTTTGGGTCATGGGCCATTTAAAAAGACCGAGATTCCTGCTTTAAGTGAGAAAGATTGGACTTTGTTGGTGCAAGGAGTCAATGGTCACCACCCCGCTGCCAAGACCGTGATGTCTTGGTTCAGGTTTATCCCCGAGGCACGCCTAGATGATTTAATGATCAGTATTGCCGGCCCCAATGGCGGTGTTGGCCCCCACATGGACTCTTATGACGTATTTCTGTTGCAAATGGCAGGCAGACGTCGCTGGAGAATTTCTGATCAAAAAGATTTAAGCCTAAAAGACGGTTTGCCATTAAAAATCTTGAAGAATTTTGAAGCCACCGATGACTGGGTCTTGGAGCCTGGCGACATGCTGTATTTGCCACCCAATATCGCCCACGATGGCATTGCCTTAGATGCTGGCTGCCAAACTTGGTCAGTCGGGTTCAGAGTGCCTACCTATAAAGAGCTCGTGAATGAAATCCTGTGGCGCACCACAGAGGCTCTTGAAAATGACCCTGAGTTTTGTCGGTTGTATACCGATCCTCATCAACCCGCCACCAAGGATCCTGCCTTGGTTCCCGATGAGCTGATCAAGGTGATCCAAAACAAATTAAATGGCATTCATTGGAGCAAGAGTGATGTGTCCTGCACCCTGGCAGCGGTCTTAAGCGAACCCAAGCCTCAGGTAGTTTTTACGCCTCCAACACCCCTGCTTGGTTTTGCTGAATTCAAAAAAGCACTTAGAACTCAAGGTCTTGAACTATCCCCATTATCTAAAGCCTTGTATGACAAGGACTTTTTATATCTCAATGGCGAAAGTGTGAGCGATTCTGAGGCAGAAGACTGGGATTTTTGGTGCCATTTAGCCCAAAACCACACCTTGCCTGCAGCTATGGCTAGC
>CAYFKY010000127.1:2350-2813 GCA_964343915.1 uncultured Polynucleobacter sp. | reverse complement strand
AGATTGCCAAGTTATTAGAGTTAGATGAGGCGCGTGTATTAGTTCATCCTGATGGCGATGCTATCAAGCAAAAAGATTTTGTATTTGATGCGCCAGCAGAAGAAGTATCAACACAAGCACCAGAGTTGCCAGATGATGTGCCGCCTGCACCAGTTCAAAAAACTTTGCCGATTCAAGAGAAGGTTAATTTAGAAAATATTAAATCTGGCGATTCTGGTAAGACTCAGCAAGCAAAAATCGAAGCTGGCAAGCGTGCCGGCGCAATGGCTCTAGTTGTTTTGGTATTAGTAGGCTTGTACATCACCAAAGACAACATCATTGAATTATTCAGTTCAACTCCACAGCCACCAAAGGTGGAGGCAACTCAAGAGCAAGTGATTGAGGAAGTAAAGCCTGATGCAACTGCGCCTGCCGCAACGCCAGCGCCAGCAGCTGTTGTGGATGCGGGATGTCCTAAAGCAGA
>CAYFKY010000127.1:0-2340 GCA_964343915.1 uncultured Polynucleobacter sp. | reverse complement strand
AGTAAAGCCTGATGCAACTGCGCCTGCAGCAACACCAGCACCAGCACCAGCAGCTGTTGTAGATGCGGGATGTCCTAAAGCAGATCCTACGCCAACGAGTGTCACAGTTCCTGATCCTACTAAGCCAGGTAACTTTGTTTATGTGGTGACCAAGAGCAAACAAACTGTGTGTGTGATTGATGCCTCAGGTAAATCAACCATGCAAACAATTGATGCGGGTGCGAATCACACCTTCACAGGTAAGGCGCCATTCACAGTCTTAACAAATGGTTTATCTCAAGTGAATGTTTATTTCCAAGGTCGCCCAGTGAAGCCTGCCTCTGAGCAAGTTAAGACTCTGAGCTTGCAAGAAAAATAAACAAAGTATCAGCGTATCTAAAAAGCATATCCAAAAAACATATTCAATAAGGAGCGTTTCAAACGCTCCTTTTTTATGGGCATTTCAAAAGTAAGAAATGTCACAAGATAAAATAAGTCCATGAAGCAACATCCTCAATCTAAAACCGAAATATTCTGGGCTTTCACTTGGTTGGCTCTACAAGGGTTTGGTGGTGTCTTGCCAGTAGCTCAACGCGAGCTGGTTGAGAAAAAGCGCTGGTACAGCAAAGAAGAATTCTTAGAAGAGTGGGCGGTTGCTCAAGTGCTACCAGGTCCTAACGTGATTAACTTGGCGATTATCTTTGGCGCGAGATACTTTGGGTTGTCAGGTGCTTTAGTGGCGATCGCAGGTATGTTGGTTTTTCCGATGCTAGCCTTGGTGGCCATTGCCATCCTTTACTTGAATTTGGGTGAGTACCCAGTCATTAATGGAGGCATTAGAGGGATGGGGGCAGTCGCTGCTGGTCTAATTGCCGGCACATCTCTAAAGCTAGCGAGTGCACTTAAAAAACATCCACTGGGGTATTGGCCATCGATTGGCTTGGCAGCGATCTGTTTTGTTTTAGTAGCACTCATCAGAATTCCTCTGATTTACGTCTTGCTCACTTTAGGAGTCTTTTCTATTTACATGACTTATCGTCGGGTGAAGTCATGTTGAGTTTTTCTTGGGCTGATTGGGGCATTGTTTTTTTACATTTCATGGCTGTGTCATTGATGGCCGTTGGTGGGGCCGTCACTGTCATTCCGGAGATGCATCGTCATTTGGTCAATCAAAACGGTTGGATGACAGAGGCACAATTTTCTGCATCAATTGCCATTGCACAATCAGCGCCAGGACCTAACATCTTAGTGATTGCCATGATGGGTTGGCATATTGGCATTAACTCCGCAGTAGGTTTGTATGCGCAATACATGTGGGGCACCATTGGGATGGTGTTAGCCATGGTGGGCGTGATGTTGCCAAGTTCTCTACTGACTTACTCGACGGCAAAGTGGGTTCAAGCTAATCAACACAGCGCCTATGTCTTGGCATTTAAACAAGGTTTAGCACCAATCGTGATTGGTGCGATTTTGGCAACTAGTTGGATCATTAGTTCAACCAACAGTCATTTTTCTACTGATTGGGCTTTATGGCTATGCACAGGGGTGACTGTCTTATTGATCTGGAAAACCAAGATACATATCTTGCTGCTGCTATTGGTCGGAACTATCCTGGGCGCATTAGGCTGGATATAAACCAATTAGCTATTCACAGATGCGCAGTAAAAGATAACTAGTAAAAAAATAAGAAAAAATAGGCAACAAAAAATAGACAACAAAAAACCCGACCTAAGTCGGGTTCTTGTTAAACGCTCAACCGAATTATAGTGGGTTGATGTTTGAAGCTTGCTTGCCCTTAGGGCCAGTTGTTACTTCAAAGCTAACCTTTTGGTTCTCTTTCAAGCTTTTGAAACCGTTACCTTGAATAGCTGAGAAGTGTGCGAACAAATCTTCACCACCGCCATCAGGAGTAATAAAACCGAAACCTTTTGCGTCGTTAAACCATTTAACAATACCTGTTGCCATTACTGAAATTCCTTAAAAAAATTAAACGTGGTGATTACTCACCATTTCTTTGCAGGGCTGGAAGATTCAACTAACCGAATCACCCATTTTGAAAAATGGAAACGACGGAAGCTACTTGAAGACCTACAGACCAAGTATCGCACAAATTTCTTAAATGGTTATGTTTTTTTAATCAGGGCTTTTACTAGGTTTTTAGGGCTAAAAAGCCTGAAATTTGACATATTTATTAACTTTTTCACCTTGGTGGCACTTTTCAAGCCCATTTTGGTGCCAGCCCCCTCTGAATTAGAGAACTTTGGCAGAAAGTTGCACTCTGTTTTATCCTCTAGGCTCAATTAATCAAGAAGAGACAAACTCCATGAATCAAGCTGACATCACCAAAATCGTTGACGAGAA
>CAYFKY010000126.1:0-2828 GCA_964343915.1 uncultured Polynucleobacter sp. | reverse complement strand
ACGTTGTGTTGTCACGTCGTGCGGTTGTTGAAGCTAGCCAAGGTGAAGAGCGCGCTAAGTTGCTTGCTAACCTTAAAGAAGGTACTGTGGTTCAAGGTATCGTTAAGAACATCACTGACTACGGTGCATTCGTGGATCTAGGCGGTGTTGACGGCTTGTTGCACATTACTGATTTGGCATGGCGTCGTGTTCGTCACCCAAGCGAAATGTTGACTGTGGGTCAAGAGGTGACAGCTAAGATTCTTAAGTACGATCAAGACAAGAACCGTGTTTCATTGGGTATCAAGCAATTAGGCGACGACCCATGGGTTGGTATCGCACGTCGTTACCCACCAAACACACGTTTATTCGGTAAGGTAACTAACCTAACTGACTACGGTTCATTCGTTGAAATCGAAACAGGTATCGAAGGTTTGGTTCACGTATCTGAAATGGACTGGACTAACAAGAACGTTGCTCCAAGCAAAGTTGTTCAACTAGGCATGGAAGTTGAAGTAATGGTTCTTGATATCGATGAAGACAAGCGTCGTATTAGCTTGGGTATGAAGCAATGTAAAGCTAATCCATGGGATGAGTTTGCTCGTACACACCAAAAAGGTGAGAAGCTAACTGGCGCAATCAAGTCAATCACTGACTTTGGTGTGTTCATTGGTTTGCCTGGTGGCATCGACGGTTTGGTTCACTTGTCTGACTTGTCATGGCAAGAGACTGGCGAAGAAGCTGTTCGTAAATACAAAAAAGGTGACGAAGTTGAAACAGTTGTTTTGGCTATCGACGTTGAAAAAGAGCGCATCTCTTTGGGTATCAAGCAAATGTCTGGTGACCCATTCAACAACTACACATCTACTAGCGACAAAGGCAGCATCGTTGACGGTACAGTGAAGAGTGTTGATGCTAAGGGCGCTGTGATTCAGTTGGCTGATGAAGTTGAAGGCTACTTGCGCGCTTCTGAAATTTCAACTGATCGCGTTGAAGATGCGCGCAACTTGTTGAAAGAAGGCGATGCAGTTAACGCCATGATCATCAACGTTGACCGCAAGTCACGTAGCATCAATTTGTCTATCAAGGCTAAAGATAGCGCCGATCAGCAACAAGCTATGAGCAAGTTGCAGAACGAAGCTAGTGCAGGCACTACAAACTTAGGTGCATTGCTAAAAGCTAAGTTGGACAACCAAGGTAACTAATACTTGGTGTAATGTATAGGGGAATCCTCATCCGCAAGGGTGGGGATTTTCAAAACCAATAAAAAAGAATATTGTTGAGTTATGGACGATTTAGAACGCAGTGATTCATTGACAATCACACGATCAGAATTGGTAGAGCGTTTGGCTCAGGCATTCCCGCAGCTATTGCCGCGTGATGTTGAGTTGGCCGTAAAAACATTGCTCGACACCATGTCACAAGCTTTGGCTGAAGGTAAGCGTATTGAATTACGTGGCTTTGGCAGTTTTGTTATGCATCATCGTCCACCACGTCAGGGTCGTAACCCTAAATCTGGTGCAACAGTGATGGTCCCTGAAAAACACGTGCCCCACTTCAAGCCAGGTAAAGAGCTAAGAGAGCGCGTGGATTTTCCTAAGAAAGACGAATCTAAAGAATGACCGCGTTTCTGAATGCCGCATTCAGAGCCTTGCGGATCATTGGACGAATCATTATTTTTATACTCTTGGTATTACTAGCTTTAGGCAATACTCAAGAAATTAGTTTTCAGTTAATTCCAGGATTGATCTGGGATTTACCTCTCATCCTAGTTTTATTCATTGCATTTGTTTTGGGCATTTTGCTGACATTGTTGAGCGGCATTTCTTTGCGTCGCTTTAAGCAAAACAAACAACCTCACTCATAATCGTGTTACAGATCGAAACCTGGTGGTTATTTGCTCTACCTATCGTATTTGCTTTGGGTTGGGTGGGTGCGCGCTGGGATATGCGTTTAGAAAAGCGCGAAAATGAAATCGAGCGCCTAGCGCAACAAAAATCTACTTTTAAGGGTCTGAATCTTCTTTTAAATGAGGAGCCAGACAAAGCTATTGATGCCTTGGTGCAGATTGCACAATTAGACCCAGAAACTACAGAATTACATTTTGCTTTGGGCAGTCTATTTAGGCGCCGCGGAGAAACTGAGCGGGCGATTCGTGTTCACCAACATTTGGCTAATCGTGAAGATCTACCATCTAGGCATCGTGATCATGCTGCTTATGAGTTGGGTAGAGACTTTTTGCGTGCAGGTTTACTGGATCGTGCAGAAACATCGCTCAATCGAGTTAGTACAGATAGTAAATATGGTATTCCTGCCAAAGAAAGTTTGTTGGAGATGTACCAAGTCGAAAAGGACTGGGAAAAAGCCATTGTTTCTTCGAATGAGCTAGAAGCCTTGCAAGGCAAGAGTCGTCAAAAAGAAATCGCCCACTTTCATTGTGAGCTGGCAGAGGAGGCTTTACGTCGTAAAGATATTTCGGCTGCTGAGAAACATATTAATTTGGCGATGCAGTCTGTGCCCAATCACCCGCGAGCGACCATTTTGCGTGGGGATTGTTTTGTTGCTCAAAACCAATTGGAAAAAGCCATCGCGACATGGTCTTTGATTGCAGAAAATCATCCAGCCTATTTGGCTTTGGTGGCTGATCGTTGGATTGATGTGCACAAAGTACTTTCAAAAGCTGATCAAGGTTTGCAAGTTTTGGTGGATGCCTTAAAAACCCAAGCTGCTGGCGAGTTGTTGGATATCACATTCAAGCACGTGATGGCGCTACGAGGTGTGCCTCAAGCTGAAGCACTCATGACTGAAGTTATGCGCCATACACCAAGTTTGAGTGCGATGGCATTGCG
>CAYFKY010000125.1:0-2857 GCA_964343915.1 uncultured Polynucleobacter sp. | reverse complement strand
AAAAAGCCCGCTGACTAATTCAGACGGGCTTTTTATTAGCTTACCCTTTAAGTTGGGCACTCGAGAACACTCCAAGACTATTTGGAGCACTTTCTGCACGGCGACATTCTTTGCAAAATGCCATCCTTATCAATAAACCGATGCTTTAAGGCGGCTGCAATGTGTAAAACCACAACCGCAATCATCACCTTTGTCAAAACAATGTGTGCATCACTGAATAGTTCTTTTAAGACAGGATCTGGTTCCGCCAATCTAGGCAAAACCTCGCCAAAGAATTTAATTGGGTACTTGGAGTAAATCGAACCCAAGATACCAGTCACAGGAACCAAAACCATCAATAAATAAAGCGAGTGATGAACAGCTTTTGATAATTTAACTTGCCATGCCACGATGCTTGCTGGCAATTCTGGCGGACGGTGTGTGGCACGCCAATAAACCCGAATAGCAATCAAAGCAATCAGCACAATGCCAATTGATTTATGCAAATTAAAGTAACTAGAACGAATGCCTGGAGGATCTTTTGGTAATTCCACCATCCACAAACCTAATGCCAACTCACCAATAATGCACAAGCCGATTAACCAATGCAAAAGAATGGCTACTTTGGTGTAGTTTTGATTATCTGAATGACTCATAGTGTTCCTAAGCTCTATAGCTAATAGTTATATTGGGTGATTAAATCATAAAAACCCTGAACTAGCACAATTACACGAAACATGTTGCGGGTCCGGACCATACCCCACTGATCCACTAGACCATCCATCGGCCGCCGAAAAAATATTGGTATTTCAGGTATATTGAATCCTATAAATATAACTACATAACTATTTACCAATATTTGATTTAACAGGGGCGGACAGTGCGACTTAGCCAATTTATTTATCTTCCTGGATTCAGACGCCCTCCTGTAGCAGGATCTGATACCACTTTCAAAGCAGAGCCAATCTTCTATTTGTGGTGCGCTTATTTTGGATTGCTCGCCTTCGCTTTTTACATTCTTTATGTCAAAGGGATTTGGGCATCACTCTTGGCGGCAGATCCTACCTACCTCACTGCATTAATTGTTGTTTTATTTATAGGATCAACTATTTGGGTGGGCTTTAGAGCAAACCAATTGGCTTGGCAATACGAGCAAGTTTGTAAATTTCGAGAACTGATTCAGAACAAAGCATCTAAAGATGTTTTACTGCAAGAAGAAAATTCTTGGATCAAAGATTTATTCAAAAGTTTGACTGCCAAAAAACAAGATTGGCGCAATAACTCTCAGTTAGTTTCTTTATTTGCCGAAAAGTCTTCCGCTGCGCATGAGATGAGTTGGTGGATCAATGGCGTGTTACTCAAGCTAGGTTTACTAGGCAAAGTGATCGGTTTTTCTATCATGGCTCTACAACTTGGCTCATTAGATAGTTTTGACGCTAGCCAAACATCTGCCATTTTGAAAACACTCACAGGTGGCTTAGGTATTGCCCTCTTGACCACGATGACTGGCTTAGCAGCCAACATGCTGTTGGGCTTGCAGCTGATGCGCCTAGATCGCTTTGCTGATTATTTAACTGCCTACGCTATAGAAACCATTGAATTAGATTTAGAAGATAGCTTGGCATAACTCAATGGGCATTTCCAGAAAAACCCCTCGCGAAACGGAGACAGATCCGTTCTACGACATGTTGTTCAACATGTTGATCGCATTCGTTTTCTGCTTTGTGATTGCCATCATGGCGTTCAATCCAAAATCGGGTAAGAGTGGTGACATCCCAGCCCATGCTGAGTTCATCATTTCTATCACTTGGCCAGATATGGATCCCAATGATGTGGATACATGGGTACAGGATCCTGCTGGTAGCGTGGTGTGGTTTAGAAACAGAGACTCAGGTCTCATGCACTTAGATCGTGATGATCGCGGCTTAGCCAATGACACCATCGTTGTTAACAATAAATTAGTGGTCAATCCTCTTAATCAAGAGGTAGTGACTATTCGAGGATTTGCTGCCGGTGAATACACAGTCAACGTGCATTACTACGACAGTAAAAATCAGAAACCGGTTGAAGTGAGTGTTTCGGTGGTGAAAGTAAACCCTCGCGCAGAAGTTATTTATTACGGCAATGTCACATTACCCAAGAAAGGTGATGAAAGAACTGCTGTGAGATTCACATTAAACGGCACAGGTCAGGTACTGAGTACCAGCACCCTACCAAAAACGATTGTTGAAAGGAACTCTAAATGAACTCTCATGTGATTCTAACGATGGCAATTGGCTTTGCCATACTGGCTTTTCTGTTGCTCTGTATTTGCCTGTACGGCTCCATCAGCAAGAAAACAAAGTTGTTATTGGTTGTTTTAACCAGCATCGCCTACTTTGTGAGTTTTGACGCCCTAAAGATGACTCAAGGTTGGGCTACTGCAGATTCAATTCCGCCAAGATTTGTTTTACTGGCAGCTGTGATTGAGGAACCAGTAAAAGACAAAACCAAAGGTGAAATTTTTGTGTGGCTTCAAGAGTTAGTAGATAACAAACCACAGGGAGAGCCTCGCGCTTTTAGATTCCCTTATGAAAAAGGTCTACACAGTCTTTTTGAAGATGGCATGAAAAAGATTCGTAACGGCAACTCTCAAATTGGTAGCTTAGAGCCACTACGTGGCCCTAACAGCAATAACTGGTTAAGGTCTGGCGGAGATGAGCCACCTAAAGTGAGATTGGGTGATTTACCTGCACCACAACTCCCAGAGAAATAAAAGTTTGTATTGCATATTACAAACTAACGAGGTTGCCTAAATGACTATGAAAAATAATTACTTAACAACAATAGCATCTGTATCAACGATGCTGCTGTTGGCTGCTTGCAGCAAATCAGAAAT
>CAYFKY010000124.1:0-2882 GCA_964343915.1 uncultured Polynucleobacter sp. | reverse complement strand
AATTTGATGAGTTTGAGACAAAAATGCGTCAAGTTATTTTTGTTTCTGCAACACCTGCCACCTATGAAGAAGAGCATGCGGACAAAGTTGTTGAGCAGGTCGTTCGTCCAACGGGTCTTGTGGATCCTGTGATTCATGTGCGACCAGCCAGCACTCAAGTGGATGATGTTTTATCTGAGATACATGCACGTATTAAAGTCGGTGAACGCGTATTAATCACTACATTGACCAAGCGTATGTCAGAGCAATTGACCGAGTTCATGTCGGATAACGGCATCAAGGTTCGCTACTTACATTCAGATATTGATACCGTCGAACGTGTTGAGATTTTGAGGGATTTACGTTTAGGTGTTTTTGACGTTTTAATCGGTATTAACTTGTTAAGAGAGGGATTGGATATTCCTGAAGTTTCTTTAGTGGCAATCTTGGATGCTGATAAGGAAGGTTTCTTGCGTTCAGAGCGTAGTTTGATTCAAACGATTGGACGAGCAGCTAGAAACGTTAACGGCACAGCTATTTTGTACGCCGATAAAGTAACTGATTCGATGAAAAAGGCCATTGGAGAAACAGAGCGTCGACGTGCTAAACAAACTGAATTCAACAAAGTTCACGGAATTGAACCCAAAGGCGTGGTTAAGAGGATCAAAGATATTATTGATGGTGTTTATGACGTTGATGAAAAACGTCAGGAGCTAAAATACGCAGAAGAAAAAGCTCACTATGAAGATATGAGCGAAAAGCAGTTGGCAAAAGAAATTAAGCAGTTAGAAAAAATGATGGTAGAGCACGCTAAAAATCTAGAGTTTGAGAAGGCTGCACAAGCAAGAGATCAGCTTCTGAAATTAAAAGCAATGGTTTTTGGTGCTGAGTTACACGATACGATTCAATTAAACGGAAATTAGTCAGATGCTAGGTTTAAAAAATGTGCGACGTTTATGGGCGCTATGGAAAGACTCTGGAGATGCATCATTAGCTCTAGATAGTCTTTTGGTGGTGCCAGATGCATCTGCAAGTTTGGCTGAGCGTAATCGTTGGTTGGTTGAAGTTGCTTATTGGTTGCGCCGTCAAGATAAAACAGAAAAAGGTCAGGAAAAGTCCAAAGGCGTTTCTGTTGTTTTGGATGGGCATCCAGAGCATGCTCGCCTAAAGGCATTTTTGAAGTTATTGGAGCAGCGTTCTGACGTTAAATTAAAAATCGCACAATTGCTCAGAAGCATTTTGCGTGATAACGATGCGCTCTCATTGCTCTGTGACACAGGTGTAGCTACCAAACCTAGCTTTTTTGGGGAAATTTCTGAGCGTATTCGTCATCGATTAATAGCGCCCCCACCGAATCAACCTGAGTTAGCTGTGTTGTTTGCTTTGGGGTTTGTAGGGGAGCATGACGCATCGTGGGTGCACGATTTAGATCGTGACACATTGATTGCTCTGCATGATTTGTTGCACTATCAAGAGCAAACCACAGAAGCATCCAATCTATTCAAAGATATTTCTGAAGCTATTCATATATTAATTAGCTACATTGGTGCATCGGGCCTTAGTTATTCAGTGAGATCTAGGCTGCGTGAGGTCAGTGGTCAGCACTCTCCGTTCTACAAGTTGGGCAGATTGGCTGAAGAAATTCTTAAGGATGAGCCACGCCTAAATGAACATGTATATCAAGCCTATTTAAAAGACTTTAAAGATGTGATCGATGCTTGCTATATCGCTTGTGATGATGTGTATTCTCATCTTGATGAGAATGGCGTATCTATCGAAACTGTTTTTCAAGTTGAGACGATGCGTTTGCGTTTAGCCAGAGTTGAGATGCTGTTGCAAGCATGGCTATATCGTGATCAGTTACAAAACTACTCGACATTAGTAGCTAACTTAATTCTGACTGTGCAAGGTCATCGGAGTGTGAAGCGTTTAGCAGAGCAATCTTTTGCTTTGTTATCACGTAAGGTTGTTGAGAGAAGTGCTGAGGCGGGGGATCATTACATCGCTGGTACTCGCCATGAGTACTTTGCAATGTTGAAAAAATCGCTAGGTGGTGGTGCGGTTGTTTCTGGAACTGTGTATCTCAAATTCTTGATTGCGAATCTTGGTTTGGTCAGATTTTTTGAGAACTTGCTTCTTGCGGCTAACTACGCTGGTAGCTTTTTACTGATTCAATTTGCCAATTTCACTCTAGCAACAAAGCAGCCTGCCATGACAGCTCCTGCATTGGCGCAGTTGCTAGACCAAACCCATACCAATGAGGGTTTGAAAACGTTCGTTGATCGCTCTATGGCGCTCATGAGGTCTCAAGCAGCTTCTATTTTTGGTAACTTGGTCATGGTGGTGCCACTAGTGGTCCTTATTCAAGTGGCCATTATTTTTATTATTGGCTCGCCTACGATGAGCGCTATTAAGGCTCAAGCTATTTTGCAAACTGTTTCACCTTTTAGTGGAGCCTTATTTTTTGCAGCCTTCACCGGCATCTTGTTATGGCTATCTAGCTTAATAGCTGGTTTGGTGGATAACTGGTTTGTTTTGCATCGTATTCAGGATGTTATTTATTACAACAGACGATTGAATATTGTTTTTGGACAAGAACGATCAGAGCGCTGGGCTCGCTGGTGGCGAGACAATATCTCTGTTGTTGCCGCTAACATTTCATTAGGCTTTCTATTAATTTATGGACCAACGTTCATGGCTTTCTTGGGTTTTGGTCTAGATGTGCGACATGTCACACTGTCTGCGGGGCAGTTTGCAGCAGCTGCTACTGCACTTGGTTGGAAGACATTTTTGATGAGTGGCTTTTGGCTCGGTATTGTCGGCATCCTCTTAATTGGTGCCGTCAATGTTCTAGTCAGCTTTTCTTTGGCATTTAATATGGCATTAAGGTCTAGAGATTTGCC
>CAYFKY010000123.1:0-2886 GCA_964343915.1 uncultured Polynucleobacter sp. | reverse complement strand
CACCCACACGCGGCTCAACAGCCAAGCGTTCTTGAGATCTAAGGAGCCGATATGATTGGAAACTGGAACTATGGTACTGGCCGTCGTAAGAGCTCAGTAGCCCGCGTATTCATCAAGGCTGGTAAAGGTGAAATTCTTGTAAACGGCAAGCCAATTGCTGAATACTTTGCTCGTGAAACATCACGCATGATCGTTCGTCAGCCATTAGAGTTGACTAATCACGGTACAACATTTGACATCAAAGTAAACGTGTCAGGTGGCGGTGAGACAGGTCAAGCTGGTGCGGTTCGTCACGGTGTGACACGTGCTTTGATCGACTACGATGCAGCATTGAAGCCAACGCTATCTAAAGCAGGTTTCGTAACACGTGATGCTCGTGAAGTTGAGCGTAAAAAAGTTGGTTTGCATGGCGCGCGTCGTCGCAAACAGTTCAGCAAACGTTAATTTTTTTTGCTGTTCTACGAAAAGCCGCGCACTGCGCGGCTTTTTCTTTTCTACAATAGCGATATTGGAGGATTTAAATGATCAAAGTTGGCATAGTTGGTGGAACGGGCTATACAGGCGTTGAATTATTGCGTTTGTTGTCACAGCATCCAAAAGTTCAGTTAACGGCTATAACCTCTCGTAAAGAGGCAGGAATGCCTGTGGCTGAGATGTTCCCATCTCTGAGGGGTAGGGTTGACTTATGCTTTACCACGCCAGAGGAAGCTAAATTAACAGAGTGTGACGCTGTATTTTTTGCAACACCGCATGGTGTGGCGATGGCGCAGGCTAAAGAATTGCTTGCCGCTGGGGTTAAGGTGTTGGATTTGGCTGCAGATTTCCGCCTTAAAGACACCGCAGAATTTGAAAAATGGTACGGAATGCCGCACGCTTGCCCTGATATCTTGGCAGAGGCTGTTTATGGTTTGGCAGAAATTAATCGTGAGGCCATCAAGAAAGCTAGAGTCGTTGGTTTGGCAGGTTGTTACCCAACCTCTGTTCAATTGGGTTACGCCCCATTGTTGTCGCCAAAATCAACAGGCGGAAAAAACTTAGTTGATTTGAGTGCTTTGATTTCTGATTCAAAATCAGGTGTTTCTGGTGCGGGTCGTAAAGCTGAGGTGGGCACCTTATTGGCTGAGGCAGGTGATAATTTCAAAGCGTATGGTGTTAAGGGGCACAGACACCACCCTGAAATTTGCCAAGGCTTGTCAGCCATTGCTGGTGGAAAACCAGTGGGGCTAACTTTTGTACCCCATTTAACCCCAATGATCAGAGGTATCCATTCAACCTTATATGCCAGAATTCTTCCAGAGGGCCAAGATGTTGATTATCAGGCTCTATTTGAGAGGTTTTATGAGGGAGAGCCATTTGTTGATGTGATGCCAGCAGGCAGCACTCCTGAGACTCGCTCCGTGAGGGGTAGTAATGCCCTTAGGATTGCAGTACACCGCCCTCAAGGTGGAGATATGTTGGTGATTTTGGTGGTTGAGGATAACCTTGTTAAAGGTGCGTCAGGACAGGGTGTTCAATGTTTGAACCTCATGTTTGGCTTGCCGGAAAATACGGGATTAACCCATATCGCTCTACTGCCATAAAGTCCCTACAGAAAATATTGGAATTGAGGCATACAATATTAGTTATGTAACAAAAGGAGTCCATGATGACCGCTACACAAACAACACAAGCAACAGATAACTTAGAGCCACCAATGCCGCTAATCTTTACAGATAGCGCTGTAGCAAAAGTGGCAGACTTAATTGCAGAAGAAGGCAACCCAGATTTGAAATTGCGCGTATTCGTGCAAGGTGGTGGTTGCTCAGGTTTTCAATATGGTTTTACATTTGATGAAGCTGTTAACGAAGACGACACATTGGTCACCAAAGGTAATGTGACTTTGTTGATTGACTCAATGAGCTTCCAGTATTTGGTTGGCGCTGAGATTGATTACAAAGAAGATATCAATGGTTCTCAATTTGTAATTAAGAATCCTAATGCCACAACAACATGTGGTTGTGGATCTTCTTTTTCAGCGTAATTAAGCTGGGTAACAAGCCCCTAGAGGGCGTAAGCCTCTAGCACCAGTAACAGCCGGCAAATTTGCTGGCTGTTTTTCTTTGTGAGCCCATGCTAGCCAGGCAAATGCAGCTGCTTCGACGGTTTGTGGATCAATCCCTTCGGTTGCTGTACTTTGAAAGCCATCACTTGGAATCCACGAGCAAATCTTTTTCAAGCAATTAATTAAAGCAGTATTTTTGATGCCACCACCACAAAGCAAAACACGTTTTGTTTCGGGAGCATATTGCTTTAAAGCTTGAGCTATTGATTGTGCTGTGAGCATTAATAAGCTTGCCTGTATGTCATGAGCCTGGGCTTGATGGCAATGATTTATTTCAAGGTGGTGGTTAAGCCATTGAGGATTAAAAAGGTCGCGCCCAGTGCTCTTGGGGGCAGTTTTGGCAAAGTACCCGTCAGCTAGCATGCTGTTAACTAGTTTTTCAATGGGTTGCCCCTTTTCTGCCCATTGCCCCCCATCATCATAAGTCTTGCCAAGGGAGTGTTTGATCCAATGGTCCATCAAGGCATTGCCTGGGCCGCAATCAAAGCCAATCACGGTATCAGAAATTAGACTTAAGTTAGCAATGCCGCCGATATTAAGTATGGCAACAGGCTGATTGCTAGAAAATTGAGTGGCATGAAAAGCTGGAACTAAGGGGGCGCCTTGCCCACCGGCGGCAATGTCTCTACTGCGAAAATCTGCAATCACATCGATATGGGATAGTTCTGCCAATAGAGCAGGGTTTAGAGATTGCTTGGTATATCCAATGCCATCATGTAATTGGGGTTGATGTCGAATTGTTTGTCCGTGAGCTCCAATGGCTTGAATTTCTGATGCTTGAAGCT
>CAYFKY010000122.1:0-2899 GCA_964343915.1 uncultured Polynucleobacter sp. | reverse complement strand
AATTTGATGAGTTTGAGACAAAAATGCGTCAAGTTATTTTTGTTTCTGCAACACCAGCCACCTATGAAGAAGATCATGCGGACAAAGTTGTTGAACAGGTCGTTCGCCCAACCGGTCTTGTGGATCCAGTGATTCATGTACGACCAGCTAGTACTCAAGTAGATGATGTTTTATCTGAGATACATGCACGCATCAAAGTGGGCGAGCGTGTATTAATTACTACTTTGACTAAGCGCATGTCAGAGCAATTAACGGAATTTATGTCGGATAACGGTATCAAAGTACGTTATTTACATTCAGATATTGATACCGTCGAACGTGTTGAGATTTTGAGAGATTTACGCTTAGGTGTATTTGACGTTTTAATTGGTATTAACCTATTGCGAGAGGGATTGGATATTCCTGAAGTTTCTTTAGTGGCAATCTTGGATGCTGATAAGGAAGGTTTCTTGCGTTCAGAGCGTAGTTTGATTCAAACGATTGGGCGAGCAGCTAGAAACGTTAATGGCACAGCTATTTTGTACGCCGATAAAGTAACTGATTCGATGAAAAAAGCCATTGGAGAAACAGAGCGTCGACGTGCTAAACAAACTGAGTTCAACAAAGTCCATGGAATCGAACCTAAAGGCGTGGTTAAGAGGATCAAAGATATTATTGATGGTGTTTATGACGTGGATGAAAAACGTCAAGAGCTAAAATACGCTGAAGAAAAAGCTCACTATGAAGATATGAGCGAAAAGCAGTTGGCGAAAGAAATCAAGCAGTTGGAAAAAATGATGGTGGAGCACGCTAAAAATCTAGAGTTTGAGAAGGCTGCACAAGCAAGAGATCAGCTCCTGAAATTGAAGGCAATGGTTTTTGGTGCTGAGTTACACGATACGATTCAATTAAACGGAAATTAGTCAGATGCTAGGTTTAAACAATATGCGACGTCTATGGGCGCTATGGAAAGACTCAGGAGATGCATCGTTAGCTCTTGATAGTCTTTTGGTGGTGCCAGATGTATCTGCAAGCTTGGCAGAGCGCAATCGTTGGTTGGTTGAAGTCGCGTATTGGTTGCGCCGTCAAGATAAAACAGAAAAGGGGCAAGAAAAGTCCAAGGGCGTTTCAGTTGTTTTAGATGGGCACCCAGAGCATGCTCGCCTAAAAGCTTTCCTAAAGTTGTTGGAGCAACGTTCGGACGTTAAATTAAAAATCGCACAATTGCTCAGAAGCATTTTGCGTGATAACGATGCGCTCTCATTGCTCTGTGACACAGGTGTAGCTACCAAACCTAGCTTTTTTGGGGAAATTTCTGAGCGTATTCGTCATCGATTAATAGCGCCCCCACCGAATCAACCTGAGTTAGCTGTGTTGTTTGCTTTGGGGTTTGTAGGGGAGCATGACGCATCGTGGGTGCACGATTTAGATCGTGACACATTGATTGCTCTGCATGATTTGTTGCACTATCAAGAGCAAACCACAGAAGCATCCAATCTATTCAAAGATATTTCTGAAGCCATTCATATATTAATTAGCTACATTGGTGCATCGGGCCTTAGTTATTCAGTTAGGTCTAGGCTGCGTGAGGTCAGCGGTCAGCACTCTCCGTTTTACAAGTTGGGTAGATTGGCCGAGGAAATCCTTAAGGATGAACCACGCTTAAATGAGCATGTCTTTCAAGCCTATTTAAAAGACTTTAAAGATGTGATTGATGCTTGCTATGTTGCTTGTGATGATGTGTATTCTCATCTTGATGAGAACGGCGTATCTATCGAAACTGTTTTTCAAGTTGAGACCATGCGCTTACGTTTGGCCAGGGTTGAGATGCTGTTGCAAGCATGGTTATACCGCGACCAATTGAATAATTATTCGACATTAGTGGCTAACTTAATTCTGACAGTACAAGGTCATCGCAGTGTGAAGCGTTTAGCAGAGCAATCTTTTGCTTTGTTGTCACGCAAGGTTGTTGAGAGAAGTGCCGAGGCGGGGGATCATTACATTGCTGGTACTCGTCATGAGTATTTTGCAATGTTGAAGAAATCTCTAGGTGGTGGTGCAGTTGTTTCTGGGACTGTGTATCTCAAATTCCTAATTGCCAATCTTGGTTTGGTCAGGTTTTTTGAGAATCTACTTCTTGCCGCTAACTATGCTGGCAGCTTTTTATTAATTCAGTTTGCCAATTTCACTCTAGCAACAAAGCAGCCTGCCATGACAGCTCCTGCATTGGCACAGTTGTTAGATCAAACCCACACCAATGAAGGTTTGAAAACTTTTGTTGATCGCTCTATGGCGCTAATGAGGTCTCAAGCAGCTTCTATTTTTGGTAACTTGGTCATGGTGGTGCCTTTAGTGATCCTGATTCAAATCGCTATTATTTTTATTATTGGCTCGCCTACGATGAGTGCTATTAAGGCGCAAGCTATTTTGCAAACTGTTTCTCCTTTTAGCGGAGCTTTATTTTTCGCAGCCTTCACTGGTGTCTTGTTATGGCTATCTAGCCTAATAGCTGGTTTGGTGGATAACTGGTTTGTCTTGCATCGCATTCAGGATGTTATTCATTACAACAGACGATTGAATATTGTTTTTGGTCAAGAGCGATCAGAGCGTTGGGCGGGCTGGTGGCGAGACAATATCTCAGTGGTTGCTGCCAATATTTCTTTGGGCTTTCTATTAATTTATGGTCCAACCTTCATGGCTTTTTTGGGCTTTGGTCTAGACATACGACATGTCACTCTGTCTGCAGGGCAGTTTGCAGCAGCAGCTACTGCGCTTGGTTGGAAGACATTTTTGATGAGTGGCTTTTGGCTGGGCATTATCGGCATCCTCTTAATTGGTGCTGTGAATGTTTTAGTGAGTTTTGCATTGGCATTTAATATGGCATTAAGGTCTAGAGATTTGCCTGCATTAGATAGGCAGC
>CAYFKY010000121.1:0-2955 GCA_964343915.1 uncultured Polynucleobacter sp. | reverse complement strand
ATCACAGCTCTCGCCCCCAAGCTATCTAATAATGCTTCCATAAAGAATGGCACGGCGATGATGAGGGCTGCCCAGATCAATAAGTAAAAAATAAAAGCTGCTTTATTGGTCCAGCAGGCAATCCAACTTGAGAAAAGAGCTTGAGCTACAGACATTCTTTCCCATGCAACCAAGACGGGTGCAAACCACATCACCATGGCAACTGGTATGTAGAGTAGTAGGCCAATGCCAAGGCCTGTATAGAGTTCTTGAACTTCGCGAATCGTTGGCGGCTTTTGTTCTGTTAATAAAGGAATGAGCTGTTGAAAATCGATGAATGCGCTAGCAATCAAACTTAACAACAAAATGGCAAAAGCGTAAATCGTGCCAAGAATTAATAGATTTTTTCGGGTGAGTGGATCCGCATCACTTCCTTTGAGGCTGACAAGATAGACGCTAGGCAAGACTCGCTCACCTCGAATCACTCTTTGGCACGCTGTCATGAATCCAACGGTTAATGCTGGAGTGAGTAATAAAACAGCAAATACACCAAATACAGGAATTAGGATGGCAAATTGCGCAATAAAAACATATAGAAAAACGAGCATTAAAAATGCGAGTGGGTTTTTCTTAAATAACCAAAGACCTTGTCTTACCCAAAGGTAACCATCACTGGCTTGTGTTTTATTTAGTTGCATACTTTTATTACTTTAAACAGAGCTTATGCAAGAGATTACATCACGACGCTGAATCAGAATTCTCTCAAAATGTTTAGGGTCATGTGGCGTGAGCATTTCTGCTTCGCGAGGGAGGTAATAGTCCCATAGGCGTGATACCCAAAATCTAAGTGCCGCAGCTCTTAGCATGAGGTTCCAAGAGTTAATTTCAGCCTTTTCAAAAGATCTCACAGATTGGTAGGCGTTAACCAGACTTTCATATCTCGCTGAATCTAAAGCCCCAGTATTTAAATCAATGCACCAGTCGTTGACAGTCACTGCTAGATCAAACAACCATTTGTCGTTGCCGGCAAAGTAGAAGTCAAAGAATCCGCCTAGCTGATCTTTACCAGAAGATGGGTCAAACAAAACATTGTCTCTGAATAAATCGCAGTGACTAGGACCTGCAGGTAAGTTTTGATAGTCGTTGCTTGCAAAGAATGAGGTTTGATCGGCAAGCTCAGAGTCGATGAGGTTATTTTGCTCGGGGCTTAAATGTTGCTTGACTAGGGGAATGGTGGTTTGCCACCAATCGAGGCTGCGCAAGTTTGGTTGCGATAGCTTGAAATCTTTTCCTGCCAGGTGCATTTTTGCAAGCATTGCACCTACTGCGGCGCAATGTTCTGCATTGGGGCTTAAGCGAGAGCTGCCAGATAGTTTTGAAACAATCGTGGCGGGTTTGCCATTGAGCATGCCAATAATTTGTTCTGATTTATCTCTTGCTGGAGCGGGTACGGGGATGCCTTTTTTGGCAAGGTGGCCCATTAGCTCTAAGTAGTAAGGTAATTGTTCGCGTGATAGGCGTTCAAATAATGTCAAAACATATTCTGTGGTTTGACCATCTTTATGAGTTGTCAAAAAGAAGTTTGAATTCTCAATGCCCGAGCTGATGCCTTTGATATCAGTAGCAGTGCCTAGGTTGTAGTGTTGAGAGAGCCACGCATTGACTTCCTCTAAGGCTACGGGAGTAAATACGGCCATAAATAATTTAGAACGTCATTCGAACAGTTGGAACACGGTTAACGTCTTTATCTCTGACGTTAGGTGCGGCAGCATCACTTGGAGTGCTTAATTCATATTTGGTTCCCAATGGGCTTTCAACAATCACTTCAGTGGCTTTGCCGCCTTCTTTATATTCTTTGATGCTGGTGCCATCAGACTCTTTATGTTCAAAACTTGGCTTTTTTGGGGCTGCTTTGCCAGTTTCGGCATTATTTTTGACCGGTTTTGAAATTGGTTGCTGATTGATTTTTTCTAGCTCTTGAGCACTCAAAGCTTGCCCTGATTGCGCTCTAAGTTCTTGAGAAATAAAGGAAATAGCAATAACCAAGCTCAAGAAAATGGCATTTAAAACCATATTTTTGATACCAGTGTTTTTAGAAAATGTCGATGTCATCATGCCTTGATTGTACGATTGTGGGATGTCTACACATCGCCTTTTGCTAGTTGACGGTTCTAGCTACTTATACCGTGCATTTCATGCCATGCCAGATTTGCGTAATGCGCAAGGATTTCCTACAGGTGCTATTCAGGGCATGGTCAATATGATGCGTCGTGCGAGAACAGAGTTAGACGCTGATCACATCGCTTGTATTTTTGATGCCAAGGGCAAAACATTTCGCGAAGAGATGTATCCAGAGTACAAAGCCAATCGTTCATCCATGCCCGAGGATTTGGCTTTACAAATTGAATCAATCCATCAAGTTGTGCGCGCGATGGGTTGGCCTGTATTGGTTGTGCCAGGCATTGAAGCAGATGATGTGATTGGAACATTAGCCAAGCAAGCAAAAGCAGCTAATTGGGAAGTCTTGATTTCTACAGGTGATAAAGATTTGGCTCAGTTGGTTGAGCCAGGCATCAGTCTCATTAATACGATGACAGAAGAGCGCTTAGATACTGCTGGCGTTTTAAATAAATTTGGTGTTCCACCAGAGCGCATTGTTGATTACCTCTCCATCATGGGAGATGCTGTTGATAACGTGCCTGGCGTACCTAAAGCGGGCCCTAAGACAGCCGTGAAATGGTTGAATGAGTTTGGCACTTTGGATGAGTTGATGCAACGCTCTGCCGAGGTCAAGGGCGTGGTTGGTGAAAATCTCAGGGCTAGCTTGGAGTGGTTACCTAAAGCCAGAGAGCTCTTAACAGTAAAAATTGACTGCGACTTAAATGAGCACTTGATTGGTTTGCATGAGTTGCATGCTAAATCAGAAGATAAAGAAACGCTGCGCGAATTATTTACTCAATTTGGATTTAAATCTTT
>CAYFKY010000120.1:0-2963 GCA_964343915.1 uncultured Polynucleobacter sp. | reverse complement strand
GTAACGGTGCCATCATCTGGAACTAGCATGGCTGTCCAATCACCTTTGCCAATATCCTCTAAGAGGGCGTCGTTGATATTGCGTTCGCGAGCTTGTTCAAGTGATTCGTTATGGTCAAACATAAATATTTTTTAAATGTGAATTATTTTTTAATAATTGAAATGCACAATCTGTGCGCTGATTCTCTCTGATTAAACAGCCCCAATGTTTTTAACAAAGCCATGTTGTGCTTGGGCTAATAAATCAGGATGGTCCGCTGTGAACTTCAGCATTCTCTCAATGCAACGGCTGGCATTCTGGCTGATAGAAGGGTCAATCATAATTTCGCCGGATTGATGAGTTAAGCAGTGCAGGATGCCTTTGAGTCCATTCATGGCCATCCATGGGCAGTGGGCGCAACTCTTACAGGTGGCGCTGTTTCCAGCAGTTGGTGCCTCAATCAAGGTTTTACCTGGAGCCAATTGGCGCATTCTGTGCAAGATACCTTTATCGGTTGCGACGATATATTCTTGTGCAGTTCCTTCTACCACCGCTTTAATCATGGCTGAGGTTGAGCCAACCACATCAGCTAGTTCAACCACATGCTCTGGTGATTCTGGATGAACCAAAATTAAAGCATTGGGATGTTTCTTTTTTAGAGTTTCAAGTTCTATGGCTTTGAACTCATCATGCACGATGCAATGACCTTCCCATAGCAACATATCCGCGCCGGTTTGATCTTGAATGTATCTACCAAGATGGCGATCGGGAGCCCATAATATTTTTTTACCTTGTTGGTGAAGGTGATGAGCAATTGCTAATGCACAAGAGCTTGTCACCATCCAGTCAGCTCTGGCTTTAACAGCAGCGCTGGTGTTGGCATAAACCACTACTTCACGATCGGGGTGCGCGTTGCAGAACTTTTCAAAGTCATCCGCTGGGCAACCTAAATCCAGTGAGCAGGTTGCATCCAAATCAGGCATCAAAACAGTTTTCTCTGGGCTGAGTATTTTGGCGCTTTCACCCATGAACTTCACGCCAGCGACTATGAGTTTTTGTGCAGCGTGATTTTTACCAAAACGCGCCATTTCTAAAGAATCAGCCACCATACCGCCGGTTTCCCAAGCTAGGTCTTGGATATCGCCATCTACATAATAGTGGGCCACTAATACTGCATTTTGCTTTTTTAACTCAGACTTAATTGCTTGAATTGTTTGAGATTTTTCTTCTTTACTCAAGGATTCTGGCACTTTTGCCCACGCTTGGGCAATGCAAGTTGCACCTGAAGCATCTTGTTTTGGGTATTCAAATAATTCTTTGTTCATGTATGAATATTAAGGCAATTTATAGTAAGGTCTAGGTTCTTGAGCTTTAGGTTCGGTTCATAGAGATAGTTATTAATGGAGAATCATTATGTTTGGTAAGCGTCAAACTTCTTCTATGGTGTCAACCAATGAGCGTTTTGACACATTAATTGGCAAAACTTCAGAATTTCATGGACGAGTTGTGGTGTCGGAGAGTTTGCGTATTGATGGCAAGGTGGTGGGGAATATCGAAAGCCCGCCTAACTCTATGGTGACTGTTGCTATTGGTGAGTCTGGAGAGGTTATTGGCGACATTTTTGCGAATCGAGTGGTGGTAGCAGGAAAAGTTGAGGGCAATATATACGCTGCTGAGAGGGTTGAATTCAGGTCATCTGCCTACGTTCGAGGGGATGTAACCTATGGATCTATTGGCATTGACCACGGTGCCAAGGTAGTTGGATTGATTATTCAGGGCGAGGAAAAAAGTATTCATCAAGCCTCTGAATTTATTCGTACCGCCCAAGACAAACGATAAAAATTCTAAAATTTACTAGCCATACGGGCTCATCAGGGTAGAATCCGCACCCGGAGGGAAATTTATGCAAAGAGTGATGTTGCGTGCCAAGTTACACCGTGTAACGGTAACAGAGGCCGATTTAGAGTATGAGGGTTCATGTGGAATCGACGAGGATCTATTGGATGCCGCCGATATGCGTGAGTTCGAGCGTATTGAGCTATATAACATCAACAATGGCGAGCGCTTTTCTACCTACATCATCAAAGCTGCCAGAGGTTCTGGTGCGATTTCATTAAACGGTGCTGCAGCGCGTAAGGCGCATGTGGGCGATCTATTGATTATTTGTACTTATGGCTCAATGACTGAGACTGATGCCAAGACGTTTATCCCTAAAGTGATTCTGGTAGATGAAAAGAACAAAATCAAAGAAATCAAAAAAATCACTATTTAATTAAAGCGATTAATTGATATAAAAAGGCAGCCTAGGCTGCCTTTTTATATGAAGTTTTCTTGAAGAAGAATGTTTTAAAAGGGCATCTTCGCATCTGGCTTTGCCGCCAAGAAAACCTTTTTAAATTCAGTTTGAATTCTTTCAATGGCGGCTTGGGTATCAGCCTCAAAACGCATCACCACAATCGGTGTTGTATTGGATGGTCTAGCTAGGCCAAAGCCATCAGCGTACTCTACGCGAACGCCGTCAATGGTATTAACTGACTCTGCAGTCTCAAAAGTTGCACGAGCATTCTTTGCAACCTCAGCCTTGATTTTGTCTAACAAAGTAAATGCTTCGCCTTCCGCGCAGGGCATTTGTAATTCTGGGGTGCAAATTGCGTTGGGCAGGTGTTCTAAAGTTGCATTCGGATCTTGCTCAGTGCTTAAGATTTCTAAAAGTCGAGCGCCTGTGTATAAGCCATCATCAAATCCGTACCAACGATCTTTAAAGAAGATGTGACCGCTCATTTCTCCCGCTAGAGGTGCACCAGTTTCTTTGAGTTTGGCTTTAACGAGGGAGTGTCCGGTTTTCCACATCAACGGTACACCGCCTTCTTGTTTAACGTAGGTGGCTAGGTTGCGAGTACATTTAACGTCGTAAATAATCTGTGCGCCCGGATTGCGAGATAAAACATCTTTGGCAAACAGCATCATTTGGCGATCTGGAAAAA
>CAYFKY010000119.1:0-2963 GCA_964343915.1 uncultured Polynucleobacter sp. | reverse complement strand
CAAACAGACCCCACCATCATTTATGGTTTAGGTGATTCATTTGATGGAAATATTAGAAAAAAAGACCTTTTAAAAGATGGTCCATACAACACCTACACTCGTTACGGTTTGCCACCCACGCCCATTGCCATGCCAGGTAAAGATGCATTGATTGCAGCTGCCAATCCGTCCAACTCCAAGGCGCTCTATTTTGTTGCTAAGGGGGATGGTAGGAGTGCATTTTCTGAGACCTTGGTAGCGCATAATGAGGCTGTGAAAAAATATCAACTCAATAACGCCTCATCAAAATAACTTTTTACCTCTCTCTTTATTTAATTTAAATTCTCATTTCATATGTCTTTAATGACCCAGTCACCTAACCAGCCGGGGTTTTTCATTACCTTTGAAGGTATTGATGGCGCTGGCAAGAGCACTCATATCGAAGCTTTTGCCTCTGCACTTGCCAAAAAATACCCTCAAAAAGAGGTGGTTTTGACGCGTGAGCCTGGCGGCACAGCTTTGGGTGAAAAACTACGTGATTTATTGTTGCATCACCCAATGCATCTTGAAACTGAGGCATTGCTCATGTTTGCAGCGAGAAGAGAGCATTTGGCAACAGTCATAGAGCCAGCGCTATCTGCAGGAAAAATCGTCATTTCAGATCGTTTTACCGACGCTAGTTTTGCCTATCAGGGTGGCGGTAGAGGCCTAGATTTGGCCAAGCTTTACGAATTAGAGGTTTGGGTGCAAATGCGACTTAAAGGTAATGGGGTGGGGCAGAGGTACGTTCTACAGCCAGATCTCACTTTCTTGTTTGATTTACCCAGTGAAACTGCCGAAGCTCGAAGAAGTGCAGTGCGTGAGCCGGATAAATTTGAACAACTCAACACCAGTTTTTTTGAAAGCGTTCGACAAGAATACTTGCGCAGGGCTAGTGAAGATCCAGGTCGTTTTAGATTAATTGATGCTAGCCAATCAAAAGAACAAATCTGGAATTTACTTCAAGAAATATCTTTATCTATTTGATTATATTTGATATTTTTATCATTAATTTTAACTATAATCATCGATATAATCTAAAGCTATGAAGAATTCTTTATTTCCCTGGTTTGAGCAATCTTGGTCTGAGATTAGCTTAAACAACATGCCCCATGCGGTGTTATTGCATGGTCAAACAGGCATTGGGAAGATGGAATTTGCGCTGTATTTAGCTAAATCTCTGCTGTGTGAATCTGAGCAAGCAGAGAAACCATGCTGTTCATGTGAGGCTTGCCACTGGTTTGACACAGGCAATCACCCTGATTTCTTGGGCATAGTTCCTGAAACCATGGTTCAAAGTCTGCCTCACGAGCAAATGGAAGGTGCTGACTCTTTAGAAGACAAACCCAAGCGCGGCAAAAAGAAATTAGATGATGACGCTGAAAAAGCCGATAAAAAAGCCAGCGCATTTATTAAAGTGGAGCAAATTAGGGAGGCCTTGGAAGGGATTAATACGGCACCCCACAGAGGTCGCCAAAGAGTTGTTTTAATCAATCCAGTGGAGGCCTTACAAGCTGTATCTGCTAATACCTTACTCAAGACCCTTGAAGAGCCACCTGCCAGCACGCTATTTATTTTGCTGAGCGATCGTTTGGATCGTATTTTGCCCACGATCAGATCTCGTTGTCGCTTGATTGCATTACCAAGACCACATAAGGAACAGGCAATCACTTGGTTATCAGGGCAACTACAGGCAGCCGGCATGAAGAGTTCAGCAGCAGATATAGATAAAGCCTTGAGCGAAGCGGGTGGGTCTGTCATGGACGCCTTGGCTGATCTGATGGGCATGGCTGACAGGGAAGATGCTTCTGCTGCTACAAATACGCTCCTGGGGGCACTGGCTCAAGGGGGCAATCTCAATTGGTTAGCAGTTGCAGAGCAAATCTATAAGGTGCCGATGTCTGATTTATTGATTACTCTAGAACGTTGGATTTTTGATCTACTTAGTCAACAACAAGCAGGGCAAATACGTTATTACCCATCTAGGCAAGTTGATATCAAAAAGTGCGCTATGTTGGCAAAGCCTAATAAGGTGGCAAATTTTTGGCGAAGTCTGATTGATGCTCGTCGGCATGAACTTCATGCGCTTGCCAACAGAGTTCAAGTTGAAGCCTTATTGATTCGCTATCAAGAGCTATACAAAGACTAATGAAGGGTAAGTTTTAATGTTTGTTGATTCACACTGTCATTTAGATTTTCCTGAGTATGCGAATAAGGTGCCAGAGTTATTGGAGCGCATGAAAGCAGCTAAGGTGATGCATGCCATGTGTATTTCAGTGGATATGCCAGATTTCCCAAATGTATTAGCTTTGGCACAAGCGCATGACAATTTATTTGCCACAGTAGGAACGCACCCGGATTATGAGGATACGCCAGAGCCTACCGAAGACCAATTGGTCGAACTGGCTAAGCATCCTAAGATTTTGGCGATTGGCGAAACGGGTTTAGATTATTACCGCATGGGCGATAGAACCTATGAACAAATGGAGTGGCAAAGAGAACGCTTTCGCACCCATATTCGTGCAGCAAAGAGAGCTAATAAACCTCTGATTATTCATACTCGCTCAGCATCCGAAGATACGATCAAAATCCTCAAAGAGGAGGGCGCGAGTGAAGTAGCAGGGGTTATGCACTGCTTTACAGAAACATGGGATGTGGCTCAGGCTGCCATGGAGCTAGGTTTCTATATCTCATTTTCAGGAATCGTGACCTTTAAGAACGCTAAAGAACTACAAGAAACGTGTAAAAAAGTGCCTCTAGATCGCATGCTGATTGAAACGGATGCGCCGTTTTTGGCACCAATTCCGCATCGGGGGAAAACAAATGAACCTGCATGGGTGTCACATGTTGGGGAGTTCATTGCTAACCTAAGGGGCATCTCAGTTGAGGAGGTGGCTAATGCTACAACTCATAATTTTAAAACCTTGTTCAGAGCACCTATTTAA
>CAYFKY010000118.1:2776-2983 GCA_964343915.1 uncultured Polynucleobacter sp. | reverse complement strand
AGTGATTGGTGATTTTTGACTATCACCCCCAAATTTATATTAATATTATATATAAATATCGAGATTTATGCAAAAAATTGATAAAAATGCTTACGATCTAGTAGGTCCTTTCATTGCCTAAACACTCGCGCTAGAAACAGATTTAATTAATTGATAAGAGAGAAGTCATGAAAAAAATCCGCAGCATCCTGATTGCCAATCGATCGG
>CAYFKY010000118.1:0-2689 GCA_964343915.1 uncultured Polynucleobacter sp. | reverse complement strand
ATTCGCGTGATGCGAGCCGCTAATGAGCTAGGCATTAGAACTGTTGGTATTTATGCCAACGAAGATCGTTTTGCACTTCATCGCTTCAAAGCTGATGAAAGTTATCTCGTAGGAGAAGGTAAAAAACCTATCTCAGCATATCTTGATATCGAAGATATCTTGCGAATCGCTAAGAAAGCCAATGTTGATGCGATTCATCCGGGTTATGGATTTTTATCTGAAAACCCCGAATTTGCAGAAGCTTGTCGCAAAAATGGCATTATCTTTATCGGCCCTGATCCTAGCGTGATGCGCACTTTGGGTAATAAGGTAGATGCCCGAAATGCTGCGGTAGCTGCAGGCGTTCCAGTGATGCCAGCAACCAAACCTCTTCCAGCAGACTTTTCGCAAGCCAAGGAATTAGCTCAAGCAGTCGGTTACCCATTAATGTTAAAAGCTAGCTGGGGTGGCGGTGGTCGTGGCATGCGCGTCATTGAAAATGAACAAGCACTGGCAACAGAACTGCCAGTTGCCAGAAGAGAGGCACTAGCAGCATTTGGTAACGATGAAGTTTATTTAGAAAAACTTGTGACCAATGCTCGCCACGTTGAAGTTCAAATTATTGGCGATAAACATGGCCAGGTTGTGCATTTATTTGAACGTGATTGCTCTGTACAAAGACGTAACCAAAAAGTTGTTGAGAGAGCCCCCGCTCCGTATCTGAACGACGCTCAAAGACAAGCATTATGTGAGTCAGCGATTCGCTTAATGAAAGCTGTTAATTACACCCATGCAGGCACCGTCGAATTTCTGATGGATGGGGATTCTGGCGAGTTCTATTTCATTGAAGTCAACCCTCGCATCCAAGTTGAACATACAGTCACCGAACAAGTGACAGGTATCGATATTGTCAAAGCGCAGATTCATATTAGTGAAGGAGCAAAGATTGGCACTCCAGAATCTGGCATTCCATTGCAAAAAGATATTCACTTGAATGGTCATGCACTTCAATGTCGAGTAACAACAGAAGATCCTGAAAATGGTTTCTCACCTGATTATGGAAAAATTTCTACTTATAGAAGTGCTGCTGGATTTGGTATTCGTTTAGATGCAGGAACAGCCTATGCAGGTGCAGTGATTACCCCTTACTATGATTCTTTACTTGTAAAAGTTACAGCATCCGCGCCTAGCTCAAAAGAAGCCATTGCTCGCATGGATCGAGCCTTAAGAGAATTCAGAGTTCGTGGATTAAGTACTAATTTGCAATTTTTAGAAAATGTTATTAATCACCCTCTCTTTATTTCAGGCGAGTGTTCCACACGATTCATTGATAACACACCAGAGCTATACAAATTCCCGAAGCGTAGAGATCGCGCTACTCGCTTACTTAACTTTATTAGTGGCGTTATTGTTAACGGCAACCCTGAGGTTGCTGGCAGATCATTACCCTCATTACCTTTGAGCAGACCTTTACTGCCAGCGGTTCAAAACCAACAGATTTTAGATCTTGGTACCAAAGACCGTTTGACAGCGATGGGTCCTAAAAAGTTTAGTGAATGGATGAGAAATGAGAAGCGCATTCTCTTAACTGACACCACTATGCGTGATGCCCATCAATCACTCTTTGCTACACGCATGAGAACTGATGACATGATAAAAATTGCGCCTTACTATGCGCAAAATTTATCTCAACTTTTCTCTTTAGAGTGCTGGGGTGGTGCAACTTTTGATGTATCGATGCGCTTCTTGAATGAAGATCCATGGGAACGTTTGAAAAAAATTAGAGCAGCAGCTCCTAATATTTTGTTACAAATGTTATTACGCTCTTCTAATGCAGTTGGATACACCAACTATCCCGATAATGTAGTTCGCTATTTCATTGCCCAAGCAGCCGAACACGGTGTTGATGTATTCCGTGTATTTGATTCTCTTAATTGGGTAGAAAATATGCGCGTTGCCATGGACGCGGTGATTGAAAGCAACGCTCTGTGTGAAGGCACTATTTGCTACACAGGTGACATCTTTAACCCTAACCGCGCGAAATACAACTTAAAGTATTACGTTGATATGGCTAAACAGCTTGAAAAAGCAGGCGCTCATATTATTGGCATTAAAGATATGGCGGGCGTTTGCCGACCTCTTGCCATTACAGCCCTTGTGAAAGCCATTAAGGATGAAGTTAGCTTGCCAGTCCATTTCCACACCCACGATACAAGTGGTGCCTCAATTGCGTCGGTATTAGCGGCTATTGAAGCTGGCGTAGATGCTGTGGATGGCGCGATGGACTCAATGAGTGGCTTAACCTCTCAACCAAGCCTTGGCGGAATTATTGCTGCAACAGAAGGATCTTCCCGTGACTCAGGTATTTCACTCAATCAAATTAGACCCGTATCAAGTTATTGGGAAGGTGTTAGAAAGTACTACTCTCCTTTTGAAGCTGATATTCGCTCAGGTACATCAGATGTTTACCTTCATGAAATGCCTGGTGGGCAATACACCAACCTGAGAGAGCAAGCTCGATCTTTAGGCATCGATCAACGTTGGCCTGAAGTTTCTCAAGCATATGCTGATGTTAATCAACTATTCGGTGATATTGTTAAAGTCACACCCAGCTCAAAAGTTGTTGGTGATATGGCCTTATATATGGTCACGAATGACTTAACGCCAGATCAAGTGCTAGACCCCGCTAAAGAAATTAATTTCCCCGAAT
>CAYFKY010000117.1:0-2996 GCA_964343915.1 uncultured Polynucleobacter sp. | reverse complement strand
AAAGATGCTGGATTACAGTTTGCTGAACTACCTTTACCTGATCACTATGACTTTTCTATTAATCCTTTTAAAGATAAGTCTGCAAAAGTCATACTCATCACCGAGAAGGATGCCGTAAAATGCTCTCAACTCAACGATTACAAGGATGATGAGCGTATTTGGGTATTACCTGTGACAGTTGATTTACCTACTGATTTTGTAAATCAAATGGTAGATATTCTGAAGCGCCCTTAATCAATACATCAAACAATCATGGATAAACGTTTACTAGATATTTTGGTCTGCCCTATTTGCAAATCGCCATTGCATCATGATATTGAACAGAATGAATTAATTTGCAAAGCAGATCAATTGGCTTTTCCGATTCGCGATGGCATTCCAGTGATGTTGGTGGCTGAAGCTCGCAACCTCAACGAAAAATAAGATCGCCACCCCTTTAAGCCATCACTTCATGAAATCAAGCACCCCATTTATTGCAGTGATTCCAGCGCGCTTGGCTTCAACGCGCTTACCCAATAAACCATTGGCAGACATTGGCGGTAAACCAATGGTGGTGCGAGTCGCTGAACGTGCTTTGCAATCTGGAGCATCCCGCGTGGTGGTTGCTGTTGATGATCAAAGTATTTTTGATGCTTGCAAAATAAATGGTTTAGATGTGATGCTCACTAGCAAAGATCATCCAACAGGTACAGATCGTTTAAGTGAAGTCGCCAGCAAGTTAAATCTTGGCGATGATGAGATTGTTGTGAACGTGCAAGGTGATGAACCACTCATTCCACCAGAGCTAATCACACAAGTCGCACAAACTTTGGCTCAGCATCCACACGCACACATTGCAACGGCTGCACTAAAAATTCACGATGTGGCTGAAGTCAATAACCCCAATGCTGTCAAAGTGGCTATGAATAGGAATCATCAGGCCCTGTATTTTTCTAGAGCCCCGATTCCATTTACAAGAGACGCTGATAAATTCCAAGCTGAGTGCTATCGCCACATCGGCATGTATGCATACAAGGCGAGTTTCTTAAAAGAATTTTCTAAACTGGCTCCCGCGCCAATTGAAGAAGCTGAATCCTTAGAGCAATTAAGAGCTATGTGGTACGGCTACACCATCCAGGTACTCATCACTGAATCAGCACCCCCTCCAGGTGTCGATACAGCTGAAGACCTTGAGCGTGTACGTCAGGTTTTTGCACAAAACGCCTAAATCAGCGAAAAAATGCCAAAAATCACCCTAATCTAGGGAAATCCTGAGGCTCAAAAATTGGCTTTCAGGCTAAATAATGGGAAAATCACCAAATAAAGGCATGAGTCAGTGTTTTGTCAAAAAAACAATCTACTCTTGTCTTTTTTCAATTTAACCAATACCTACAAACAAGAAAAAGGGAGTTAACCATGCGATTGATCCTGTTAGGCGCACCAGGTGCCGGTAAAGGAACGCAGGCTAAATTTATTTGTGAGAAATTTGGCATTCCACAAATTTCTACAGGCGATATGTTGCGCGCTGCTGTTAAAGCAGGCACACCATTAGGTATTGAAGCTAAAAAGGTGATGGATGCTGGTGGCTTGGTTTCTGATGAAATCATCATCGGCTTGGTAAAAGATCGCTTGACCCAAGCTGATTGCGCCAAAGGTTATTTATTCGACGGTTTCCCACGCACCATTCCTCAAGCGCAAGCGATGAAAGATGCAGGCGTGCCAATTGATTACGTTTTAGAAATCGATGTGCCATTTAGCGCAATCATTGACCGCATGAGTGGTCGTCGTGTGCACGTTGCATCTGGTCGCACTTATCACGTGACGTTTAACCCACCTAAAGTGGCTGGCAAAGACGATGAAACAGGTGAAGACTTGATTCAGCGCGAAGATGACAAGGAAGAGACTGTTAAGAAACGTCTAGATGTGTATGACGCTCAAACACGTCCATTGGTTGAGTACTACTCAACTTGGTCAAAAAATGGCGATCCTGCTGCTAAGGTACCTGCTCCTGCTTATCGCAAAGTAGAAGGCACTGGCTCTGTAGAAGCTATCACAACAAGCGTGTTTGCTGCTCTCAAGTAATTAAGATCTGATATCTAATTACTCAGTGATCCTGCAGAGTGACTCTGCATTAATAAAAAACCCGGTTAAATTGAACTAACCGGGTTTTTTATTGGGCGTAATGAGTGGGGTCAGCAATGCCTGCTGCTTTAAATCCTTCTCGACGCAAACGGCATGACTCACATTGCCCACAAGCCAAACCTTCTGAATTAGCTTGATAGCAAGAAACAGTTTGTGAAAAATCGACACCTAGTTCCATGCCAGTTTTAATGATTTCTGCTTTACTCATTTTGATAATTGGCGCATGAACCCTGAATCGAGTTGCCTCATCATGTGACTCAACCCCAACCTTGGTGGCCAAATTAGCAGTCGCTTCAAAAGATTTAACGTAGTCAGGTCGACAATCCGGATAACCAGAGTAATCCACTGCATTAGCACCAAAGAAGATATCTAAACCACCCAATGCTTCAGCCCACCCCAAAGCCACTGACAACATAATGGTGTTACGTGCAGGCACATAAGTGATTGGAATTTCATCTTGTGGTCCTGGACTAGTCGGCACTGCATAAGCATCGTCCGTTAATGCAGAACCGCCCACAAAACGCCTTAAATCCAAATCAATGATCTCGTGCCTAATAGCCCCTAATGACTGAGCAACGCGCACAGCAGCATCTAATTCTGAAGAATGGCGCTGCCCATATCTAAAAGACAGGGCATAAGGTGCGTATCCCAGTTTTTTTGCTATAGCTAATACTGTTGCCGAATCTAGACCACCAGACAACAATACCACTGCTGGCGCATTGGGTTGTCTTGCTTGCATGGCTTGAAAATCAAAAGACATAACAATATTACTTAAGACGCTTCAAAGCCTGCTTAGCCAAACCAGCAGCCTCGCTATCAGGATGCTTAGCGATTAAGTTTTCCAAAGTCTTTTTGCCCGCAGCTTTTGCACCAGA
>CAYFKY010000116.1:0-3013 GCA_964343915.1 uncultured Polynucleobacter sp. | reverse complement strand
GTTTCTTTTGTAAGAGCTTGAATCGTTGCGCCACCCTTACCGATCACTTCACGGATCTTGTCTGGATGAATCTTGATTGTCACCATGCGTGGGGCATGTGCTGACAACTCAGTGCGAACACCGCTCATAGCTTCTTGCATTTTGCTCAAGATATGCAAACGACCTTCTTTAGCTTGCGCCAATGCAACTTGCATGATCTCTTTTGTAATGCCTTGTACCTTGATATCCATCTGCAATGCAGTAATACCATTTGATGTACCAGCCACTTTAAAGTCCATGTCACCTAGGTGATCTTCGTCACCCAAAATGTCAGTCAACACAGCGAAACGGTTGCCATCCAAAATCAAGCCCATTGCCACACCGGCAACATGAGCTTTAACTGGCACACCAGCATCCATCATCGCTAAACAGCCACCGCAAACAGAAGCCATGGATGATGAACCGTTTGATTCTGTGATTTCTGAAACAACACGCAAGCTGTATGCAAACTCTTCTGGAGATGGCAATACAGGAATCAAAGCGCGCTTAGCTAAACGACCGTGACCAATCTCACGACGCTTAGGGCTACCCACACGACCAGTTTCGCCAGTAGCAAACGGAGGCATGTTGTAGTGGAACATGAAACGATCACGTTGCTCACCTTCTAAAGCGTCAATGATTTGTTCATCACGTGCAGTACCCAAAGTGGCCACAACCAAACCTTGTGTTTCACCACGAGTAAACAATGCAGAACCGTGTGTGCGTGGCAATACGCCTGTGCGAATTTCGATTGGGCGAACTGTGCGTGTGTCACGACCGTCAATACGTGGCTCACCGTTCAATACTTGACCACGAACAATCTTGGCTTCGATTTCAAACATGATGTTGCCAACTTCAACTTCATCAAATTCGCCTTCTTCAGCCAATTTAGCCAAAACGTCTTTAGTCACTTCTTTCAACTTTGTTGAACGAGCTTGCTTTTGACGAATTTGATACGCTTCACGCAAACCTGCTTCAGCCAATGCAGATACTTTTGCAATCAAAGGCTCATTCTTAGGAGCTGGCGCCCAGTCCCACTCAGGCTTACCGCCTTCGCGCACTAGATCATTGATTGCATTGATTGCTGTTTGCATTTGCTCGTGACCATAAACAACCGCACCCAACATGATTTCTTCTGACAATTGATGCGCTTCTGATTCAACCATCAACACAGCAGATTGAGTACCAGCAACAATCAAATCAAGCTCGCTAGTAGCTTGCTCTGTGCGTGTTGGGTTCAACATGTATTGGCCATCTTTGTAACCAACGCGTGCTGCACCAACTGGGCCATTAAATGGAATGCCTGAAACAGCCAATGCTGCAGAAGCACCAATCAAAGCTGGAATATCAGCAGGCACATCTGGATTGATAGATACAACGTGTACAACAACTTGTACTTCGTTATAAAAACCTTCTGGGAACAATGGACGAATAGGACGGTCGATCAAACGAGAAATCAATGTTTCGCCTTCTGATGGACGACCTTCACGACGGAAGAAGCCACCAGGAATCTTACCTGCAGCATAAGTCTTCTCTAAATAATCCACTGTCAAAGGGAAGAAATCTTGGCCTGGTTTTGCGTTCTTAGCACCAACCACTGTTGCCAAAACCACTGTGTCATCCACATCCACTAAAACTGCACCACCTGCTTGACGAGCAATCTCGCCTGTTTCCATACGCACTGTGTGTGAGCCCCACTGGAAGCTCTTTACTACTTTATTAAACATCGTCATTTATGTATATCTCCAATCAACATTTGCCATAGAAATAGCAGCGCTATGGCAGCACTGGAGCATTGGGGGCTTTGCGATGTAAGGATGCCATTCCAAGGAAAGGCTAGGCGGGAGAATTAACCTGTCCTTGGAATGACACGGTTCCTTAACTAGCGATCAGCCACCGACCGCTCTAAACGATAATGCCTGCCAAAGTATTCCTGAGGCAGGCATTTTCGGTATTACTTACGTAGACCGAGCTTTTCAATCAAAGCGCGATAACGATCAAAATCTTTACCCTTCAAATAGTCGAGCAAACGACGGCGACGGCTAACCATCTTCAACAAACCGCGACGGCTGTGATGATCTTTAGCGTTAGCTTTGAAGTGAGGTGTTAAATCATTGATGCGAGCAGTTAACAAAGCAACTTGAACTTCAGGACTGCCTGTGTCGTTTGCTGCGCGTGCGTTATCTTTAACGATAGCGGCTTTATCAGCTGTAAGAATAGCCATTTTTATACTCCATACTTGCGAACACTTGAGCTTGAATTAAGTTCTTACCCAATATGTCGTGCGAATTGTAAAAACTGTTTCCAGTCTGCTTTTAAATCTACTTCCGGTCTATTTCTAGACTCTTTCTGAGAATAACCCCAGAAAGAGCCAAGATTATAGCCTAAACCGTCATTTGGGCATTCAATTTGTGCTGAGACGGGTCATGAAGCTTATTCAAGGCTGCCAAATAAGCTTTTGCAGACGCTGCCACAATATCTGGGTCCGTTCCCACCCCGTTCACAATCCGACCACCCTTAGAAAGGCGCACAGTCACTTCACCCTGAGATTCCGTGCCAGTTGTGATGGCATTCACAGAGTACAAGAGCTGCTCAGCGCCACTTTTTACTTTAGATTCAATGGCATTGAGGGTTGCATCAACTGGGCCATTGCCTTCAGCCTCAGAAACCAACTCCTCCCCACCGGACTTGAAAGTCACCCTAGAGAATGGGCGCTCGCCTGTCTCAGACCGTTGAGATAAGGAGATAAAGCGATAGTGGTCACCTGCCTCTTCTGCATTATTGCCCACGATAGCAGTGATATCCTCATCAAAAATCTCAGCTTTTTGGTCAGCCAAAGCCTTAAATCTTGAAAAAGCGTCATTCAATTCAGTCTCGGTATCCAACTCAATACCCAATTCTTGCAAGCGTTGTTTGAATGCATTGCGACCTGACAATTTGCCCAAAACAATCTTGTTAGCCGCCCAACCCACATCTTCAGCGCGCATGATCTCGT
>CAYFKY010000115.1:0-3042 GCA_964343915.1 uncultured Polynucleobacter sp. | reverse complement strand
ACCTAAGCCTGACTTGGGTCTGACACATCAGGGATTTACCCTAGGTAGGCAGTCCAAATTTGCCCAAATTCTTGAACTTAATTGGATTTTTTGCTGTTGGAGGCAACCTTCGACTCAGCCTTATTTTTAGGCTTACCGCTCGCTTTTTTCTGGGGTCCGCTATTGGAGGCGGTTTTTTTAGCTGCCCCCTTATCACCCGCACCTTTTTTCTTGGCGCCCTTTTTCTTAGCCGCCACTTCTTTTTCTAAAAGCAACTGGGTTGTATTGTTCGCTAAGTGCTCAGGCACATCTTTACTCTTGCCCACCTTAGGCACAATCACCGTAGAGCCTGCCTTAATACGCATCCCCTTAGGAATGTCATTGATCTCACGAATTTGCTGAGCTTCCACATTTAAACGTGTGGCCAACTGATCAACAGTTTCTCTTGCTCCCAAACGTATAGCCGTCCAAGAAGATAAACGACCTTTATAGGCATTCATGTTCTCTTGGAAAGATTGAGCTCGACCATAAGGCAGCAATATCTGCGGCTCACTAGCCCCAAGTATCACAGGCTTATTGAATGATGGGTTCATGGCACGGAACTCTTCAACAGACATACGTGCAAATTGTGCAGCCAAGCTCACATCCACATCCTTAGAGGTTGTTACAACAACAAAATATGGGTGGTTTTCCAACTTAGGCAGATTTAAACCGTACGCTTTGGCATCCATGACAATCTTTTTTACTGCCAACAACTTGGGTACGTAGTTACGCGTTTCATCTGGCATTTTCAGACTGGCGTAGTCTGTGGGTAAGTTTTGCGCTTGGTTCCGTTTGATGGCTTTTGAGACATTGCCCTCACCCCAGTTGTACGCTGCCAACACCAACTGCCAGTCACCAAACATTTTGTAAAGACGCTGCAAATAATCTAAGGCAGCATCCGTCGACTGAATCACATCGCGACGTTCATCTCTAAACACGTTCTGAGTCAGCTTGAAATCTTTACCAGTGGCTGGCATGAATTGCCACATACCAGAGGCTTTAGCCCTTGAAAACGCTCCCGGATTAAAAGCACTTTCAATAAATGGCAAAAGTGCTAATTCCATCGGCATCTTTCTACGCTCAACTTCTTCAACAATATAAAAGAGATAACGTGAAGAACGCGACATCATGCGATCAACGTAATCAGGTCGATCGGCATACCAACGCACATGCTTAATGACCAATGGATCATCAGCGACCTCTAGCTCAAAACCATCCCGAATCCTGTCCCACAAATCACTGTAGGGGGCACTCAAACCATCCACAGACTCTTTATCAATGTTAATTTTTGGCGCACGCTTAGCTTTGCTAGATTTATTAACACTGGGAACATCACTGCTCCACTCCTGAGATATCGTTGCACACCCAGTAAAAATTAATGCCACAAATAGTGGCAGAGCGATTTTTAGAGTACGTCTCAAAATCACTTGAAACCATCCTTCCAAGCGCGCAATGCGGCAAAAACACTAACCGGCTCTTGGTTACTAAGTGTTGCATGAATGGATGCAGAACGGATCACTGACGAGTACTCACATCTTAAAAAAGGGTTCACACGTTTCTCGTGCGCGATAGTTGTTGGCACCGTTGGTTTACCAACTTTTCTTAAAGCTTGCGCCCTTGATTGCCAGTCCAACAAATCTTGATTGTCTGGCTCAACAGCCAAGGCGAATTTTATATTAGATAACGTGTACTCATGGGCGCAATGCACCAAGGTGGTTTCAGGTAAATTTTTCAATTTAGTTAATGAATCAAACATTTGCGTGGCAGTGCCTTCAAACAAGCGCCCGCAACCCGAGGCAAACAAGGTGTCGCCACAAAACAAATGCTGAGTAGGCCCATTACTAAAAAAGTAAGCAATGTGCCCCGCAGTATGTCCTGGCACACCCATCACCCAAAACTCAGGCGCAAATGGCGCAATGTGCAAGGTATCACCCTGCATCAACGGTTCATTGACTTGGGGTATATCTTCTAGTGCCGGTCCATACACCACAGGAACTTGCTCGTGATTGATCTTGGCCCACGCTAATAAATCAGCAATACCACCCACATGGTCAGCATGATGATGAGTGATTAAAATAGCTTGCAAAGTCAAATGTCGCTCTTTTAAATAAGCAATCACGGGTTGCGCATCACCTGGATCAACAACTACGGCACAATGACCATCTGACACTAACCAAATATAGTTATCGTCATATGCTGCAATCGGTTGAACTTGTAATATATTTTTAGCAGGCATCACAATCAAATCACTTATGAGTCAAGCGAAGCCCACCTCAACAGTTAAAGCACCCTGGACATCTTGGGATGCATGGCTCAGCTCGCCCCCAGGACAATATGTCTTGGATTGGGAACAGACTCAATTTGACCACATTGTGAGCGATATCTTTGGCTACCATGCACTACAAATAGGCTTACCTCAACTGCCAGCACTCAAAGAAAATAGAATGCCGTTGCAGATGATATTGAGAGCACCCCACGACAAACCAGGTGATCACACGCCAGGTTCTTGGCACACCATCAACGGTATTCCGGAAGAATTGCCCTTTGCCAGTCAAAGCATTGACTTGGTAGTTTTGCCCCATGTCCTTGAATTTGCAGATAATCCTCACGCAGTCTTAAGAGAAGTGAACCGCATCTTGATGCCCGAAGGACGTGTGGTGATATCAGGCTTTAACCCAGCAAGCCTTTGGGGCTTAAGGCAATACTGCAGCCATTTAATCGGTCAACCCTACTTACCTCGCGAGGGCAAATTTATTGATTTATTAAGAATCAAAGATTGGCTCAAGTTGCTCGACTTTGCCGTCGATCGTGGTCGCTTTGGTTGCTATCGCTTACCACTCAGAAGTGCTTCAGGCATGCAAAAGATGGGCTTTTTAGAAAAAGCGGGGGATCGTTGGTGGCCAGTTTTAGGCTCCGTCTTCATTGTCTCAGCCATCAAACGCACCTCCACCCTCACCTTGGTGGGCCGAATTGAGAAAACCTCACCATCAACACAGGCACAATTGAACCCAGTGGCCAACT
>CAYFKY010000114.1:0-3107 GCA_964343915.1 uncultured Polynucleobacter sp. | reverse complement strand
GAATATCTCTGTGCCTAATCGAGTTAGTTCTCCGCCGCACTTCTATCCAGATTCATACGTTCAATCTTTGGTTGATGCTGCTAAGTTAGGTTTTGCATCCACGCGTATTGATCTTGGTTTTGATGTCAGTAAACCATATGCGATGTGTTTTCATGCAACAGCTGGTGCTTCAAAGCGTTGGTCCAATGATCACTGGGTGGCGATTGGAAAAGTATTGGTTACTAAGGGGATACAAGTTGTGTTGCCCTGGGGTAACGAGAAAGAAAAAGCTACTGGTATTGAATTGGCTAAGAAAATATCTGGGCATCGTTCTTTAGAAGGTTCCAAAGCGGTTGTTCCCAGTGCTTTTTCTATTGTTGATGCTTTTGGCTTGGTGGCTGGTGCGACCGTCACTGTTGGTGTCGATACAGGTTTAACGCATCTGTCAGCTATTTTAGGTAGACCAACTATCGAACTTTATTGCGATTCACCACGTTGGAAGACTGAGGGTTATTGGTCGTCGAAGATTCACAATTTGGGTGATAAAGATCGGCCACCGACACCGGAAGAAGTTTGTCAAGCTTTGAAAGACTTATCAGTGATTGAATAGATCTCATTGATCAAACCTTTTTTAATTTATCTTATTAATTAAATTTTCTAGATTGTTATTTATTTCATGACTGGATTACCTCAAGAATCAACTGAGCAAGTAGCTTTGCGTATCAATAACCAAATTGCCTCTGAAATGAAAGTACGCCCACAGCAAATTGCTGTGGCGGTTGCTTTGATGGATGAGGGTGCCACCGTGCCTTTTATTGCACGTTATCGTAAAGAGGTAACCGGCGGACTGGACGATACGCAGCTACGTAACATTGAGGAGCGATTGCTGTATCTGCGAGAGCTGGAAGATCGTCGTGTGACAATTCTCAAGTCCATTCATGATCAAGGTAAGTTGACTGATGATTTATCTAAAGCGATTGTGGCGGCTGAGACCAAGCAGCTATTAGAGGATTTGTATCTACCTTACAAGCCGCGCCGCCGCACCAAAGCCATGATTGCTCGTGAAGCAGGCTTAGAACCTTTGGCAAGAAGCTTGATGGCTAATCCAAAGTTAGACCCTCAAGAGGAAGCTGCTAAGTACATCAATATTGATGCCACTGCCTATGCTGCACTCACTCCTGAGCAAATCAAGAAGTCTCAAGCGGGTGAGGAAGGTGCTAAGCCTTTGGTGCCAGATGTCAAAATTGCCTTAGATGGCGCCAGAGATATTTTGGCTGAAGAGTTTTCTGAAACAGCTGAATTGTTAGCTAAGTTGCGTGATCATTTATGGGCTCAAGGCATCATGAGTTCTAAGGTGGTTGAAGGTCAAGAGTCGGCCGAAGAAGAGAAGTTCCGTGACTACTACACTTATTCAGAGCCTATTCGTGCAATTCCATCGCACCGTGCCTTGGCATTGTTCAGGGGTCGTCAGTTAGGTGTTTTGCAGTTGAAACTATCTTTAGAAGAATCTCAAGAAAGTCTCATCCCACATCCATGTGAAGTGATGATTGCTAAACATGTGGGCATCGAGCAATTAGGTAGACCTGCTGATAAGTGGTTAGCAGAGGTTTGCCGTTGGACATGGCGTGTAAAAACGTCACTTTCACTAGAAATGGCCTTATTCACACAATTACGCGAAGCTGCTGAAACAGAAGCGATTAAAGTTTTTGCACGCAACCTCCACGAACTCTTGTTGGCCGCACCTGCTGGACCAAGAGTAGTGATGGGGGTGGACCCAGGTATTAGAACTGGTTGCAAAGTGGCAGTGGTGGATGCAACAGGTAAGTTACTAGAAACCACGACCATCTATCCACACGAACCTCGTAAAGATTGGGATGGCTCATTGGCTGTGCTTGGTGCGTTGTGCGTTAAACATCAAGTGTCATTGATTGCGATTGGTAATGGCACAGCTAGCCGTGAAACCGATCGCTTAGTCAAAGATTTAATGAAATTAGTCGCTGGTAAAACTACGCTGGCATTACAGAAGATTGTTGTTTCAGAAGCAGGTGCCTCTGTGTACTCAGCTTCTGAATTAGCTGCCCAAGAATTCCCGGACTTGGATGTTTCCTTGCGTGGAGCTGTATCGATTGCGCGCCGTTTACAAGATCCCCTGGCGGAACTTGTGAAAATCGAGCCCAAAGCGATTGGTGTTGGCCAATACCAACATGATGTGAACCAATTTCAGCTCTCAAGAACTTTGGATGCGGTAGTAGAGGATTGCGTAAATGCTGTGGGGGTTGATCTGAATACAGCATCTGTGCCATTACTATCTAAAGTATCAGGATTGAACGCTGGCTTAGCTCGAAATATTGTCGCATTCAGAGATGCTAAGGGTAGGTTTAATAACCGTGAGGCGCTCAAGGATGTGCCACGTTTGGGTGATAAAGCTTTTGAACAGGCCGCTGGCTTCTTGCGCATTAGTGGTGGGGATAATCCATTAGACCAATCATCCGTTCACCCAGAATCTTATCCATTGGTTAAAAAGATATTAAATCAAATTGGTAAGCCAGTTGGTGAAGTAGTTGGTAATAAAGAGTTGCTCAAAAAAGTGGCTGCCAATGATTTCGTTGATGATCAGTTTGGTATTGTTACGATTAAAGATATCTTGTCTGAATTAGAAAAGCCAGGAAGAGATCCTCGCCCAGAATTTAAAACAGCCAGTTTTGAAGAGGGTGTTGAAGACATTAATCAATTAGTGCCTGGGATGGTCTTAGAGGGTGTTGTGACTAACGTGGCTGCTTTTGGGGCTTTTATTGATATCGGTGTTCATCAAGATGGTTTGGTTCATGTTTCTGCTTTAGCTGATAAATTTGTTAAAGATCCTCATGAAGTTGTTAAAGCTGGTCAGGTGGTTAAGGTCAAGGTATTAGAGGTAGACGTCAAGCGTCGCCGTATTGGTTTAACTATGAAATTGAATGATGTTGCGCCAGTAGCGTCTGAGGGTTTGAAATCAGAGAGGGGTGAGCGTAGCGATAGAAACCTCACTAGACCATCTAGCCATCAATCTCAGCAACGTTCAGCTCAATTCCAAGGCAATACTGCATTTGCAGCAGCCTTTGAAAAGTTAAAAGCAAAACAATAAAAAAGCC
>CAYFKY010000113.1:0-3124 GCA_964343915.1 uncultured Polynucleobacter sp. | reverse complement strand
GCTGTAAATTTTCTTGGCTACCGCATAAATTACAAGGAATAATTGGGAAAGCCATTTGTTCTGCGTAACGCTCTAGATATTTTTCAGGCACATAAGCTAAAGGTCTAATAACAATATGCTTGCCATCATCCGACTTTAGCTTAGGGGGCATACCTTTAAGCTTTCCACCATGAAACATATTCATCAATAACGTTTCTAATATGTCATCTCGGTGATGCCCCAGTGCAATTTTTGTTGCACCCAACTCACCAGCAACACGGTACAAAATTCCACGACGCAAACGAGAGCACAAACCACAAGTTGTTTTGCCCTCAGGAACCACTCTTTTCACAATGCCATATGTATCTTGCTCTTCAATATGGAATGGGATGCCCAATTTTTTTAAATAATTAGGCAGAATATCTTCTGGAAAGCCCGGTTGCTTTTGATCCAAATTGACCGCCACCAAATCAAAATTGATGGGGGCACGCTCTCTCAATTTCATCAAGATGTCCAACATGGCATAACTATCCTTGCCGCCAGACAGACAAACCATTACCTTATCGCCATCCTCAATCATGTTGTAATCAACAATAGCCTGCCCAGTCAGACGACATAACTTTTTGTCTAACTTGTTTTCTTCGTAAGCTACTTTGCGAGGATCTTTCATTCTTTAATCAAAAATATTTCAACGCCAACTGCGTCACAATCTGGATAAACATCTGGCTTAGCAGTAGATACTCTGACAGCCCTAACTCTTGGGTGCTTCAACATGATTTTTGCCACGTCATCGCATAAGGTTTCTTGTAAGTGTATATGCCCTTTTGATACACGCTCAACAATACTCTGGCGCATAAAATCATAATCAACAACCTCTTCCAAACTGTCGTGTGTTGGCGTGTTCTCTACCAATGGCACAAATAAGTCAACGTTAATTAATACACGTTGCTCACCGCGCTTTTCGAAGTCATGAACACCAATATTGATATAAATCTCGTAGTTACTCAAAAACAATCTACGACAGTCCATCAGCCTTGGATGAGATAGCAAAGCCTGCATTTTCTACTCCGTCAAAAACATCACGTCTCGATCAGTCGACAATAAATGTTGGCCGCCGTCCACGTACAAAGTTGTGCCAGTCACGGCATTTGAATTAGCCAAATAAATCACAGCCCCTGCAATATCATCAGTTGTTGATGACTTACCCAATGGCGTCATGCTGTGAGCCTTAACAAAACCATCTTCAGATTGATCGCCAGATACCATTGTAATTCCTGGCGCAACTCCGACTACCCTCAAGTTTGGCGCAAATGATTGCGCCAATAAAGTGGTTGCTGAGTGCAATGCTGCTTTCGAAAGTGTGTAAGACAAAAAATCGGGATTTAAATTAGCCAGCTTCTGGTCCAATAAATTAATGACAACGCCGCTAGGGCCAACGACATCTTGCGTTCTCTTTTTTGCATGCAAGCGATATAAGTCTCTAGACAAAATTAGCGGAGCTGCCACATTTGTCAGCATGTGTCGATCTAAAGCCGCATAACTAAAACTAGAGGCAACGTCATATTGGAATAATGAAGCGTTATTTACCAAACAAGTTGGTAAACCTAGAGCATCCACACATCTTGCAATTAATTGATTGGCTTGGTCTTCTTTAGATAAATCAGCTTGCAAAGCCACTCCGCGTTGACCAGTTGCAAGAATATCCTTAACTGTTTGCTCGGCTGCATCCTTAGAATTTCCATAATGGATTGCCACATCCCAACCATCTTTAGCCAGGCCAATAGCAATAGCTCGCCCGACCCGTTTTGCGGCACCAGTTACTAAGGCAATTTTCTGATTTTTCATAATTTTTGCAGCTTTATCTATAAGAGTTGTAGACTCGCGAGGTATGGATATTACCCCTAGTACAGCAGAAACGTTGCATAGCCAACTTTTGGCTGAAAAAATTCAACAAGAAATTATTGCCAATAATGGGGCAATTTCTTTTTCTAAGTATATGGAAATGGCGCTCTACACGCCAGGATTAGGGTATTACGCAGCAGGCAGAACCAAACTTGGGCAACAAGGTGACTTCACCACAGCCCCAGAAATCAGCCCACTTTTTGGGGCTACCATCACGCAAACTCTGCTGCCCGTTATTGAGAAACTCAAAACTGACGGGCAACCAGTCAATATCCTAGAATTTGGTGCAGGCTCAGGAGCGCTCGCTGAATCCATCTTGGATACTCTTAAAAATGAGGGTGTCTCAATTGATAGCTACAACATTCTTGATTTGTCGGCTGATCTTATAGAGCGCCAGCAAGTAAGACTTAAGGGTCGAACAGAAAACATTTGTTGGATCAATCAACTACCCAATAAATTCACCGGCATCATTTTGGCTAACGAAGTTTTAGATGCGATGCCCATTGAATTAATCACATTTATTGATGGTAAGTGGCAATACAAGGATGTTTGCATTAACTCTAACGACCCAATGTCATTTAGTTTTTGCACAGGCAGCGAAGTACCCAACGAGCTGATTCCACAATATCTGCAAAGTGCTAGCTTATTGAATGGATACACCACAGAATTACATCTTCAAGGTCAGGGTTGGATCAAGGCTTTGGGGCAATGCCTAGATCAAGGAATTTTTTTAACGCTTGATTACGGTTTTCCTGAGCACGAGTATTACCACTCACAACGCGGGCAAGGTACCTTGATAGGTCACTACCGTCACCACACAATTCAAGACCCATTCTATTTCCCAGGATTATGCGACCTAACAGCTCACGTAAACTGGACCGCTATTGCAAAGACTGCGATAGAACATGGATTTAATTTTGTAGGCTATACCAGCCAAGCTTCTTACCTCATGGATGCAGGTATTGGGCAACTTCTACTTGAGATAGCCGACCCAACAGACACCAAAACTTTTATGCCGTTAGCCAATGGGGTGCAAAAGCTACTATCTGAAGCTGAGATGGGTGAACTATTTAAAGTTTTGTGCCTAACAAAAAAAATGAGTATCTCAGAAGGTGAATTACCTGGCTTTAGATCTAGGCCAAGACCCCTTTGATGGCATCCTGGCGCGCCTTATCAATCGCCACCTTTATTAATTCACCAGATCCAGAGCCTTGGGGCGCAGCACTTGCTGCAATATCAGATA
>CAYFKY010000112.1:0-3133 GCA_964343915.1 uncultured Polynucleobacter sp. | reverse complement strand
TAAAACTTCCTCACCTTTATCTAAGGTTTTAGCCACAGGCGCTGGCTTATCAGACTTTGATTCTTCTTTTTTATTGTCTTTATTAGCTTCTTTATTTGCGTCTTTATTTGGCGCAGTTACTTCAGCACGGGATTCCTCAGGCTTTGGATCCGCTTTTTTCTCTTCTTTAGCGCCAGGCTGAATAATTTGAATAGCAATATCGTTGTTGTATTGCTTAGGCTTTGAATCAAAAATAATCGGTAGGCCGGCAACAGCCACCGTCACTAAAAAGATTGCGCCGATCAAACGATGTCTGGCACGTTGGCGCTCAGGATCTTCAGTCAGGCCATCTTCAACTGGCGTGTTGTTTTTGGTACTTGGGCGGTTAAAGAATGGTAGGCGCATTAGCTAAATTGTTAGGTCAAAGTTGTGTCATCGTTAATGAGCTTTTGCATTTCGATAGGCCAACACACCAGCAACGGTATAGAAGGATCCGAATACCGTAATTCTATCACCCTCGCCCGCTTTTTTTAGCGCTGCTTGATAAGCTAATTCAGGACTCTCAAATACTTCAATGCCAGAATCCTTGCCCTCTTTAAATCCCAGCTCTCTTAACTGTTTGGCCAAAGCCTCTGCTGATGCAGCCCTAGGAGTTGGCAAGTCGCAAAAATACCAAAAATCAATCTTATCCAACATGGGTTTCATCACCCCTTGGATGTCTTTATCAGCCATCGCACCAAACACAGCAATGGTGTACGGGTGATACGCCATATTGTCTAAATTCTGCGCTAAAGCGGCACTCGCATGAGGGTTGTGAGCCACATCCAAGATGATGGTTGGCTGACCTGGCAACACCTGAAAACGACCCGGTAACTCAACCCATGCCATGCCATTTCTGATTTCTTGGGCTCCTACTGGCAAACGGTCTCTCACCGCGATCAAGGCTGCAATCACCGCCGAGGCATTGAGTAACTGATTAGCCCCTCGCAAAGCTGGATAGCCCAGCCCTGAAAAGCGCTTGCTACGTCCTGCCCAACCCCACTGTTGTTTATCACCTTGGAAGTTGTAATCACGCCCCATTAACCATAAGTCTGCGCCTATCGCATTGGCATGATCAATCAAGGCTTGAGGTGGCACAGGATCGCCACAAACAGCAGGCTTACCGGAGCGGAAAATACCGGCTTTTTCAAAGGCGATTTTTTCTCGGGTGTCACCCAGGTACTCCATATGGTCCATATCAATACTGGTGACAATCGCGCAGTCAGCATCAATGATGTTCACAGCGTCTAAGCGACCGCCTAAACCAACCTCTAGAATCACTGCATCCAAACCAGCTTGCGAAAACAGATGCATGATGGCCAAGGTGGTGAACTCAAAATAAGTCAAACTTGGAGCATCAGGTAAAGAGGCTCTGGCTTTTTCAACAATGGCAAAGTGTTTTAATAACAAGTCATCACTGACCATTTCGCCGCCCACGCGGGCGCGCTCGTTGAACTTTAAAAAATGAGGCGATGTATGACAACCCACTTTGTAAGAGGCTGCCAAAAGAATACTTTCCAATAAGGCGCAAGTTGAACCCTTGCCGTTGGTACCACCAACTATAAAGACCGTGGCGTCGATGCGTAATTGAAGCGCCTCTTTAACGCGATTGATACGCTCCAAACCCATATCAATCCCCACTGGGTGCGCATTTTCTAAATGACGCAACCAATCATCTAAATTGTCAAACGTGGCAGACAAGTGGGTAGAACTTAAGCGACTGAATCACTAGGTTGCTTTAACAACAACGCTAGTAGGTCAGCAATTTCTTTACGCATATTGCGGCGATCAACAATCATGTCAATACCGCCTTTTTGCATCAAGAACTCAGAGCGCTGGAAGCCCTCTGGCAATTTTTCGCGAACAGTCTGCTCAATCACGCGTGGCCCAGCAAAACCAATCAAGGCTTTCGGCTCAGCCATCACCACATCACCCATAAAGGCAAAACTGGCTGAGATACCACCCATGGTTGGGTCTGTTAACACACTGATGTAAGGCAATCTGGCATGCGCCAACTTGACCAACATGGCGTTTGTTTTTGCCATTTGCATCAATGACAACAAGCTTTCTTGCATACGTGCACCACCTGTGGCACTGATGCAAATGAAAGGTACTTTTTGCTCAAGAGCTGTTTGGGCACCGCGTACAAAACGCTCACCCACCACGGAGCCCATCGATCCACCCATGAACTCAAACTCAAAACAAGCCACCACCACCGGAATCGTGTGAATAGCACCTGCCATCACAACCATCGCATCTGTTTCACCAGTGGTGTCGATAGCATCTTTTAAACGGTCTGGGTATTTTTTAGTGTCTCTGAACTTCAGAGCATCGACTGGCAATACTTCTTGACCAATCTCATGGCGCCCTTCGAGGTCCAATAATTTATCTAGTCGCTGACGCGCATTGATGCGCATGTGATGATCACATTTTGGGCATACATGCAGATTCGATTCAATGTCATTGCGGTAAAGCACTGCCTCGCAAGATGGGCACTTAACCCACAAACCCTCAGGAACGCTTTTACGCTGCGCAGGGTCAGTATGTTGAATACTAGGCGGTAATAATTTATCAATCCAGCTCATATTTATTCGTCCAAAGCCTTGCGGATGTCTTTTAAGAAATTCTCTAGCGATTGTACTCTTTGTGAACTAGGGGTTTCCTCTAATAATTGCACAATTCTGCTGCCAATCACAACCGCATCAGCTGTCTGCCCCACAGCCACGGCAGACTGGGCATCTCTGATACCAAAACCAACCGCAATCGGCACCTCAGAAGCAGCCCTGATTTGAGGAATAATGCTTGCCACCGCCTTGGTATCCAAGTTAGCCGCCCCAGTAACCCCTTTTAGGGAAACATAGTAAATGTAGCCAGCTGCCACCTTACCTACCTGGTCAATACGCTCCTGGGAAGATGTTGGTGCCAATAGGAAAATAGGATCAATGCCTGCTTGTTTGCATTGGTGGGCAAAGTCTTCGCACTCCTCAGGTGGGTAATCCACCACCAAGACACCATCAACACCCGCTTCTTGAGAAGTTTTAACAAATACCTCAGTGCCCATGTGCTCAATAGGATTGGCATATCCCATCAAAACAATCGGGGTGTGATCATTGGT
>CAYFKY010000111.1:0-3141 GCA_964343915.1 uncultured Polynucleobacter sp. | reverse complement strand
AATAAAAAAATTAAATTAGTTTTAAATCTTAATTTGCACCCAGATTATTTCTTGGGTAATCAAGCTTATGCGGATGTACCTATTGCAGCATTGCCTGCATCGATTCAGGGTATGAAGGAGGAGGGTGCTTCATACACGGATAACTTGTATCGCATATGTGGTGACTGGATGGCTGCAACTGAGTCTAAGCCTGCTACACAAGTTATTCAGCCGGGGCCTATGACTCTCTCTGATACAAATCATCAGTTGGAGTTGATTCAGTTCAATGGCCACACTGCTGCAGATCTTGTTTTGTGGGATAAAACTACTGGTGTTGTATTTATTGGGGGTCTTGTATTCGCAGACCGTGTGCCCACCACACCGCATGCCAATATTACAGAATGGTTAAAGAGTTTAGAGACTGTCTCAAAATGGAACACATCTAAGCAAATCAAGGCTCTAGTGCCTAGTCATGGCCCATATACCAAGGGTTTAGAAGGTATTGAACAAACCAAAGAATATCTCACTTGGCTAGATCAAACTTTCAAAAATGCTGCGCTGCAAGGAATGGATATCAGTGAGGTGTTACGCCTCTCTATCCCTTATAAATTCAGGGGTTTCGCTGCATTGAAGCCTGAGTACTTGCGCAACGTTACACACTTGTATCCCGCATACGAAAAACAAATATTCAAAAAATAACTAACAGACTAGGGAAAGCACTTAGTTTGTTCAACTAGTTATTTTGGGAAAAATTCCTCACAATCCCTTCAAGTCATGATTTTCATGACTGGGATTTCTTTACTTAGGAGAGAAAAAAATGCGTAAATCGCTATTATCAGTATTGGTGCTAGCAGCTATCGGTTCAGGTGCAGCTAATGCAACTGTGACTGATGCAATGTTGGAAGGTAAGGACACTAAGAGTGTTTTGAACTGGGGTATGACACGTGATGGTCAGCGTTTCTCTACTCTAAACAAGATCAATGACAAGAACGTTAACAAGTTGGTTCCAGCTTGGTCTATGTCATTCGGTGGTGAAAAGCAACGTGGTCAAGAATCTCAGCCATTGATTCACAATGGCAAGATGTTCGTGACAGCTTCTTACTCACGTATCTTTGCTGTTGATTCAAAGACAGGTCAAAAATTATGGAAGTATGAGCACCGTCTACCAGACGGCATCATGCCTTGCTGTGACGTTATTAACCGTGGCGCAGCGTTGTATGACAACCTAGTTATTTTCGGTACATTGGATGCACAAATTGTTGCTCTTGACCAAAATACAGGTAAGGTAGTTTGGAAAGAAACAGTTGACGACTTTAAAGCTGGCTACTCAATGTCAGCAGCTCCATTGATCGCTAACGGTTTGGTAATCACTGGTGTATCTGGTGGTGAGTTCGGTATTATCGGTCGCGTTGAAGCTCGTGATGCTAAGACAGGTAAGCTAGTTTGGATTCGTCCAACAGTTGAAGGTCACATGGGTTACAAATATGACGCAGCTGGTAAAGCTATTGAAAATGGCGTATCAGGTACAACTGGTGCAACATGGCCAGGCGAAATGTGGAAATCAGGTGGCGCAGCTACATGGTTGGGTGGTACATACGACTCTAAGACTGGTTTAGTGTACTTTGGTACAGGTAACCCAGGCCCATGGAACAGTGCAGTTCGTCCAGGCGACAACCTATTCTCATGCTCAACAGTAGCTATCGATCCTAAGACAGGTAAGATTGCTTGGCACTATCAAACAACACCACACGATGGTTGGGACTTTGACGGTGTTAACGAATTAGTTACATTCGACATGAACGGTAAGCGTATGGGTGCTAAGGCTGACCGTAACGGTTTCTTCTACGTTCTTGATGCTAAATCAGGTAAGTTAGAAAACGCTACACCATTCGTTAAGAAGATTACTTGGGCTACAAGCATTGACTTGAAGACAGGTCGTCCTAACTACGTAGCTGATAACCGTCCTGGTGATCCTGCTAAGAGCGCTGATGGTAAAAAAGGTAAGTCAGTATTTGCTGTACCTTCATTCCTAGGTGGTAAGAACCAAATGCCTATGGCTTACAGCCAACAAACAGGCATGTTCTACGTACCAGCTAACGAATGGGGTATGGAGATCTGGAACGAGCCAGTTAGCTACAAAAAAGGTGCTGCTTACTTAGGCGCTGGTTTCACAATCAAGACTTTGAATGACGGCCCAATCGGTGCATTGCGCGCTATTGATCCTAAGACAGGCAAGATTGCTTGGGAAATCCCTAACAATGCTCCATTATGGGGTGGTGTTATGACTACAGCTGGTAACTTAGTATTCTGGGGTACTCCAGAAGGCTACTTGAAAGCAGCTGACGCTAAGACTGGTAAAGAGTTGTGGAAATTCCAAACTGGTTCAGGCATCGTAGCTCCTCCGATCACTTGGGAACAAGATGGTGAGCAATATGTTTCTGTAGTGTCTGGTTGGGGTGGTGCGGTTCCATTGTGGGGCGGTGACGTTGCTAAGAAAGTTTCTTTCTTAGAACAAGGCGGCTCTGTTTGGACATTCAAACTAGCTAAGTAAGCTACAAGGCAGTTAATTAGGGTTAACCCTAATTAACTGTTGCAAATAAGCAACAAATACAAGACTCTAGTGCTAAAACATTAGAGTCTTTCTTAAAAGATTATTAACATTAACAATGTAGTAACACATTACATTTTTAAAAAGAGAGAGAAACACATGAAAAAACATTTATTAGCTCTTGCAGCATTGGCAACAGTGTCTGGCGTTGCAGCAGCTCAGTCAGTATCTATGTACGGTATCATTGATCAATCAGTCGTTAGAGATAACAATACGAATGCAACTGCTCAGAGCAGAACTTCAATGGAATCTGGCGCATGGTTGCCTAGTTTAATTGGTTTTACAGGTACAGAAGACTTGGGCGGTGGTTTAAAAGCCAATTTCAAGTTAGAAGGCAATCTAAATACAGATACTGGTGCGTTGGCTGGCTTACAGCTTTTTGATCGTCAGTCATGGGTAGGTTTGTCTGGTGGTTTTGGTGAATTCCGTGCTGGTAAGCAAATTGACGCACTATTTTTGCAGTCATTCCTAAATAACGTACGTTTAGCACACTCAAACTCAGCAGCAGTAATCGGTGGATTAATGGCTGGTTCATATAACGGTGGTGCAACCAC
>CAYFKY010000110.1:0-3175 GCA_964343915.1 uncultured Polynucleobacter sp. | reverse complement strand
GCAAAACGAGTTCTCCAAGTGCTAGGCTTGCCGTAGGTCGGAATGTCTTCTACCGTTGATAGCGCGTTATACAAACGCGTTAAACCTTGCTTGGCTTCTTCTAAGTGCGCATCACTGTAGTTAAGTGGGCTGCGGTAGTGCGCCTTCAAGATAAAGAATCTCACCACTTCTGGATCAAACTCTTTGAGCACTTCACGGATCGTGAAGAAGTTACCCAAAGACTTAGACATTTTTTCTTCGTTCACTCTTACAAAGCCGTTATGCATCCATGTGTTGACAAATGGCTTGCCCGTTTCTTCGCCAAAGGCACCTTCACTTTGCGCGATTTCATTTTCGTGGTGCGGGAACTGTAGGTCTGCCCCACCCCCATGAATATCAAAATGCGTGCCCAAGAGTTGGCAACTCATGGCAGAACACTCAATGTGCCAACCTGGTCTACCCACACCCCAAGGAGACTCCCACTTGGTGTCAGCAGGCTCGTCTGCTTTAGCCGACTTCCACAAAACAAAGTCGAGTGGATCTTGTTTGCTGTTGGCAACAGCCACGCGCTCACCCGCGCGTAGGTCGTCTAATGATTTACCAGATAGGCGGCCATAGTTTTTGAAGTTTCTAACCGCGTAGTTCACATCACCATCGTCGGCTTGATAAGCCAAGTTGTTGTTCATGAGGCGCGTGATGATGTCTTGCATCTGTGGCACATACTCTGTGGCTCGTGGCTCATACGTTGGTCGCTCAATACCCAAGGCATCCGCATCTTCATGCATGGCATCAATGAAGCGTTGCGTGAGTTCTTTGATGGTTTCTTTGTTTTCCACAGCGCGCTTGATGATCTTGTCATCAATATCTGTGATGTTGCGTACATAAGTCACTTCCATGCCTGAGGCTCTTAACCAGCGCTGGACCATGTCAAATACAACCATCACTCGAGCATGCCCAATATGGCAAAAGTCATATACCGTCATACCGCACACATAAAGTCTTACCTTGCCATGCTCGATCGGCTGAAAGGTTTCTTTACGGCGGGTTAAGGTATTAAATATTTGCAACATAAATGGATCAATATTCTGTAAATATGTTGGCGATGGATAAGAAACTTACTTTCCTCGCCACGATTTGTTAGACTGACTGTCGAGTATAGCTAATTCGAGCCAATAACCCTTTTAAAATCATGTTCTCACTTCCTTATCGAGCACGCCTTATGACATCGCAGTTTCACCTCCGCTCCCATGCTTTAAAGGCCGGTTTAATTAGTTTTATTTGTGTACTCAGCGCCCCTAGCTTTGCTCAAATACTCAATGCCCCAGGCACAGTTCAAAACACCACGATTGGCAACCCGCAAAAAAATAGCCGTTCAGCCATTGCAGCCAAGGCAGATCCATCCCCTTTTGAAGACAATCCATCAGCTGTGCAATCAGCACAGATGCAGCCTTCATTAGCCACACCATTTATTGTGTTGCAACGTGTGCCTGAGCCAAAGAACAAAAATGCTATTCCAGAAGCAATCTATAAGCTCATCAGTGATAAGAAGTTTCCTGAAGCCATGACTGCGATTGATAAAGAATTGGCCAGCAACCCAAGAAATGTTCAATTGCGCTTTATCCGCTCACGAGTCGCCATCGAGATGGGTCAAGTGGATATCGCCAGAAAAACACTTGAAGAGATCACACAGCAGTTTCCAGAACTACCAGAGCCTTATAACAACCTAGCGGTTCTTGAGGCTCAAAAAGGTAACTTAGATCAAGCCAAAGATTATTTAGAGTTGGCTCTTAAGGTTCAACCAACCTTCCCAACTGCTCTTGAGAATCTAGGTGATGTGTATACCCGTTTGGCAGCACGCTCTTATGGCAAAGCCTTGCAACTAGATAAGCGCTTGATTGAGAGTCGTCGCAAGATGAAATTGGCTGAAGATATTTTGAAATAACCCTGAGGTTATTTAGTTTTTGTTTTTATTGTTTTATTTTTCGTTGTTTTAAATTCTGTAGTTTTAATCCCGCAATTGAATAAGAAGGAAATAGCATGGCAAAAGTGCAACTAAAAACTAGCATGGGCGATATCACATTGAGCTTGGACGAAGAGCTAGCGCCTAAATCAACTGAAAACTTTTTAGAGTATGTTCGCTCAGGACATTACGACGGCACGATTTTCCATCGCGTGATCAGTAACTTCATGGTGCAAGGTGGTGGCATGACAGCTGGCATGAAACAAAAGCCAACCAAAGCACCGATCGATAACGAAGCCGACAACGGTCTACCGAACAAACGCGGTAGCGTTGCGATGGCTCGCACCAGCGATCCACACTCAGCCACAGCTCAGTTCTTCATCAACGTGGTAGATAACGCTTTCTTGAACTTCTCTGCACCAACACCACAAGGCTGGGGTTACGCTGTGTTTGGCGAAGTTTCAGAAGGCATGGATGTGGTTGATGCGATCCGCCAAGTGAAGACTGGTAGCTCAGGTTTTCATCAAGACGTGCCTAAAGAAGATGTGACGATCATCAGCGCCACGATTTTGGAAGAGTAATTTATGCACGCGAGCGCCGTTTTAATTTCTGATTTGCACTTAACACCGTCGATGCCAAGAACGGCAGAACGGTTTTTTGAGTTTTTAGAAAAAGAAGCGCGCGCTCATGAGGCTTTGATTATTTTGGGCGATTTATTCGAATATTGGGTGGGTGATGATGCCAAAGCACGTTCACCCTTCCATCTAGAAGTGGCCCAAAAAATCAAAGCTCTCTCACAGCACGGCACGAAGGTGTACTTCATGCACGGCAACCGAGATTTTTTATTGGGCGAGCAATACGCCCATAAAGCCACTATGACCATCTTGAGAGATCCTCAAGTGATCACGATCGCTAATCAAACTTGGTTACTCACCCATGGTGATGCCTTGTGTACAGCAGACAGTAGCTATCAACGTTTTCGGAAAATTGTTCGTAGTCAGTGGGTGCAAAAATTATTTTTAATGCTGCCAACTGGTTTACGTGTGAGTATTGCTAGCACTCTGCGCAGCAATAGCACTGCCAAATACCAACGTGCACAACGTTTTACCCCTGAAGTGGTTCACGTCAAAGGCGATGTAACCATTACCGCGACTGCCGATTTGGTGGCAATGACGGGTTGTCAGCGCATGATTCATGGTCACACCCATCGCCCTGGCTATCACCAAGAGAGTTTAG
>CAYFKY010000109.1:0-3179 GCA_964343915.1 uncultured Polynucleobacter sp. | reverse complement strand
ATCGACCCGTCGATGGTTGGATTGGTTATTCCGCTTAGCTTCGGCTGACTTTTTTCGGGGGTGGGAAGAATGACTAATCTAGCTACCGCGCAGCATCTTGCGCCGTCCAAGCTACAACTGCCAGTGTCGGCATATTTTGATGTCGAGCTGTATCAACGTGAAATAGAACTGCTATTCAAGCAGGGGCCTGGTTACGTCGGTCACGAACTCATGGTTCCTGAGGTGGGTGATTACCAAACCCTGAGCGCAGAAAATGAAGGTCGTGTACTAGTCAAAAATCAACAGGGTATTGAATTACTTTCCAATGTTTGTCGCCATCGTCAAGCCATCATGTTGAACGGCAAAGGACATGTCGAGAATATTGTTTGCCCTCTACATCGCTGGACATACAAAACCGATGGCACTTTATTAGGCGCACCTCACTTTGATGAGCAACCTTGTCTTAACTTAGGCAAAAGCCCACTACAAAATTGGCAAGGCTTGTTGTTCGAAGGCCCAAGAGATGTTCACGCAGATTTGCAAAAAATGGGCGTTGCCAAAGATTTAGATTTTTCAGGTTACATGTTGGATCACGTTGAAGTACATGAATGTAACTACAACTGGAAAACATTCATCGAGGTTTATCTCGAGGATTACCACGTTGTGCCATTCCACCCAGGTCTGGGTAAGTTCGTCTCATGTGAAGACCTTGCTTGGCAATTTGGGGATTGGTATAGCGTACAAACTGTTGGCATACACAACCAACTCAAGCAAGCAGGTTCTGATACCTACAAACGTTGGCATGAAGCCGTCTTAAGACACTACGAAGGTGAAATGCCTAAGTTTGGCGCTATTTGGCTGACCTATTACCCCAACATCATGGTGGAGTGGTATCCAGGTGTTTTATGTATTTCAACACTGCAACCAATGGGCCCCAATAAAACTAGAAACATCGTTGAGTTTTATTACCCAGAAGAAATTGCATTGTTTGAAAGAGAATTCATCGAAGCAGAGAGATCTGCCTACATGGAGACCTGTATCGAAGATGATGAAATTGCCGAGCGCATGGATGCTGGCAGAAAAGCTCTTTTAGATCGCGGCGTGAACGAAGTAGGCCCTTATCAAAGCCCAATGGAAGACGGCATGCAACACTTCCACGAGTGGTACAGAAAGGCAATGTCTTATAACCAGGGTTAACTGTCATGGCACTCATCGAAGCACCACAATTAAAAAAATTAATTGATGACCAACAGGACTTTCTGTTGTTTGACTGTCGCTTTGATTTAGTAGATTCAGAAGCTGGCTACAAGTCTTACCTTGAAGGCCACATACCGGGCGCTATTTACGTTCACTCAGATAAAGATTTGGCATCTGAAAAAAATGGTCGCAATGGCAGACATCCATTACCAAGCATTAGCGCATGGCAAAAAACTTATGCCGCACTGGGCATCACGCCTCATAGTCGGATTGTTATTTATGACAATCAATCTTGCATGTATGCGGTTAGATTATGGTGGATGCTCAAAGCCGTTGGACATCAACACATTGAGCTACTCAATGGCGGCTATCAAACATGGTGCCAATTAGGCTACCCATCAGAACAATCTGAAACACATAGACAACCTGTGGCAGAGACCCCTCTTTCTGCATTCAAGAACTTGGTATTAGTGAATGAGGTTGTTGCCAATTTAGAAAGTAAAAAGTTCACAGTTCTTGATGCAAGATCTAATGATCGCTTTCATGGTCAAAATGAAACTTTAGATCCCGTGGCTGGGCACATACCAGGCGCTCTAAATCGCTTCTTCAAAGATAACTTAAAGGCCGATGGCACTTTTAAAGATTCTGATGTGTTACTCAATGAATTTAAATCATTGCTTGGGCAAACCTCTAGCGAAAAAATTGTGCATCAATGCGGTTCAGGCATTACTGCTTGCCACAATATGTTTGCCATGGAGTTAGCTGGCTTACCTGGTTCTTCTATTTACGCCGGCAGCTGGAGCGAATGGTCAGCCGATCCTAGCAGACCGGTTGAGCAGTAATTCAATTAAATGCTTAGTGTCCGTGAGACAAATGACTGATTTCTGAAATCAGCAAAACAACTCCAACACCCAAAATTATTAAAGACAATTGCTCAATAGACTCTTTGAGCTTGGGTCTTCTGTGCATTTGCGGCATCAAGTCACTCACAGCAATATAGATAAAGCTACTAGAAGCTAAAACAATCACATACGGAATTAAGGATTCTGCGCGATCCAAAAAGAAATATCCCAACACACCGCCCACCACAGCCATCATGCTGGAGATCAAGTTATACAAAAGTGCTCGTGCCTTTGTAAAACCAGCATTAAGAAGAACAATGAAGTCACCAACCTCTTGCGGAATCTCATGCAATGCAATTGCCACGGCTGTTAAAACACCGATTTGAGGATCTACTAGAAAAGCGGCGGCAATCAAAATACCATCCGCAAAATTGTGAAGACTATCGCCTAACAAAATAACCCAACCACTTCTACCAGCAGATTCAGCATCATGCCCATGGTGATGACCGTGACCATCATGCTCATGATGATGGCTATGGCGCAAAAGTGCCGCTTTTTCCAAAACGAAGAAGCCTAAGAGGCCCGCAAACAACACCATGAATAAAGAAGGTATATCTACATCAGGTGTTGTGAATGCCTCAGGCAAAGAATGCAATAAAGCCGTTGCCAATAAAACACCCACAGACAAACTCACCATCTTATCGACCATGCGCGACAAGATAGTGAGCGATAAACTAGCTGCTGCTGTGATACTCAATATTCCAGCCACTGTTGTAGCCAGAATAATCCAAAACAATGTCATACAACTCCTTGTTGCTTCAACCAGGCTAGGCACTTGTCCCAACCATCTTTAGCAGGCCCTTCTCGATAAGTTGCTCGATAGTCTGCATGAAACGCGTGTGGCGCTTCAGGATAAATTTCAAATTTGGCAGCCTGAGCCGCTTTATTATTTTTCGCTGCCTGCAAAGCTTGTTTCATTTGCTCAACAGTCTCTAGCGGTATACCTGTATCAGCCGAACCATACAAACCAAGTACAGGCGCTTTCATTTGAGACGCCAAGTCTACAGGATGCAAAGGATTATTGGGAGTTTTATCACCCACCAAACGACCATACCAAGCCACACCAGCTCTCATCTGAGGAATTTGCGCGCAAGCTAACCA
>CAYFKY010000108.1:0-3255 GCA_964343915.1 uncultured Polynucleobacter sp. | reverse complement strand
TCCAAACCCTATTGAATGAGGTTTTAACGCAGAGCAATTTGGGTGAGATCACCCTTGATATGGCTCATGCAGGCATTTTGACGGGTATTTTGGGTGAATTTCAGCCTAAGTCAGATGCTTTAGAGGCACTTTATGGAGCTCTTCAAGCGAAGGATTTGCCAGGTTTAACTCAACTTTTAGCGAATTGGCCTGCACCAATTAAGTCTGCGATTATTAGTTTGGCTTCTTTGAGTGGTTCGCCCAAGGATGTTTTGCCTGCTGCTCGCAAGGCTTTGCCTCAAGTAAAAGGTGTTGCAGCCGCTTTGGATGATTTGGAGCGTCTCTGCCAAGCAATCTCTGGCTTGCCAAATGCACCAAAGTTGAACTTAGATTTATCTGATCTGCGTGGTTATCAATATCACAGCGGGGTGATGTTCGCCGCCTACGTAGAGGGTTTACCTGCTGCAATTGCCAGGGGTGGTCGATACGATATGGTCGGTGAGGCTTTTGGTAGATCTCGCCCTGCAACAGGTTTTTCTTTAGATATCATGACGTTAGCAAGATTATCTAAGATTGATTCTAGGAGAGCTGCTATCTTAGCTCCATGGTCGAATGATCAAAAATTAACCCAAGCGATCGCAAAACTACGCGCTGGCGGTGAAGTTGTTATTCAACTATTACCCGGTCACGAGCAAGACGGAGAAGAATTCCACTGCGATCGTGAGTTAGTCGATCAAAAAGGTGCTTGGGTGGTTGTCACAAGAGCGTAAAATGCTCGTTTGCGCTTTTTACTAATTAATTATCTTTTTTCCTGGTTTATATGTCCGTACAGAAATCTGCCAGCAAGGCTGGTCGCAATGTTGTTGTAATTGGTACCCAATGGGGTGATGAAGGTAAAGGCAAGATCGTTGATTGGTTAACCGATCATGCTGAGGGAGTTGTCCGTTTCCAAGGTGGTCACAATGCTGGTCACACACTTATCATCAATGGCCAAAAAACAATTTTGCGTTTGATTCCATCGGGCATCATGCGCCCAGGTGTGACTTGCTACATCGGTAATGGTGTGGTGTTGTCACCAGAAGCTTTATTTAAAGAAATTGGTGAGCTAGAGGCTGCAGGTGTGGATGTTCGTTCACGCTTGAAGATCTCTGAAGCAACTACTTTAATTCTTCCGTATCACGTTGCCATCGATCATGCTCGCGAGGCTGCCCGTGGTAATGACAAGATTGGCACTACAGGACGTGGTATTGGTCCAGCGTATGAAGACAAGGTTGCACGTCGTGCATTGCGTGTTCAAGATTTGTTCTTCCCAGAGTCTTTTGCACAAAAGCTAAAAGAGAATTTGGAATATCACAACTTTGTGTTGACTCAATACTTCAAGGCACCAGCTCTGAACTTCGAAGAGGTTAGAGACAGCATGTTGGGCTATGCAGAGCAATTACGCCCATTGGTAGCTGATGTTTCTAGTGATTTAGATGCTGTTCAAAAAGCAGGTAAAAACTTGTTGTTTGAAGGTGCTCAAGGCGCATTGTTAGATATTGATCACGGTACCTATCCGTTTGTTACATCATCAAACTGTGTGGCTGGTAATGCAGCTGCTGGATCTGGTGTGGGACCTGGCAGTCTTCATTTTGTCTTGGGTATCACTAAAGCTTATTGCACACGTGTTGGTTCAGGCCCGTTCCCAAGTGAGCTTTATGATCATGCCAATCCTAAGGCGCAAGATCCTATTGGCTTGCGCTTAGCTGAGGTTGGTAAAGAGTTTGGTTCTGTAACTGGTCGCCCTCGTCGTACAGGCTGGTTAGATGCGGCTGCATTGAAGCGTTCGATTCAAATCAGTGGTGTAACAGGTCTTTGTATGACTAAGTTGGATGTTCTTGACGGTCTAAAAGAGATTCGTTTGTGTGTAGGTTACAACTTAGATGGTAAGAAGCTTGATGTGTTGCCACGAGGTTCTGATGCGGTTGCTCGTTGTGAGCCTATTTATGAGACTTTCCCAGGTTGGGATGAAAGCACTCTAGGTATTCAACAGTGGGATAAATTACCAAAAGCTGCTCAAACGTATTTGAGACGTGTGGAAGAGGTGGCATGCGTACCAATTGCTATGGTTTCAACTGGTCCAGATCGTAATGAAACCATCTTATTGCAGCATCCGTTTGAAGCTTAATTAAACAAGCTCAAAAAACAAAAAGGCGCTCAAAGCGCCTTTTTTATTTGACTCAAATTGTATGGTGCCCCAGGAGAGACTCGAACTCTCACGCCTCTCGGCACCGGCTTCTAAGACCGGCGTGTCTACCATTCCACCACCAGGGCTAACAAAAAAGCTTCTAAATTGTACCTTAGAAGCTTTTTATTATTTGGCTCCTCGACCTGGGCTCGAACCAGGGACCTACGGATTAACAGTCCGGCGCTCTACCGACTGAGCTATCGAGGAATAGACAAAGATTATAGCCTGATTTTTATCAGATGCCAACTTTCTGGCAACTTTGCTCTAATATTGAACTTCAAATTACTAAATCAGCAGAGAGTAACCAATGCCTAGCTCAATACTGGGTCCAATCAGTTTTATTGGATTGTTAGTTCTATCAAATGTATTCATGACATTTGCTTGGTACGCACACCTAAAAAATTTATCAGACAAGCCATGGTGGATTGCTGCCTTATTAAGTTGGGGCATAGCATTCTTTGAATATGCACTGCAAGTGCCAGCCAATAGAATTGGATTTGAGCATTACGATTTGGCTCAATTAAAAATCACACAAGAAGTCATTACTTTGGCTGTTTTTGTACCATTCTCAATCTTGTATATGGGGCAACCATTCAAGTTAGATTTTGTCTGGGCGGGGTTATGTTTACTTGGTGCGGTTTACTTTATTTTTAGATGAGCACATCAATCACAATCACCGATTGGGAAGATGCAAGGGAACTTGTTAAACCCATACGAATAAAAGTATTCATTCTTGAGCAGAAGGTTCCAGAGGAGTTGGAGTGGGATGAGTACGATGAAACTGCATGGCATGCAGTAGCCAAATCTAATCACCAAGTTATTGGAACTGGAAGGCTGATTATTAATCAATCAATAGCGAAGATTGGACGTATGGCGATTGATCCAGAATTTAGAGGTAAGGGTATTGGTATGGAAGTGCTTAAAGCTCTTATCAACAAAGGAAAAGAAAAGGGCGCACAAGAATTTATCTTGCACGCCCAAACTCATGCGATTGCTTTCTACGCGAGAGAAGGATTTGAACCCTATGGCCCCATCTTTGATGAGGCAGG
>CAYFKY010000107.1:0-3544 GCA_964343915.1 uncultured Polynucleobacter sp. | reverse complement strand
ACGAGGGTTCATTTGAAGAGTGGGATATGTTCGTCGAGCATCGCTGTACTGATTTCGGAATGTCGAATGAATCAGTGCCAGGTGATGGTGTTGTTACTGGCTACGGCATGATTAATGGGCGCTTGACGTTTGTTTATTCTCAAGACTTCACTGTGTTCGGTGGTTCACTTTCAGAGGCGCACGCAGAAAAAATCTGTAAGGTGATGGATCAAGCTATGAAGGTTGGCGCACCAGTAATCGGTCTTAACGATTCAGGCGGTGCCCGTATTCAAGAGGGTGTAGCCTCATTAGGTGGTTACGCTGAGATTTTCCAACGTAACGTATCAGCATCAGGCGTCATCCCACAAATTTCTCTAATCATGGGTCCTAGTGCGGGTGGTGCAGTTTATTCACCAGCGTTAACTGATTTTATTTTTATGGTGAAAGATAGCTCATACATGTTTGTGACAGGTCCGGAAGTTGTAAAAACTGTTACGCATGAAGAGGTCACAGCAGAAGAGTTGGGTGGGGCTATGACTCATTCAACTAAATCTGGTGTGTGTGATCGCGCATTTGACAATGATGTTGAAGCGATTTTGATGTTGCGTCGATTCTTTAACTATTTGCCATTGTCGAATAGAGAGAAGCCTCCTGTTCGAAAGGGTGCTGACTCTGCAGAACGTCTAGATTATTCATTGGATACTTTGGTTCCAGATAATCCAAACAAGCCATACGACATGCATGAGTTGATCATGAAGACTGTCGACGATGGTGATTTCTTTGAAATTCAACCTGATTATGCAAAAAATATCATTATTGGTTTTGCACGTGTTGAGGGTCAAACTGTAGGTATTGTGGCTAATCAACCATTAGTTTTAGCTGGTTGCTTGGACATTAAGTCATCCATTAAGGCAGCACGTTTTGTGCGATTCTGTGACGCATTTAATATCCCAGTGGTAACTTTTGTCGACGTTCCTGGTTTCATGCCTGGCACATCACAAGAGTACGGCGGCATTATCAAACATGGCGCTAAGTTACTTTATGCCTATGCTGAATGTACTGTGCCAAAAATTACTGTTATTACACGTAAAGCCTACGGTGGCGCATATGATGTGATGGCATCTAAACATTTACGTGGCGACGTTAACTTTGCATGGCCATCAGCTGAAATTGCAGTGATGGGACCAAAAGGTGCCGTAGAAATTATCTTCCGTGAGGAAAAGGGAGATCCAGCAAAATTGGCTGAACGAGAAGCTGAGTACAAGTCTAAGTTTGCTAACCCGTTTGTTGCCGGTCGTCGTGGCTACATTGATGATGTCATCATGCCGCATGAAACTCGTAAACGTGTCGCGCGTTCTTTAGCAATGCTAAAGGACAAGGATTTAGAAAATCCATGGCGCAAACACGGCAACATTCCCCTCTAATCGATTAGGAAAAGAACATGTTTAAAAAGATTCTGATTGCTAACCGTGGTGAGATAGCTTGCCGCGTTATTAAAACAGCCCGCAAGATGGGCATTAAGACTGTAGCTGTTTACTCTGAAGCAGATAAAGATGCACGTCATGTTGAACTGGCTGATGAAGCAGTTTGCATTGGTCCAGCACCATCACGTGAATCCTATTTGGTGATGGATAACATCATTAAGGCCTGTAAAGACACTGGGGCTGAAGCAGTTCACCCGGGTTATGGTTTCTTATCTGAAAACGAAGGCTTTGCTAAGCGTTTAGAAGAAGAAGGCATTACCTTTATTGGGCCTAAGCACTATTCGATTGCAGCGATGGGCGACAAAATCGCTTCGAAAAAATTGGCAAATGAAGCTAAGGTTAATACGATTCCTGGTTATAACGATGCAATTGACACACCAGAAGCTGCTGTAGAGATTGCAAAAGGAATTGGCTATCCAGTGATGATCAAAGCATCAGCAGGTGGTGGCGGTAAAGGTTTGCGTGTAGCTTTTAATGACAAAGAAGCATTTGAAGGTTTCTCAGCTTGTAAAAATGAGGCTCGTAACAGTTTTGGTGACGATCGAGTTTTTATCGAGAAGTTTGTTGAAGAGCCACGCCATATTGAAATTCAAGTATTAGGTGATGGTCATGGCAATGCTGTGTATCTATGGGAGCGTGAATGCTCCATTCAGCGTCGCCACCAAAAAGTGATTGAAGAGGCACCATCACCATTTATTAGTGAAGAAACTAGAAAAGCAATGGGTGAGCAAGCTGTTGCTTTGGCCAAAGCAGTTAAGTATCAATCTGCTGGTACGGTTGAGTTTGTGGTCGGTAAGGATCAATCATTTTATTTCCTTGAGATGAACACGCGTTTGCAGGTAGAGCATCCTGTGACTGAATCAATCACAGGTCTTGATCTAGTTGAGCAAATGATTAGAGTGGCTGCTGGTGAAAAATTGTCATTTGGACAAGCTGATATCAAGCGCAATGGTTGGTCGATGGAATGTCGTATTAATGCAGATGATCCGTACAGAAATTTCTTGCCATCTACAGGTCGCTTAGTTAGATACCAACCACCAGAAGAGATTAATGGTGTGCGTGTTGATACCGGCGTGTACGAGGGTGGTGAAATACCTATGTACTACGACTCAATGATTGCTAAGTTAATTGTGCATGGTAAAGATCGTCTAGATGCCATCACAAAGATGCGAGCAGCTCTGAATGAGTTTGTCATTCGTGGTATTCATTCAAATATCCCATTCCAAGCAGCTTTGATGCAACACCCACGTTTTATTTCGGGTGATTTCAATACAGGATTTATCGCTGAAGAATTCCCACATGGTTTCCGTGCATCAGACGTTGTACCTGCTGACGATAAATTAATGGATGCCTTAGCAACAGCTGTACATCGTCGTTATTTAGACCGTGCTGCAGGCATCTATGGTCAGCTAGAAGGTCACGAGGTAAAGATTCCAACTGAATTTGTCGTTGCCTCAGGTGAACCAGGCAAGATGGAATATGTAGAGACCACAGTCAATGAGTCAGCTCGCGGTTACGAAGTTAATGTAGCTGGCGAAGTTTATAAAATTGATACTGACTGGAATCCTGGACAAATCATCTACAAAGCAACTGTCAACGGTAAAACAATCTCTGCTCAAGTAGAGCGCGTTGGCTTGTTCTATCGTATTCAGTTCGATGGCGTGCGTGTTGATAGCTTGGTATTGACGCCAGCTGGTGCTGAAATGCAAAAGTTAATGCCATTCAAAGAACCGCCTGACATGTCTAAGTTCTTGTTATCACCAATGCCAGGTCTTTTAGTAGACGTTGCTGTTACAGTTGGCCAGAAAGTAGAAGCTGGTCAGCGTCTTGCAGCCATTGAAGCCATGAAGATGGAAAACGTTCTAGTAGCCACACAAGATGGTGTGGTTGCAGAGGTTATGGCTGCTAAAGGTGAAAGCTTGGCAGTTGATCAACAAATTCTTAGATTTGAGTGAGTAGATTGATGACTAAGCCATTCAAAATTTTAGGCATTCAACAAGTTGCCATTGGTGGGCCAGACAAATCAAAACTCCAAAAACTTTGGGTGGATATGTTTGGCTTGGAGGTGACGGGCACATTTA
>CAYFKY010000106.1:0-3579 GCA_964343915.1 uncultured Polynucleobacter sp. | reverse complement strand
AATGATTACTCATGGGTACTAATTGGTGAGCCTGCAGGCAAGTATTTCTGGATATTAGCCAGAGATAAAAAGTTATCGCCTGAGTTAGAAGAGTCTCTTTTAGTGAAAGCTGAAAAATTAGGTTACTCAAGAAAAGATTTGGTTAAACCCAGCAACCAGTTATAAGAATCAGAAATAAAACCTGATATTTATTGGCGCGCCAAAGTATCTTTGCTGGTGCGCTCTTGGCCGTCAGCAAACAGCTTGAAACAAAGTCCAGCACCAGTTTGGTTTTTGACTTTTTTTGCGTCTTCTTGCATTTTGTACATGGCGTTAAAACAATCCATGCGAGACTCATATTGAAACGTTTTAATTTCTGTAGGTTTGTTATTTTTGAGCCAAGTGAACTCTAAGGTCCAGTGAGTATCACCTTGCTGCACAGCCACTTTTTCTTGAGGCGTAGAACATCCAATCACCACAATCGTGGGAATTAGTAGCGAAAGATGTTTCAGCTTCATGAATTAATCTGTGATGCGCAGCAATTGAACAAGATATAAAAAAAGGGCATGTCAAAGACATACCCCTTTTTACACTAATTAACGACGTCGCGTTGTTTTTCTAGCGGCCTTTTTTGCAGGTGCTTTTTTAGCTGCGGGGGCAGATTTTTTAGCGCTTGGTTGTTTAACCATTTTTTCTAAATTTTCCATACCCTGCTCAGCAGCCTCTGCAGCCTGCTTAGCCATTTTGCGACCTTCCTTCATGACTTTGTCGCCGGCAGCAGCAATATCTCTCACCACATCCGTGAACTTATCTGCGCCGGCTGGCAAGTTCTTGCTAGCCTCTTTCAACCATGTCTCCATGGCATTGCGCGCTTTATTCAAATGCTTTTCTGCTTCATCAGCCGCTTCAGTCTCCATTGCCTTCAATAGAGCTTTTACTTTTTTCTGATAAGCCACCATGCGCGCACTGGCTTCTTCCGCAAATTGCTCCTGTAGGGCTTTGAGCTTATTAACATCATTCGTTGCCGCTTGCTTGGCATAAGATTTGGCATGCTCCATGCTCACTTTAATTTCCGCCGCTTGATGCTCACTGAATTGCTTAGCTGTTTCTAGCAATTTATGTGACAGCGCGAAAAGTTCTTTTGCACGATCTTTTTGCCATTCCATGAACTCTTTTTGATTCGCCATTTTGATCTCCCAACAGGTTGTAGATTTAACTATCCTATACCTAAAAAAATGGCTTGCCAACAGATATAAATCAGGTTTTAGCATTTTTGTCATATTTGATGCCTAGCCCTATAATTCGCCCATTCCTATCAATGAGGTTGAGATGCTTCTCTGGTTTGTCATTATTTACTGGGTTATCTCTATTGGCATTGGCCTATGGGCAGCCATGCGAGTCAAAAATACGGCTGATTTTGCTGCCGCCGGTCACAGCCTTCCTATGTATATCGTGACGGCTACCGTATTTGCGACCTGGTTTGGCTCCGAAACAGTATTGGGCGTTCCAGCCACCTTCCTAAAAGAAGGCATGGGCGGGATTATTTCAGACCCATTTGGCTCATCCATGTGCCTGATCTTGGTGGGTATCTTTTTTGCCAAACATCTTTACAACAAAAAGTACCTCACCATTGGTGACTTTTTTAGAGAAAAATACGGTCGCACAGTTGAGATCATCATTACTTTATGTATTGTGACCTCCTACCTAGGCTGGGTAGCTGCACAAATCAAAGCACTAGGTTTGGTGTTTAACGTGGTATCCAATGACGCCATGACTCAACAAATGGGTATGCTGATTGGTGCAGCCAGCGTTTTGATTTACACCCTATTTGGCGGCATGTGGTCAGTAGCCATCACCGACTTTATTCAGATGATCATCATCGTGATTGGCATGCTCTATATTGGCTTTGAGGTCAGCACACTCACTGGTGGTGTTGATGTGGTGATTCATCATGCAGCGGCAGCAGGCAAATTAAGCATCTTGCCTGACTTTAATTTGCCAGCGATTCTAGGTTTTATTGCAGCACTCGTAACCATGATGTTGGGCTCCATTCCTCAACAAGACGTTTTCCAACGCATCACATCTTCTAAAAATGTCACCATTGCGGTACGAGCCTCAGTCTTAGGTGGCGTGTTGTATTTCATTTTCGCCTTTATTCCAATTTTCTTGGCTTATTCAGCCATGCTGATTAATCCTCAACTCATCGACAATTATTTGCACAGTGACTCTCAGTTAATTTTGCCTAATTTGATTCTGAATCACGCCCCATTGTTTGCGCAAATCATGTTCTTCGGGGCATTGCTCTCAGCGATCAAGAGTTGCGCTAGCGCGACTCTATTGGCGCCATCAGTGACCTTTGCTGAAAATATCGTGAAGGGCTTATTCAAGCACTTGAGTGATCAACATTTATTAAAGATCATGCGTATCACCGTGCTTTGCTTCACTTGCATCGTGACACTGTTCGCACTTAATTCAGAACTGTCTATTTTTAAGATGGTGGAAAACGCCTACAAAGTGACATTAGTGGCAGCCTTTGTGCCACTGGCTTTTGGCGTCTATTGGTCTAGAGCCAATACGTTGGGTGGCTTATTAGCCGTCCTAGGCGGCTTAGTCACTTGGATTACTTGTGAGATTCTTTGGCCCGAAGCAGCCATGCCACCTCAATTAGCCGGTTTGTGCGCAAGCCTCACCGGGATGATCATTGGCGGCTTAGTGCCAGCATCGATGTTAAAGGCAGCCAATCAGAAGATTTGATTGACTGAACTCATGGTCATGCTGGTATAGCGTAGCGCTTTTCAAGCGCTCTCGCGCATAAAACAATGATTGACACCAAAGCCAAGTACACCAGCGCTGCCAACATATACGCTTTAAAGAATTGGAAATTAGTAGCGGCTAATTCTTGAACACGTGCAAAGAACTCTGTGTACTGAATTAAAAAAGCAACCGAACTATCTTTTAAGTTACCAATCACTTGATTGGTGAGCGCCGGAATCGATAAGCGGATAACTTGCGGCAATATGACAAAAATAAAGATTTGCCAAGAATTAAACCCTTGAGCACTAGCTGCTTCAATTTGTGTTTTATCTAGGCCGTTATAGGCTGTTTTTAAATAGGCGGCATTGTAGGCTGCCACATTGAATGTAAAACCAATAAATGCCACTGTATAAGGTGACAAACGCACACCCCATTGAGGCAAGCCGTAATACATCAAGAAAAGCAAAACAATTAACGGCATACCAATAAAAAATGATATGTAGGCATTGATCACATAACGAACATAGCGATTGTTGTTGAGCGTCAAATAAAAAACAACAATACCCAAGAGCAGTCCAGAAATACTGATTAGACCTGCCAACTCAATCGTATTGACCAGACCCGCCAGTATCAATGGCATCTGCTCTGAAAAGTCACGCCAAAAGGATGGCCACGAACCCATGACTACTTACCCTCTCCAAAGAATTTCTGAATCACAGGGTCTGAATGTTGACTCAATGTATCTATACGATCATCTGCCCTAATTACACCCTTGTCCAAGAACATCACTTTTTCTGCGATGTTGCTGGCCAAATTGAGATCATGCGTGACGCAAATCATGGTGAT
>CAYFKY010000105.1:0-3616 GCA_964343915.1 uncultured Polynucleobacter sp. | reverse complement strand
AATGAGTCATGGGAACGCTGGGTACTATCAGACTGGGATTTTGATCACCCAGAAACAGTTCTACCAAAAGGAAATGCCCTCAGCATTTCTGCTGAAGGCATTCGGTCACTTGATTTAGTAAGGTCTTAGTCTGTTATCAGACTTTATTCAACCTGAGAGTGCTTGCGCAGGATGTTCACCATCTGGCCAAAGATACGTGGGTTCGCTGCCATGATCTCACCAGTATTCAGGTAAGACTCTTCACCAGCATAGTTACCTACCAAGCCACCTGCTTCTGTAATTAATAAAGCACCTGCCGCCATGTCCCAAGGTTTAAGACCTTGTTCAAAGAAACCATCCAAACGACCTGCTGCGACATAAGCCAAATCCAAGGAAGCGGCGCCCGGACGACGCAAGCCTGCGCACTGACGCGTCATTTGCGCAAAGATTTCTAAGTAGGCTTCAACATCTTGATCTTCACGGTACGGAAAACCTGTACCAATTAATGCTTCTGACATTTTTGTGCGACCTGCTACACGCAAACGACGATTGTTCACATAAGCACCTGCACCACGTGTGGCAGTGAATAGCTCATCACGGTTAGGGTCATACACCACCGCTTGTTGTGTCACACCATCGACCGCGAGCGCGATCGATACTGCGTACTGAGGGTAGCCATGGATAAAGTTAGTAGTGCCATCTAGTGGATCGATGATCCAAACATGAGTGGGTTGATCGGTGGGATTGGTGGAGGCGATTTCGCCAGTCTCTTCACCTAGGAATCCGTGATCAGGGAAAGCGTCTCTCAAAGTCTCGATAATGGCAGCTTCAGCTGCCTGATCAACTTCAGTGACAAAATCGTTGTGTTGTTTGCGGGTAACCTGAATACGCTCGCTATTGAGCGATGCTCGGTTGATAATATTTCCTGCGCGACGGGCGGCCTTCACGGCCACATTAAGCATGGGGTGCATAGTATTTAAGTAACACAACGAATTGGAGAAGAGCAATGTCCAGCGATCAAGCTGCACGACGAAAGCAGATTTTAGCCCGAAATGAGGATTTATTGGGAGTTTTGAAGCAAAACTGGCCTATTCGGTGGATCATGATGCGCACCAGCCACCCTGGCAATGTGGGCTCTGCAGCCCGTGCTATCAAGACCATGGGCTTTTCTCAGCTGCATTTGGTCGAGCCCGCTTACGAGTACATGGCCAGAAAAGCCGAGGCTATTTCTTTATCCAGTGGCGCTTTTGACGTTCTTGAAGGCGCCCAAAACCAACCTTCCCTATTAGCCGCTGTGGGAGACAGTCAACTGGTGTTTGGCTTAACCGCCCGCGATCGAGAATTCGGGCCGCCTGCGATTTCTTTACCAGAAGCTGTATCGATGGCGTCTAGCGCTTTGGTTTCTCAAAAACCGATCTCATTTGTATTTGGCACAGAGCGCACCGGATTAGATAACGAAGATCTGAAACATTGCACACACAGAGTGTGGATTGATGCCAATCCAGAATACCCATCCCTGAATCTTGCTCAAGCGATGATGATTGTGGCGTATTCCATGCGCCAAGGTCTCATGCAGGCACTCGCGATTGACTCAAAGACCACGCAGGCAGAAATGTCTTCATCTGTAGAGCTAGCCGATCAACAAGCGATTGCTGCCATGCTGGCTCACTGGCAACAAGGCCTAGAAGCCATTGGTTATCTGGATCCTGCCAACCCAAAGAAGTTGATGCCCAGACTTCAAGCTCTATTTGCCAGAAGTGCTTTGCAAAAAGAAGAAATCGATCTTTTGCGCGGGATTGCGAAACAAATGCTTCTACACGGTAAAATCGACTGATGCCATTATTCGACCACGTAGATTCCATCATTGCCCGCGATCCTGCGGCTCGTACTCGCTTAGAAGTGATTCTCTGCTACCCAGGCTTACACGCCATTTGGTTACACAGAATCGCGCACTTCTTGTGGGGTGTTGAGCTCAAACTGATTGCCCGCATCGTGTCTCATACAGCACGCTTTATCACCGGTATTGAAATCCACCCTGCGGTGGTGGTAGGTAAACGTGTGTTCATTGATCACGGCTTAGGCGTGGTGATTGGTGAGACGACCGTGATTGGTGATGATTGCACGATTTATCAAGGTGTGACCTTAGGTGGCACCTCTTTATACAAGGGCACAAAACGTCACCCTACTCTTGAAGCAGGTGTGGTGGTGAGTGCTGGCGCCAAAGTATTGGGTGGCTTCACTGTGGGCGCAGGCGCTCGCATTGGCTCGAATGCAGTTGTACTAAAAGCAGTACCTGCGGGTGCAACTGCTGTGGGCATCCCTGCTCGCATTGTTGAGACCTCAGACTCACAACACTCATTCACTGCCTACGGCATCACACCAGAAGACCTCAGCAATTAATGAGTACTCAAGCGTTGGGGGCTGATTTAGCCAAGCATACGCCAGCGATGCAGCAGTTTTTGCGCATCAAAGCAGAGCACCCCAACTCTTTGGTATTTTTTCGGATGGGCGATTTTTATGAGCTCTTCTTTGAAGACGCTGAAAAAGCAGCGCGCATCCTAGATATCACTCTCACGCAACGTGGTCAGTCGGCTGGCAATCCGATCAAGATGGCAGGTGTGCCCTATCACGCTGCAGAACAATATTTAGCCAAGTTAGTAAAGAGTGGTGAATCAGTAGCGATTGCTGAACAAATTGGCGACCCTGCTACATCTAAAGGACCTGTAGAACGACGCGTGGTGCGCGTGATTACTCCTGGCACTGTGACAGACTCAGCCTTGATGAGCGATCGCGAAGATGCTCCCTTGTTAGCGATTGTGCCGGGCAAAAAGAATTGGGGCTTGGCATGGCTCACGATCACGAGTGGTTCATTACGCCTCACGCAATGCAGCCCAGAAGAATTACCGCAATATTTAGCACGCATTGGTGCTGCAGAATTACTCTGCCCTGTTGAGAGCAGTGCTGCCATCAAAGAAACTTTGCGCGAGTCTTATGGCGTTGATGTGCACTTATCAGGCAACACGATACCCGACTGGGTGTGGACACCCGATGAAGGTCAACGACGCTTGATGGATTTATTCCAGATGAGCAGTCTGCAAGGCTTGGGCATTGATGATCTTGATAAATATGCTACTGCTCTTAGCGCAGTAGCAGCAGTATTGGCGTATGGCGCCAATACCCAAGGCTTAGGTTGGCATGGCAAGCTGCCTCATATCCAGCAATGCCAAGTAGAAGATGATCAAAGTTATGTGGGCATTGATGCAGCCACTCGTCGTAATTTAGAAATCACTGAAACATTGCGCGGTGAAACAGATCCAACACTTTTCTCATTATTGGATAGTTGCTCAAGCGCTATGGGCAGTCGCTTACTGCGGCACTGGCTACACCACCCGATCAGAGATCAAGTGGTGGTGACTAATCGCCACGTCGCGATTGAAACTTTATTGGCCAACCCATTTGTGTTGGCCGATGTGCAACAAACACTCAAGCAAGTAGCAGACGTAGAACGCATCAGCACTCGCTTGGCTCTTGGTAGTGCTCGCCCTAGAGACTTAAGTAGTTTGCGAGACACCTTGGCATCTCTACCAGCTTTAGCAGCTTTATTAAATCCTTTGGGTGGGCAAAGTGTCACGCTTGC
>CAYFKY010000104.1:0-3619 GCA_964343915.1 uncultured Polynucleobacter sp. | reverse complement strand
GCTGAGCGCTGGAGATACCTAGATGGCTCTGGTGAAGTAGGCGTTATCTCAAGCGTTACTCAAGCGTTCTGTAAAGACTGTAGCCGAGCACGCCTCTCAACAGAAGGCAAAATGTATCTCTGTTTATTCGCCACAGAAGGTCATGACCTCAAAGCATTACTGAGAGACGGCAAGTCTGACCTAGAAATCAGTAATGCGATTGCACAAGTGTGGTCACACCGCAACGACCGCTACTCAGAGTTACGTGGCTCACCTGAGTTAGCAGGCAAAGCAAAAGTTGAAATGTCATACATTGGTGGTTAATCTAATAACCCTTAAACTGTAGCAACGATGAGTAACTTACCAAGCTTAAATTCTGTGGTGACTTGTATGTCAGACTATGACCCGGAGTCACTGCGTGTCGACCAAGCCATCAAAATTGTGCAAGATTTTGTGCGCCCAGGTTCTTTGGCACTAGCCACAGAATCTGTGGGCATTTATGACGCACTAGGTCGCATCTTAGCCAAAGATATTATTTCCCCAATCAATGTGCCTGCTGCTGATAATTCAGCCATGGATGGTTATGCGTTTGCTGGATCGTCGATTGGCAGCAGTGAATCAACCACACTCACCATGATTGGTAAAGGTTTAGCGGGTAATGCTTTTGAAGGTCAAGTCGGACCAGGTCAGTGTGTTCGCATCATGACTGGCGCTGTGATGCCTCATGGTTGCGACACCATGATTGCCCAAGAAATGGTGAAAGTGGATGGCGATCAGATTAGTTTCAAATCATCAGTGATCAAGCCTGGTGACAATCGTCGCTTAAAAGGCGAAGACCTAACAGCAGGTCAACCAGCTTTACTAGCAGGCAAAATCGTTCGTCCTTCCGATTTAGGTTTGATTGCATCCCTAGGGATTGGAACCGTTGAAGTCAAACGTCGCCTGCGTGTTGGCTTCTTCTCTACCGGTGATGAACTGCGCTCGATTGGAGAGAATTTGGATGATGGTTGCGTTTATGACAGCAACCGTTACACCCTCTTTGGCATGCTCTCACGCTTAGGTGTTGAGCTTCATGATTTTGGCGTGGTACGCGATCAGCCAGATGCGATGCGCGCAGCCTTCAGTAAAGCAGCCTCCATGTGCGATGCCGTAATTACGTCTGGCGGTGTTTCCGTTGGCGAAGCAGACTACACCAAACAAATCATGCGTGAACTTGGGGATGTGAGCTTTTGGAAAATTGCAATGCGCCCGGGTCGCCCAATGGCGTTTGGCTCTATCAAAAGTGACAATCATCAAGCAGTACTTTTTGGCCTACCAGGTAACCCAGTGGCGGTGATGGTGACCTTCTATCAATTCGTGCGCAATGCCCTACTATCGATGAGTGGCGCAACAGATGTTGCCCCACTAGTGATGCAAGCTAAAGCTGTTGAGGCGATTCGCAAACGTCCTGGTCGCACAGAGTTTCAACGCGGCGTTCTATCCACTGATGCCACAGGCACCAGAACAGTGCGCATCACCGGTGCCCAAGGCTCTGGCGTCCTCAGATCCATGAGTGAGGCAGATTGCTTCATTGTTTTAGAACACGACCAAGACCAAATCAAAGCTGGAGACACTGTGGGTGTAGTCTTATTTGAAGGCTTGGTATAAAGATTTTTGTGTTGTTTTTATTATTGCGTCGCAACATTGCTTGATAAATTAGTATAGAATCGCGTCTACAGAGTTAACCACCCACTGTTGATTTAAAAATGCCAAGCACCAAATACACTAAAAAAGAAGTTGTTTATGTAGACCCTCTACACACAGCCAAAACGCTGGTGTTGGTTTACTTGAGCTTTTCTGTGCCAGTGGTATTGCTTGCTTTGTTTGTTGCATTTATCAGAGATGGTGAATTACCTGGCTTCACAGTGATTTCTGCATTGATTCTGAATGCATTAATTGGCTTTGGTTTACTTTGGTTAGCCTGCAAGGTCTACAACTGGGTCGCTGAAAAGTTTGGCGGCATTGAAGTGGCCGTTCGTGAAACCACTATCACTGACACCAAACCTGTTTCTTCTCAAGACTAATCTCTAGTCTGCTTGTTTTAGCAAATTTCTTTTTTATTTCTTTTTTTATTTCTTTTCTTATTTTTTAAATTGATTAGGCTTTTAATAAGTTAGGTGGCGTCTTGCCTGCCAACCCAGCCAAGCAATTTTCAATCGCTAACTCAATCATCGCTCGTCTTGTTTTTTCTGTGGCACTCGCAATGTGGGGGGCTAGGACAACGTTCTTCAATGCCAATAGCTCAGGGCGAACAGTTGGCTCGCCTTCAAACACATCAATACCTGCAGCAAATATTTTGTTGTCTTTAAGAGCCTTGGCTAACGCCAACTCATCCACAATCCCACCACGTGCGATGTTCACCAAGGTCGCCGTTGGCTTCATCATGTTTAATTCTTTTTCACCAAAGAGATGATGATTTTCTGGGGTGTATGGCATCACCAAAATAATATGATCAGACTCTTTTAATAAGGTGTCTCGATCCACATAAGTGGCACCACACTCTTTTTCTAAATCAGGTGATAGACGTGAGCGGTTGTAATACTTCACGTTCATATTAAAACCACGCGCACGTCTAGCAATCGCTTGACCAATTCGGCCCATGCCCATGATGCCTAAAGTGCTGTGGTGAATATCCATCGACAACGGCGTGTCATAAATAGAGAATTTCTTCCAATTGCCTGCTCTTAACCAATGCTCACTCTCGGTCACTCTTCTGGCTGTGGCCATCAATAGAGCAAAACCAAAGTCTGCAGTCGTGTCCGTTAAGACATCAGGCGTATTAGTCGCCATCACATTCGCCGCACTAAAAGCAGCCATGTCAAAATTGTTATAACCCACCGCGATATTTGAAACAATCTTGAGCTGTGGGGAGGCCTTCAGTATGTCAGCATCGACTCGCTCACCACCCGTCACAATCGCTGCATCTTTATTGGCCATCGCAGCTTTTAGATCGGCAGCATCCCATAAGCGGTCATCCTGATTTGACTGCACATCAGCCACCTGCTCTAATCGCGCCAAAATATCGGGGAAAATTGCCCTAGCCACCAAAATCTTAGGTTTTTGCACCTGTTCTGACATCTTGTTCTCCTGTTTTTACTATTTTTATGTGTTTTTCCGAGAGATTTACTCTGCGGATGATTGTATGTCATTGATTTAAATCATATGAAAATTACTAATTCATCTAAATAAACCAGGTTTATCGCCAAGAACACTCTCACACTAAGATAAAATAACGCTTTTCGTCTTATTTGAAATTATTGCCATGACATATGTAGTGACCGAAGCCTGTATTCGTTGCAAATACACTGATTGCGTAGATGTATGCCCAGTAGATTGCTTCCGCGAAGGCCCTAACTTCTTAGCCATCGATCCTGATGAGTGCATCGATTGCGCCGTTTGTGTTCCTGAATGTCCAGTGAACGCTATTTATGCTGAAGATGATGTGCCTGGTGATCAGCAAGAGTACATCAAACTCAACGTTGAACTAGCTGCCAAGTGGCCATCAATCACCAAGTCAAAAGAAGCTCTTCCTGATGCTGAAGAGTGGAAAGACGTTAAAAATAAATTGGGCGAATTGGTTCGCTAACCAATCATTAAAAAC
>CAYFKY010000103.1:0-3621 GCA_964343915.1 uncultured Polynucleobacter sp. | reverse complement strand
GCTCAGACGTTCGTTTGGCAGTAGAAGCCGCTATTGATCAGTTTAAGAAAATGGGTGCTGAGTGTGTGCCCGTGACCTTGCCTAAAACAGAATTATCAATCCCTGTTTATTACGTAATCGCGCCGGCAGAGGCATCTAGTAACTTAAGTCGTTTTGATGGGGTTCGCTATGGTCGCCGAGCTGACAAATACGATGATTTATTAGACATGTATAAGCGCTCAAGGTCAGAAGGTTTTGGTGCTGAAGTGAAACGCAGAATCATGATTGGAACCTATGTGCTGTCACATGGTTATTACGATGCATATTATTTGAAGGCACAGCGCATCCGCAGAATTATTGCTCAGGATTTCCAAAATGCATTTGAGTCTTGCGACATTATTGCTGGTCCTGTTGCGCCTACAGTTGCCGGAAAAATTGGTGAGAAAGTTTCAGACCCAACGCAAATGTACTTAGAGGATATTTATACCCTTTCGCCAAATTTAGCCGGTTTGCCCGCTATGAGCATGCCTTGTGGATTTGGCGACAATCAGATGCCAGTAGGTATTCAGTTGATTGGAAATTATTTTTCCGAGGCACAACTTTTGCAGGTTGCACATGCTTATCAGTTAGAGACTGATTGGCACAAGGCGCAATCACCGTTCTCTAAGAAAGGTGGTTTGTGATGAAGTGGGAAGTCGTGATCGGCATGGAAACCCATGCGCAACTAAGAACAAACTCAAAAATTTTTAGCGGTGCTTCAATTAATTTCGGCGCAGAGCCGAATCGTCAAGCTTGTGCGGTTGATTTAGCTTTGCCGGGTGTCTTGCCTGTTTTAAATAAAGAGGCAGTTGCTCATGCAATCAGATTTGGTTTAGCGGTGGGCGCGCATGTTGCGCCTTTTAGTATTTTTGCGCGTAAAAACTATTTCTATCCAGACTTGCCTAAGGGTTATCAAATTAGCCAATTTGAAATCCCTGTAGTGCAGGGCGGCAAGGTCAATATTGTTTTAGATGGAGTTGCTAAAACTGTTCAATTAACAAGAGCGCATCTTGAAGAAGATGCGGGCAAGTCATTGCATGAAGATTTCCGTGGACCACATGGTGAACCTTCGAGCGGCATTGACCTCAATAGAGCCGGTACACCTTTGCTAGAAATTGTGACAGAGCCTGATATGCGAAGTGCAGCAGAGGCGGTTGCGTATGCAAAGGCACTGCATAGCCTGGTGGTGTGGTTGGGTGTTTGTGATGGCAACATGCAAGAAGGCTCATTCCGTTGTGATGCCAACGTTTCTGTTCGCCCTGAAGGGCAAGCTGAATTCGGCACACGCTGCGAAATTAAAAATTTAAATTCTTTTAGATTTTTAGAAGAAGCGATTCAGTACGAGGTTCGTAGGCAAATTGAGTTAATTGAAGATGGCGGTAGGGTTGTTCAAGAAACTCGTTTGTATGATCCAGATAAAAAAGAAACTCGCAGTATGCGCAGCAAAGAGGATGCTAACGATTACCGTTATTTTCCTGATCCAGATTTGTTGCCGTTAGTCATTTCAGAAGAATGGATTGCTAAAGAGCGGGCTGAAATGACTGAGCTTCCTGCCCAAAAATCTGAGCGTTGGCAGGCTGATTTTGGTTTGTCAGCATATGACTGCCAAGTGTTAACTCAAGAAAAATCTACGGCTGATTTTTATGAAGAACTGGTTAAGCAACTTAGCAAGGATCAGGCAAAGGCTGCAGCAAATTTAATGGCGGGAGAATTTGCTTCTGCGCTTAATAAAGATGGTATCAGCGCAGATCAATCACCATTAAATCCACAGCAAATAGCTAAGTTAATTCTTCGTATTGCTGATGGAACTATTTCTAATAAGATTGCTAAAGAGATATTTACAGTGATGTGGGATGAGAGAGCAACGGACGTTGATGCTGTTGATCGAATCATTGAAGCTAAGGGGCTTAAGCAAATTAGCGATAGTGGAGCTCTAGAAGCAATCATTGATCAAGTGCTATCCGCCAACCAAAAATCCGTTGAAGAATTTAGGGCTGGAAAAGAGAAGGCCTTTAATGCTTTGATTGGTCAAATCATGAAGGCCACACAAGGTAAGGCTAACCCACAGCAAGTTAATAAGTTGTTAACCGATAAGTTGAGCAAATAATGACACAAAACGAAACCAATTCAGTTGAGCAACAAGAGCGTGAAGCGTTAGTCGCTGAGTGGCTAAAGGCAACGCCTGGTTTTTTTGAAAGGCACGCAGAGCTTTTGTCTGAGATTCAATTAAAGAATCCGCATGGCGATAGAGCTATCTCTTTGCAAGAGCGTCAGTTGGGCGTTCTGCGTCAACAAAATCAAGCATTAAATCAACGTTTATCCGAGATGCTTAGATTCGGTAGCCAAAATGACAAAACCCAAGGTCTGATGATTGCGTGGTTAAAGAGTTTGTTGTTGGCAAAGTCAGAGTCTGATGTTAGGTCTGCAATCAGTGATGGTTTGGCCAATGTATTTGGTATTGAATTGGTTAAGTTAATTGATGGCTCAGATTTGCCAAATTATTGTGGTGGAGTGGATAAGGCTGAGGGTGTATTTGCGCCTCATCTGAATGACGAAGTAAAAAGTTTGGCTGTGATTAATTTGGCAAATGTAAGTGCTCAAATTTTGTTGGCCAGCCATCACCCAGAAAAATTCAGTGCTGATATGGGTCGTGTTTATTTGGATCAAATTGGCGAATTGGCATCAGCTGCCATTACTAGATCTAAGGAATAGGATTAGACATGAACGAAAGCCTCGCGGAGGAATACCTGCGCGAACTTCATGTTCTACGGCAGGTATCAAAGCACACAATAGCTGCTTATAAAAAAGATCTCGGTTATCTATTGAGCCGCTTGCAAGAGTCTAATTTGAAATTTTCAGAGTTAAGCTCTGATCAAGTTCGAAGCTGGGTTGCAAAGTTGCACGCAGAAGGACATGCACCTCGGAGTATTGCTAGAACGTTGTCTGCTTGGCGAGGTTTTTATTTGTGGCTGGCTAATCAAAAAGGTTTGGTTAAGACAAATCCATTGAGCGATGTTAGGGCTCCCAAAAGAGCAAAGCCATTACCCAAAGCCCTTTCAGTAGAGAATGCAATAAATCTGGTGGAGAGCGCGAATCAAGAAGCGATACAAAATGATTTGTTTTTAAGAGCTAGAGATCGTGCCATTGTTGAGCTACTCTACTCTTCGGGTTTGCGTTTATCAGAGTTACTGGGCATTGACTTAACCCCGGTCGATTCAAAAGAGTACTCATCAGCAGGTTGGATTGATTTTGAAGCCGGCGAGGTCATGGTCTTAGGCAAAGGTAAAAAGAGAAGAACAGTGCCTGTAGGTGCCGCAGCGATAAATGCCTTGCGTGAGTGGGTAACAGTAAGAGCTGATCATGTTAAAAATGAGCAAGGATGTGCACAACCGTTGTTCATTAACAAGCAAGGCAAAAGAGTGTCTGCAAGAACGATTCAAAAACATTTGGCAGAGTTGGCTATAAAAGCTGGCTTGCCAACACATGTGCATCCACACATGTTAAGACATAGCTTTGCCAGCCACGTTTTACAATCGTCAGGTGATTTGCGCGCTGTTCAAGAAATGCTTGGTCATGCAAGCATTACCAGTACGCAAATATATA
>CAYFKY010000102.1:0-3651 GCA_964343915.1 uncultured Polynucleobacter sp. | reverse complement strand
GCTTCCGCTCTTAAAGAGTTTGCTAAGCATGTTTATGGCGAAGTTCCTAACAGGTTGGTTGCTATTGATGTGATGGCGCACGAAGATGCAAAAATTACATTAGATCGCGCTGTAGAGGCCGCGCATACGGTTAACTCTGAAAATGGGCTATTGGTGTTAACTGACATCATGGGAGCTACCCCAGCAAACGTTGCCAATCGCTTGGCTCATAAAGCAGAATTTGATGGCCGTGTGCGAGTGATTGCAGGTGTAAATTTGCCCATGTTGATGCGCGCGATTTCTTATAGGGCAGATTCATTAGATTCTGCTATGCAAAAGGCAATGCATGGTGGTCAGCAAGGCATTATTCCAATTGGTCATTTAACTCCTGCTGCTGATACTCAATTAAACAAGACTTCGGAAGTTAAGGAATAAAAAATGCCTAGCGCAGAAATTAACATCATTAATAAATTAGGTTTGCATGCCAGAGCTTCTGCCAAATTAACTCAGCTGGCTGCAAAGTACCCTTGCGAGATTTTTTTGTCTAAAGGCGGTCGCAGAGTGAATGCAAAAAGCATCATGGGTGTGATGATGTTGGCTGCGGGTGTAGGAAGCTCTGTTTTACTTGAGACCTCAGGTGAGCAAGCGGAAGAGGCATTTACTGCATTAGAGGCGCTTATCAATGATCGTTTCGGAGAGGGTGAGTAGTTTGTCATTCACGCTGCACGGCATTCCTGTTACCAACGGCATTGCAATTGGCAAGGCGCTACGTATTGCGCCTTCAGCCATGGACGTCAAGCATTATTTGGTAGATGAAGGGGCAGAGCAAACAGAGCAAGCGCGTTTACTCAATGCTTTTGAGGTTGTTAGACAAGAGTTAAGAAGCCTAAGGGCTAGCTTGCCTGATGCGGCACCAGAGGAGATGGGTGCATTTTTAGATGTGCATGGCATGATTTTGGCTGACCCCACTCTCACTGAAAAACCTCTAGAGTTAATTAGGGGCCGAAGATATAACGCTGAGTGGGCGTTGGCTACGCAACTCGAAGACTTATTAGAGCAATTTGCAGAAATTGAAGATGAATATTTGCGTGAGCGTGCTGCAGATATTAGGCAAGTTGTTGAACGAGTGATGAAGGTTTTGCATCATGGGGAAGATCATCAAACACTTTCATCGTTTTACAAAACCGTTTCAGAAAATAGAGAATTAAGCGAAATCATCGTTGTGGCGCATGATATTGCCCCGCCTGACATGATGCGTTTTAAAGATCTCGCATTTGGTGGTTTTATTACAGATTTGGGCGGTCGCACATCTCACACGGCAATTGTTGCTAGAAGTTTGGATATCCCAGCTGCTGTTGGTGTTAGAAGAGCGAGTGAGTTAATTCGTCAAGATGACTGGATCATCATTGATGGTGACCGTGGTATTGTCATTGTCGATCCTAGTCCATTGATACTTGAAGAGTATCGACACCTTCAATCAGAGCGTAAGTTAGAGAAGAAAAAACTACTACGACTTAAATACACCCCAACGTTAACTTTAGATGGTGTGCCGATTGATTTGATGGCGAACGTTGAGATGCCAGAAGATGCCGAGCAGGCATTAGATTCTGGTGCAGTGGGCATTGGTTTATTTAGGTCAGAGTTCTTGTTCATGAATCGCAAAGGCGATATGCCTAGCGAAGAAGAGCAATTCTGGGCCTACAGAAAAACAGCTGAGGCGATGAAGGGGCTTCCTGTTAGCATCAGAACCATAGACATTGGTGCTGATAAGCCATTAGATGGCCAAGATGATGGTGGGCATTATCAATCGCCACTAGGTCTACGTGCTATCAGGTGGTCACTCTCTGAGCCAGAAATGTTCTTGATTCAGATTAGAGCCATTTTGCGAGCTTCAGCATTTGGCAAGATGAAGATCTTGATTCCTATGTTGGCTCATGCTCAAGAAATTGATCAAACCTTAGAGCTAATTAGCGTAGCTAAGAAGCAACTTGAAAATGAATGTGTAGCATTTGATCCGGATGTGCAAGTGGGAGCTATGATTGAAATTCCTGCGGCTGCACTATCTTTGCCGCTGTTTATTCGTCGGCTAGACTTTTTATCAATTGGCACCAATGATTTGATTCAATACACATTGGCAATTGATAGAGCAGATAACTCTGTTGCGCATCTCTATGACCCATTGCATCCTGCCGTCTTAAGACTCATTTCTGGTGTTATCAGAGAGGCTAAGGCCGCCAATATGCCTGTGTCTGTGTGTGGAGAGATGGCAGGCGAGCCATCGATGACCAAAGTTTTATTGGGTATGGGGTTAACTGATTTTTCTATGCACTTTAATCAACTCTTGTCTGTGAAAAAAGAAATTCTTAGATCGGATATGAGTGTATTAAAGCAGTCAGTAGATGAGTTATTAAACGCCATTGAGCCAGAAGAATTGCAGGCTGCCTTGCAAAAAATTAACGCTGTATAACCGAGTATTTATTAGCGTTTTGAGCAAACAGGGCAATCATCCCTTTTGTGCAATGTGATTTGATCAACTTGGGAAGATCTCGCATCCCACAGTAGCAATTTGCCCACCAACGGTTCACCAATTTGCATAATTACCTGAAGTGCTTGTGAGGCTTGAATGCTGCCAATGATGCCTACTAGTGGTGAAAAAACACCCATGGTTGAGCATTGCACTTCATTAAATTCTTGATCTGCTGGGAATAAACACGCATAACAAGGTGCGCCTGTTTGGCGTGGGTCAATCACGGTCACTTGACCATCAAATTTAATGGCCGCGCCACTAATAAGTGGTACTTGGTGTTTAACGCATGCAGCATTAACCATGTGTCGAGTTGTGAAGTTGTCACTGCAATCTAAAACAATACTTGCATTAGGCAATAGTTGTTCTAATAGCTCAGCAGTGGCTTTCTCTTGGATGGCATTTACCTGAATATGGGGATTCAGGTTCTGTAGCATGGTTTTGCCAGATTCAACTTTGGCTAAGCCCACAGAGTTTTGGTTATGCATGATCTGACGTTGTAGATTTGTTAAATCTACCGTGTCGTGATCAATCAGAGTGATTTTCCCGATGCCGGCAGCAGCCAAATAGGGTGCGGCAGCTGACCCTAAACCGCCAGCGCCAATAATGACAGCATGTGCTGCGAGAATTTTTTCTTGACCTTCAATGCCAATATCATCAAGAAGAATATGGCGTGAGTATCTAAGAAGGTCTTGATCGTTCATGCGTCGCTCTAGTTATTCCAAGCGAGATTTAGATTTCTTAATAGGCTGACCTTTTAAGTAAGCAGCAGCTTGTGTCAGCATGAAATCTTCAGCAGAACCAAATTCAGCAGGACGCTTCTTGCGATCTTTCTCTTTTTCTTCTGGAGTCTTTTTCGCATTAATTTCTTCAATGCGTTGCAATTCTTCAAGGCGACGTTTTTCGCGCTCATTGATTAATTTCTCTTCAGAAGACTGCTTGTTCTTCAGGTGTTTCTCACTATCAATTTCTCTAGTAATGAGAACGTCATCTGGGTCGCCGTCTGGATTTTGATCAACTGCAATATCAGGTTTGATGCCGAATGCCTGAATTGATTTGCCCGATGGTGTGTAGTAATAAGCTGTGGTTAACTTTAATGCGGAATCTGAGCTCAGTGGTCGCACTGTTTGTACTGAGCCTTTACCAAA
>CAYFKY010000101.1:0-3678 GCA_964343915.1 uncultured Polynucleobacter sp. | reverse complement strand
AGCTTGTCGATCATGTAAGCCATTTGACGACGGCCCCAATCTTCAACGCGGTGAACTTTACCACCTTGAGTTGTAATAGTACTTGTGTACTTTTCAACCATGGCAGGTACTTGCTCGCTTTGGTCCGGATGGACGATAAAAACGATTTCGTAATGACGCATTAATTACTCCTTATGGATAAAAGTCACCTGGGCGTCTCAGCTATCACTGTTTAGATAACTGACCAGTGTGACAAGGTAAAAAAACTACAGCCTTAGATTGTAGCAAAAATACTCTGCCAATCCTCAGTTTTTCGAGAATTTGCCTCTAAAAGAGCCAATTGGAGCGCGATTCTGGCCTTTGGAGGCGATAAATCCCTGGCTGAGAGCCAATTCCACTCGGTATCTGGCTCAGGAATCTCAGAAAATACCGCCCCAGCACCTGTTCTTGATGATCTAACAATCGCAATACCCATTTGAGCAGCCCAAACCAGTTTTTCAGCCAAAACTCGGTTCACACTTCCCTGCCCAGTGCCGGCAATCACAATACCCTCAACACCCTGAGCCACCAGGGCGTCAACCAACTCACCCCTGGCACCTCCATGACTGGTCACAATTTCAACCCAAGGCCACTCAGCCTCTCCAGGCAAACTCAGATCTGCTTGGCGCTTGTGGATTGGACCATCCAACTCTCTGGCATTAGCTACCAGCGCATCCAAAGCATGGGTGTGCTGTTTTGACAGCTCTCTAGCCAAACATGGCTTTCCAGCCATCACCGCCAAAATGCCGTATTGCTCAGTGTCTTTAGCCTCCTTGGCCAAATAAAGTGCTGCTCGCAAGTTAAGGGGTCCATCTGCATGATCTGCATTGGATGGCAACATGGCACCCGTTAGAACAACCGCCTTTTTGTAATGGCTAGCTAATTTGCCCAAAGTAGCATGTAAAAAGACTCCTGTTTCCTCCATGGTATCGGTGCCATGAGTGATCACAATCCCAGTAACAGCCTCATCTTCCAAACCCTCTTTGACTGCCCATCCGAGCTTAATGAGCAAATCTTCCGTCATATGTCGACTATCGATATTGGCGACCTGTATGGCTTGCACCTCGCCAATATCCGACTCCAACCCGCTCTCATGAAGCAACTCAGCAACACTGATTTGACCAGCTTGGTATGCCAAAGGCTTATTAGGATCGCTGGCTAGGCCTGCAATCGTGCCCCCCATGCCCAAAAGTAATAAATGACCAGAATTCATAGAAAACATTATCAATGGGTATTGCATCTTATGAAATCACTGTATAGAATGACAGTATGGACAAAAACACAGCGAAACCTAAGCTAACCGCCCGCCAAGAAGAGATTCTTAGCCTGATTACGGATGCCATCTCACGCAGCGGCTTACCACCCACGCGCGCAGAAATTGCGACACGTTTAGGTTTTGCTTCTGCCAATGCTGCTGAAGAACATCTACGAGCACTGGCGCGCAAAGGTTATGTTGAGTTGACTCCAGGAACTTCACGAGGCATCAAACTTCCTAAGCAACTCAACCTCCCTATTCCAGCACTACAGCAACTCACTTTGCCATTGATTGGTCGCGTAGCTGCAGGCTCACCGATTTTGGCTGTGGAACATATTCAGAAACAAGTGCCTTGCGATCCATCTTTATTTGATAAAGGTGCTGACTACCTACTAAAAGTTCGCGGCATGAGTATGAGAGACGCGGGTATTTTGGATGGCGATTATCTTGCCGTTAAAAAAACCAGTGAAGTTCGTAATGGTGAAATCGTGGTGGCACGCCTGGATGATGAAGTAACCGTCAAACGTTGGTCACAATCCAAAGGACCTCACGGGGTCAAAATTGAATTGATTGCCGAAAATCCTGATTTTGAAAATATCATCGTTGACCCACGCCGTGATGAAATCACTGTTGAAGGTCTTGCCGTTGGCTTAATTAGACCAGGTGGTCTATAAGTAATTAGTCTGTAGCTGTGACTAATAAATAGATGGCTGCCCATCTGGGCGATTCTTAAAGCGTTTGTGTATCCAGTAATACTCAGGAATGCGAGGTCTAATCACCTCTTCGAAATAGGCATTCATCCGCGCTGTATCTGCAACGGGATCTTCTGATGGGAAATTGGGCCATGGCTTGCCCACATGACAGTCATAACCAGAGCCATCCGCTCTTAATGTTGTAAAGATTGGGCACACCTCTGCTCCAGCTAAGCGAGCTGTTTTTGATACTGCCAATACAGTATTAGTCGGCACACCAAAGAATGGTACGAATTCAGAATCGTTTCTTCCAAGATCCATATCAGGTGATAAGCACACAAATGTGCCCTTACGTGCCTCACGAATTAGTTCTCGACCATGACTTTGTCTGAGCAACATCTTGGCACCAAAACGCTCACGCCATTTTTTGATGCGAGGCTCAAAGTATTCATTTTTCATGAACACATACAGAGTAATACCAGGGGCTGCTTTGATTTTCTTCAGATGCATGGTGATAGCAATCAAACCTGCTTCGATACCCACCATATGCATGCTGACATACAAACGAGGCTTGCCATCATTCATGTCAACTTCAGGGTAAACAGTTACAAATTCATCAATTGATTGAGCGCTACCCAACCAAAGACGACCACGCTCTGCAAAACTTCTACCTAATAAACGCCAGTGCTGCTTTGCTAACTCATCACGCTGAGCCTGACTTAAATTTGGAAAACATGCTTTTAAATTAGCATTGATTACTTTTACACGTGACTTTGAAAAAGTCGGAGCAATCGCTGCCATGGCATAACCAATGCGCACGACCCATGCGTAAGGAAGCACCGCTAGCAACCACAAAAAGCCATGGGAAAGAATGTTTAGAAATGTTTTCACAAGGATTATTTTCTCATGAACGCGCTCCACTTATCTGCCAAATAACCCCACTCATCACTCACCATCATTTTTATCGATTTGTCATTTACTTATAAAAAATATAAATTACTGCTTTATGGATGTGGAGCCAAAATGATCGACACACTGACACTCAAAGAAACATTTGAAAGCAATGGATTTAGCACGACTCAGGCAAGCACGCTTAGCCATGCGATGCATGAACTAACAAAAGATAAAGATTACCTAGCTACCAAAGACGAGCTACACCAAGTGCGTAATGAATTAAAAAATGACATCAAAGAAGTGAGAGAAGAAATCAAGGATGTCAGAGGTGAAATTAAAGACGTTAGAGAAGAAATCAAAGATCTTCGCTCTCAAATTGGTCGTTTGTGGGACAGCCTAAAAGATCTAAAAAAAGAAATTGCTCAAGACATGGAAAAACTTGAGGATAGGATTGTTCATAAATTAACTTATCGAGCATTGATTAGCCAAGTATCAATTGGCACGATACTGGTCACGTTAATGATTTACTTTCATCAACGATGAAAGTAAATATGCTCATTATTTTTTAGCTAATTTCTTTTGGCGCTTTTCAATTTTTTCATTAATAAGTGCCAAAGTTTTAGCATCAGGATCTACCCATGCAGCGCCAGACTGGTTAGCCATATAAACGACTGCAGATGCAAATTGTTCAACACTCAAATCAGGCTTACCACCTTTGGCCGGCATAGCACGCACACCAGAATATCCATCTGATGTGATGTGAACTTGCCCCTCCTTGATGAGCGGAGCCCACTTGGCTTTATCGCCAACTTTAGGGGC
>CAYFKY010000100.1:0-3694 GCA_964343915.1 uncultured Polynucleobacter sp. | reverse complement strand
TGAACTATGGCAGTTTCATGAAATTTCGATGAATTGACTCATTTGTCTTGAAACCGTCACATCGAATCAGCAAACTCCCCTATAGAACAAGGGAGTAACTATGTATACCTACGAAGATGCTGTTAAACAATTACAAGAAACTGGTTCGATTGGCTTGATCAATTTCAAAGAATTGCCCTACGAAGATCTCGACGAATTACTTGAAGAAATCAAAAAATGGTGTGTCTATGCCAACGGCGATAAAAAGAAACTGAAAAAAGAATCTAAGAAAAGTAAAAAGAAAGACAAGAAAAAGAAGTGATTGATTGTGAGTAATAGTTGATACCCACTTAATTAAGCGGGTATCACACTCGCAATCTCTTCTGCCTGACTCTTTGCCAAAGATGCATCTTTGGCTTCCACCATCACCCTCAATACCGGTTCAGTACCAGAGGCCCTGATAAGAACTCGACCACTACCATTGAGTGTTTGCTCTGCCTTCTTGATGGCATCTTGCATCTTGGCATCTGTAGACCAGTTATAACCTTGCTTGTAACGCACATTAATTAATGTTTGCGGGAACAATGTCACATTTTGTAAAAGCTGAGCCAATGTTTGATTGTTCTGCTTCATCGCAGTTAATACTTGCAGAGCCGCCACAATGCCATCACCCGTGGTGTGTTTATCTAGGCAAATTAAGTGGCCTGATCCTTCCCCACCCAAAAGCCAGTTCTTTTCTTTTAACTGTTCAAGCACATAGCGGTCACCGACTTTAGCTCTTGTAAAAAGAATGCCTTCTGCTTCGATGGCTTTTTCTACAGCCATATTGGTCATCAAGGTGCCCACGACGCCTTCAACTTTTTCGCCAGCATCTTTTCTAGATTTGGCAATCAAGTAAAGAAGTTCATCACCATTGAATAACCTGCCAGTAGCATCTACTAATTGCAAACGATCAGCATCGCCATCTAATGCAATACCTAAGTCAGCTTTTTCTTCTTTGACTTTTTCAATTAAAGCATTGGGTGCTGTGGCACCAACACCATCATTAATATTTTTACCATTTGGCTGAATACCAATTGATATCACTTCAGCACCTAACTCATGAAACACATGAGGGGCAATGTGATAAGCGGCACCATGCGCACAATCCACCACCAACTTCAAACCATGGAGATTGAGGTGATTCGGGAAGGTACTCTTGCAAAACTCAATGTAACGCCCTGCCGCATCATCCAAACGCTTCGCTTTACCCAAATGCGCAGAGTCAACACAGTTCATGGGCTCATTCAGAGCAGCTTCAATTTGCAACTCAATGGCGTCATCTAATTTGTCACCATTGGCTGAGAAGAATTTAATACCGTTATCGTGGTACGGGTTATGAGATGCTGAAATCACCACACCAGCCGACAATCTGAGGGCTCTAGTTAAATATGCAATCGCTGGGGTTGGCATAGGACCACACAACATCACATCAACACCAGCCGCCGAGAAGCCTGCTTCCAATGCGGCTTCTAATAAATATCCAGAAACACGCGTGTCTTTACCAATTAGTACCGTTGGCTTTGCATGAGTTGTGGTGCTCTTAGCTAATACCTGGCCTGCTGCGTAACCCAAGCGCATCACAAAGTCAGGAACAATCGGAAACTTGCCGACTTCCCCTCGAATACCATCTGTACCAAAATATTGACGTGTCATATATGTATTTTATAAGCAATCCTGGGTAGCAACCCAGATTTTGACAGCATCCATGGTCTCGCTCACATCATGCACACGCAGAATCTTTGCGCCACGCTCCAAGGCCATTAAGCCTGCAGCCACACTTGCGGTTTGACGATGATGAATATCTTTACCAGTCACAGCACCCAAACTAGACTTTCTGGATAAGCCAGCAACCACCGGCATATCATGCTGACAAAACTCATGAAAGCGCGCCAACATGGTCATGTTGTGTTCCACAGTTTTGCCGAAGCCAAACCCTGGATCAATGGCTAAACGCTCTCTCGCGATACCCTCATCTTCTAGCGCAACACAACGCTCCATCAAAAACCCATTGACCTCAGCCATCACATCTTCGTAATGCGGATCAAATTGCATGGTTGTGGGATCTTTTTGCATGTGCATCAGCATCACACCGCACTGACTATCAGTAACTGCTTCTATCGCGTGAGGCTGCCTAAACGCCCAAATGTCATTCACACAATCAATACCTAAATTAACAGCAGCCTTCATGACTTTTGCTTTATAGGTATCAATTGAAATAGCAACTGGAGCATCTTTTAAAACTTCTAAGATAGGCATCACGCGATCAAGCTCTTCTTGCAATGACAAAGGCTCAGAACCTGGGCGGCTAGACTCACCACCCACATCAATCATTTCAGCACCTTGGGCGATCATCTCATCGGCATGCCTTAGCGCCGCATCACGATGCGCATATTGCCCACCATCTGAAAATGAATCGGGCGTTACATTCAATATGCCCATGACAATGGGGGCACGCCTTTGGCCCCAATCAAAAAGAAAACGCCCGCAGCGCCATGCCACGGGCGTTATATTCTGCTTACTCATTAAGCCGCCGCTGGGGCGCCCCCTTCAGCTACAACCGGCGTACCACCTGTGCCACCACCACTCTTTGGTGCACTAGGAGGATACTTTGGTGGGCGAGGCTCTTTGCCAGCCATGATGTCATTCACCTGATCTGCATCAATGGTTTCCCATTCAAGCAAGGCTTTCACCATTACTTCAACCTTCTCACGATTCTCTTCAAGAATCTTCTTAGCCACTGCATATTGCTTATCAAGAATCGCACGAATCTCGATATCAACTTTTTGTTGAGTAGCTTCAGAAACAGATTTAGAACTCACAGGGCCAAACATGCTTTGCTGATCAGGATCAACATACACCATCGTACCCAACACTTCACTCATACCGTAACGAGTCACCATGTCACGCGCCATTTTTGTGGCACGCTCAAAGTCATTCGATGCACCAGTGCTGCTTGAGTTCAAGAAAATCTCTTCTGCCAAACGACCACCAAACAAGATAGAGATTTCTTCTAGCATCTTGTCTTTGTACATGTTCACACGATCATGCTCAGGCAATTGCCAAGTCACACCCAATGCCCAACCACGCGGCATGATGCTCACTTTGTGAACAGGATCCGCCTTTGGCAACATCTTTGCCACAACCGCATGACCTGACTCGTGATAAGCCGTATTGCGACGCTCTTCTTCACGCATCACAGCAGACTTACGTTCAGGACCCATGTAAATTTTGTCTTTGGCATCTTCAAAGTCTTGCATATCCACTGTGCGCTTATTGCGACGCGCAGCAAACAATGCAGACTCGTTCACCAAGTTAGCCAAATCAGCACCTGAGAAACCTGGTGTGCCACGCGCTAAAACTGCGGCATCAACGTCACTGTTGATAGGCACTTTACGCATGTGCACTTTAAGAATTTGCTCACGACCACGAATATCAGGTAAACCAACATGTACCTGACGATCAAAACGACCAGGGCGTAATAAAGCTTTATCCAATACATCAGAGCGGTTAGTAGCAGCGATCACAATCACGCCGCTGTTTGGCTCAAAGCCATCCATCTCAACCAACATTTGGTTCAAGGTTTGCTCACGCTCATCATTACCGCCACCCATACCGGCACCACGATGACGACCCACCGCATCAATCTCATCAATAAAGATGATGCAAGGCGCTT
>CAYFKY010000099.1:0-3694 GCA_964343915.1 uncultured Polynucleobacter sp. | reverse complement strand
TACCAACCAAAGGTTTTCCATCCTTTTTGGCTATGTGGCCAGATAGAAATAGGGTGTTGCCAGTTTGAGCAGACATCACATAGGCAGCTGCTGGTGCTCCAGCAGCAGGCAATTCAATATTCAATTCTTTTAAGCGTGCAGCAATCTTAGACATTTCAATTCTCCATAACGATTCAGCATTGTATTGCGAGCAAAAAGTCAGGCGTTAAGTTCCCCCATTTTTCTGTATTTTTCCTGGTTTTAATCCTCAAAATAGGGCATTCAAGCCTTAAAACTTGGTGAAAATACCTAAAAATTACTCTTTGTAAGCCCTTTTCCCTTACTCATCCGCTATACTCCCTTCGAACAATTTTTTTGATCTACCTCAATATTTGGTCACTATGAAAAAACTACTAACTGTTGCTGTTGCCGCTATGACATTAGCTGGTACCGTGAATGCCCAAACAGCGGGCAATGCAAAAGCTGCTGAGTCTAAAGTAGCTATGTGTATTGGTTGCCATGCAATTCCTGGCTACCGTATTAGCTACCCAGAAATTTATACCGTTCCTCTATTGGGCGGTCAAAACGCTGCTTACATTGTTTCTGCGTTGCAAGCCTATAAAAAAGGCGAGCGCAAGCATCCAACTATGCGTGGTATTGCAGGCACTTTGACTGATCAAGATATGGCTGATATTGCTGAGTACTATGCTGCTCAAACTTCTGCCACGACTATTAACAAATTGAAATAAGTAGAGGAAGTCGACATGAAACGTATTTTGATTGCCATCGCAACGGCTTCTATTGCTTTTACAGCTAATGCAGCAGACCTTAAAAAGGGTGAAGAGTTAGTTAATAAAAGCGGTTGTATTGCTTGCCACGGTGAAGGTTTAAATAAACCTCTAGCGCCTGAGTATCCAAAGTTGGCTGGTCAACACGCAGACTACTTGTATGCTGCATTGAAGGCTTATAAGGTAACTAATAATCCAAACATTGGTCGTAATAACGCCATCATGGCAGGCCAAGTTGCTCAATTTTCAAACAAAGATTTGCAAGATATTGCGGCTTATATTTCATCTTTGCCTGGTACATTGGTGATGAAGAAGTAATAGGCTTATTTGCCTCACAAAAAAGCCGCAGAGTTGCGGCTTTTTTTATGTCTATTTTGCAGCTAGTTGCCCCTGCAGTAAGTGTTCTTTCATGAGCTTCTCAGACAGATCAGCATCGCGGGCGAGAAGGGCGGACAGAATTTTTCTGTGCTCTATTAAAGAGCTTTCCAATCTTCCCCGCTTACTTAATGAGTCTCTGCGTTGGAGTTTGAGAACTTTCCTCAGATCATCAATCACGCGTTTCATCCATGGGTTATTGGATATCTCTTGTAATTTGTCATGAAATGATTGGTTAATAGCAAAAAATTGCTCCAAATCTCTATCTGCTGCAGCTCGTTCTAGCTTCATGTGTATTGAATCTAAAGCTTCGAGCTGCCCCTCAGATGCTTTTAATGCTGTTTCACGGCATGCCTGACCCTCGAGGAGGGCGAGTACTGTGAAGATTTGATTCAAGTCTGATTTACTAACTTCAGTCACATAGGCGCCACGCCTCATTTTCATGGTGATGAGACCCTCTGCGGCTAATATTTTGATGGCTTCTCGCATGGGGGTGCGACTGATGCCATATTCTTTAGCGATGGCTTGCTCATCTATCCAGGAGCCGGGGGCTAATTCATGCGAAAAGATACTGGTTCGCAATCTTTCTGCGACTTCCTCGTACAATGGCCTAGGACTGAGTAATGATTTTGAATTCATAATTATGAATTCATTAGACTACTTTTGTCAGGTATGTGTCAAGCCTTAGAGGTTCAATATCAACAATCTATTAAATGTGTCTGTGGAGAAATAATGAGCAAACCCACTAAAAGCCAGTGGCCTGAATTTTCAACTCCAAGCATGGAGGCATGGAATAAGGCTGCTACTAAATCTGCACCGAATGGCAACGTAGATGCGCTAGGCTGGCAAACGCCTGATGGCATTAAGTTAAAGGCTTTATATACAGCAGCAGACACAGAGGGATTGCCATTTGCCAATACTTTGCCAGGTTTTGAACCATTTGTTCGCGGCCCACAGGCAACCATGTATTCCGTGCGTCCATGGACAATTCGTCAATATGCTGGCTTTTCAACAGCTGAAGAGTCCAATGCTTTCTATAGAAAAGCTCTTGCTGCAGGCGGGCAAGGTGTATCAGTAGCCTTCGACTTGGCAACGCATCGTGGCTATGACTCAGATCATCCTCGTGTGACAGGTGATGTTGGTAAGGCTGGAGTTGCAATTGATTCCGTCGAAGATATGAAGATTCTATTCAATGAGATTCCATTGGATAAAGTTTCTGTATCAATGACAATGAACGGAGCAGTTCTTCCTATTCTTGCTGGATATGTTGTGGCTGCTGAAGAGCAGGGCGTTAGTCAAGATCAACTATCTGGAACTATTCAGAATGACATTCTGAAAGAGTTCATGGTGCGTAATACGTACATTTACCCGCCAGAACCTTCAATGAGAATTATTGGTGACATCATTGAGTACACATCTCAAAAGATGCCTAAGTTCAATTCAATCTCGATTTCTGGCTATCACATACAAGAAGCGGGTGCCAATCAAGCCCTAGAGCTTGCATTCACCATTGCAGACGGCAAAGAATATGTAAAAACAGCTCTAAGCAAAGGCTTGGATGTGGATGATTTTGCTGGGCGCTTATCTTTCTTCTTCGCTATCGGCATGAACTTCTACTTAGAGGTTGCCAAGCTCAGAGCTGCACGTTTGTTGTGGTGGCGTGTGATGAAAGAATTTGGTCCTAAGAATCCAAAATCATTGATGCTAAGGACGCATTGCCAAACATCTGGTTGGTCCCTCACAGAGCAAGATCCATACAACAACGTTGTTAGAACAACGATTGAAGCTATGGCAGCTGTATTTGGTGGTACACAATCCTTGCACACAAACTCTTTTGACGAAGCAATTGCCTTACCAACTGAGTTTTCATCACGTATCGCACGCAATACCCAATTGATCATTCAAGAAGAAACGCACATTACCAATGTGATTGATCCATGGGCAGGTTCATACATGATGGAAAAGTTAACTCAAGATATGGCTGACCAAGCTTGGGAAATCATTCAAGAAGTTGAATCTATGGGTGGCATGACCAAGGCAGTTGAAAGTGGTTGGGCAAAATTGAAGATTGAAGCTGCTGCAGCTGAGAAGCAAGCATGCATTGACTCTGGTAAAGATGTGATTGTTGGCGTTAACAAGTACAAACTCGCTAAAGAGGATTCAATAGACATCCTTGATATCGATAACAACAAAGTACGCGATTCGCAAATTGCTCGATTAAAAGAAGTTAAAGCAAAACGCGATTCTGCAAAAGTTACAGTGGCGCTAGATGCATTAACTAAAGCTGCAGAAACTAATTCAGGCAATTTATTAGCATTAGCAATTGATGCCATTCGTTTGAGAGCAACTGTGGGTGAAGTGTCTGATGCTTTAGAAAAAGTTTACGGGCGCCATCGCGCCGATACTCAAAAGGTGACCGGAGTGTATGCAGCAGCTTATGACTCAGCAGAAGGCTGGGAAAAATTAAAAACTGAAATCGCAGATTTTGCAAAAGAAGCTGGTCGTCATCCACGAGTGATGATTGCTAAATTAGGACAAGATGGCCATGACCG
>CAYFKY010000098.1:0-3722 GCA_964343915.1 uncultured Polynucleobacter sp. | reverse complement strand
AATTTGGGCAAATTTAGACTGCCTACCTAGGGTAAATCCCTGATGTGTCAGACCCAAGTCAGGCTTGGGTCGCAAATTTATCGGTTTACGAATTCGTCATCTGTTGATTTAGGGAGAGTTGTATGTCTGCTTACAAGGCATTTCATGAGCGTTCAGTGAAAGATCCACAAGGTTTTTGGGCGGAACAAGCGCAGTTAATCGAATGGCAAAAGCCGTTTGATCAAGTATTGGATTACAGCAACCCACCATTTGCAAAATGGTTCGTTGGTGGCAAAACAAACTTATGTCACAACGCCGTAGATCGTCATTTAAAAGATCGTGCAGACCAGCAAGCCTTGATTGCTGTTTCAACAGAAACAGATCAAGAGAAGACTTACACATTCAAAGAACTTCATACTGAAGTTAACAGAATGGCCGCCATCCTTAAAGCCAATGGTGTTGTTAAGGGTGACCGAGTATTGATTTACATGCCGATGATTGCGGAAGCATGTTTTGCCATGTTGGCGTGTGTGCGTTTGGGCGCCATTCACTCTGTGGTGTTTGGTGGTTTCGCTTCACATAGCTTGGCTTCACGTATTGATGACGCTAAACCTAAGATGGTAATTTTGGCTGATGCGGGTGCCCGTGGTGGTAAGCCTGTGCCATATAAGCCATTGCTAGACGAAGCGATTACTTTGTCTGCGCACAAACCTGAAAAAGTATTGTTGATTGACCGCAAATTAGTTGAGTACAACAAAGTAGCTGGTCGTGATCTTGACTACGCGACTGAGCGCGCTAAGGTGATGGATGCGCAAGTGCCATGCGAGTGGTTAGATGCAACAGATCCTTCATACATTTTGTACACATCAGGTACAACTGGTAAACCAAAGGGTGTGCAGCGCGATACAGGTGGTTATGCCGTGGCATTGGCTGCATCTATGCGCCACATTTATGGCGGTAAGCCTGGTGAAGCAATGTTCACAACATCTGACATTGGTTGGGTGGTGGGCCACAGCTACATTATTTATGGCCCATTGCTAAACGGTATGGCAACGATCATGTACGAAGGTACGCCATTACGTCCGGATGCTGGCATTTGGTGGCAATTGGTTGAGAAATACAAAGTATCTGTGATGTTCTCTGCGCCAACTGCTGCGCGTGTCTTGAAAAAACAAGATCCTGCGTTCTTAACAAAGTATGACTTATCAACATTGCGTTCAGTGTTCTTGGCGGGTGAGCCATTGGATGAGCCGACAGCGACTTGGTTGCACGGTGCGATTGATAAGCCAATCGTAGACAACTACTGGCAAACAGAAACTGGTTGGCCAATGCTTGCATTGCAACGTGGTATCGAAGTGATGCCGCATAAGTTTGGTTCTCCAGGTGTGCCTGTTTATGGTTACAACATGAAATTGTTGGATGACTCAACAGGTGCTGAGTTGGGTGCTGATCAAAAAGGTGTGGTGGCCATTGAAGGTCCGTTACCTCCAGGATGTATGCAAACAGTTTGGGGTGATGACGAGCGTTTCGTTAAAACTTACTGGCAAACAGTGCCAGGCAAAATGGTTTACTCAACATTCGACTGGGGTATTAAAGACAAAGATGGTTACTTCTTCATCTTGGGTCGTACCGATGACGTGATCAACGTGGCTGGCCACCGCTTAGGTACTCGCGAGATCGAAGAAAGCATTTCTAGCCATCCAAACGTAGCAGAAGTAGCCGTGGTCGGTATCGAAGATAAGTTGAAGGGACAAGTGGCGATTGGTTTTGCTATCGCTAAAGATGCCAACAACACAGCAACACTTGAAGCTGAGATTCTAAAAACAGTTGATTCTCAATTGGGCGCAGTAGCAAGACCAGCTCGTGTTTACATCGTGGCAGCTTTGCCAAAGACTCGTTCTGGCAAGATCGTGCGTCGTGCGCTACAAGCGGTTGCAGAAGGTCGCGACCCTGGTGATTTAAGCACTTTGGATGATCAAAGCGTCTTGGCACAAATTAAAACTTTGTTTGGTGCCTAATCTCGGTCGCCTATCGATCTAGTTAAAACTTCGTAAGTTATTGAATAAAGGGAGATTTTTCTCCCTTTATTCATTTCTAATTTAGGGTTATTACCAAGGTAAAGTCCTCGGTAAGGTATAATTCATTGGTTAAATTATTAGATACTTGCCCTAGCGCTTAAAGACACATATACCTCCCGAAAATTCTCAGACCGGAGGTGTCTTTTCCGGATGAGGGATGTGTCGGATGGCAGCAGGGCTTTGGAGAATACCTTTGCTGCCACTAATTCCTTCTTTACCCCCAGCAGTTTTGGCGCTAGCCGATGGAACCATTTTTTCTGGTTACAGCATCGGTGCGGTTGGTCAATCAGCTGGTGAGGTTGTTTTCAATACAGCTTTAACTGGATATCAAGAGATCCTCACTGATCCAAGTTACACCCGTCAATTGGTGACATTGACTTACCCGCATATTGGTAACGTGGGTGTGAATGATCAGGATTGCGAATCAACAAAAATATACGCAGCTGGTTTGATCATCAAGGATTTGTCTTTGATTGCTTCAAATTTCCGCTCTGAAAAAACATTGACCGAGTATCTAACTGGTGAAAACGTTGTAGGTATCGCTGGGATTGATACACGTAAGTTGACACGTATTTTGCGTGACAAGGGTGCTCAACCAGGTGCGATTGTGGCTGGCAAGGTTGGCGAGACAATTGAAGCTTTGACTGAGAAAGCGCTGGCTGCAGCTAAAGGTTTCCCAGGTATGGCGGGTTTAGATTTGGCTCAAGTTGTAACAACATCAACAGCATATGAGTGGACTGAAGGTGAGTGGGGCTTGAATGCTGTTAATGGCAAGCCTGGCTTTAAGAAATTAGAGAAGCCTCTAAAGCATGTGGTGGCTTATGACTTTGGTGTGAAGCGCAACATTTTGCGCATGCTCACAGAGCGTGGTTGCAAAATCACTGTGGTGCCAGCAAAAACTCCTGCAGCTGATGTGTTGGCGATGAAACCAGATGGCGTGTTCTTATCCAATGGCCCTGGAGATCCTGAGCCATGTGATTACGCGATTGCCGCAGCAAAAACTTTCATTGATAAAGGTATTCCAACATTTGGTATCTGTTTAGGTCACCAGATCATGGGTTTGGCATCAGGTGCTAAAACTCTCAAAATGAAATTCGGTCACCACGGTGCCAATCACCCAGTGAAAGACTTGGATGATGGTCGTGTGGTGATTACTTCACAAAACCATGGTTTTGCCGTGGATGCAGCAACATTGCCAGCGAATGTAAGACCAACACATGTGTCTTTGTTTGATGGTTCATTACAAGGTTTGGCTTGGACAGATAAGCCAGCTTTTTGTTTCCAAGGTCACCCAGAAGCTTCGCCAGGACCGCATGACATTGCCTACCTGTTTGATCGCTTTATTAAATTGATGTGAGATTGACGAATGCCTAAGCGTACCGACATAAAAAGTATTTTGATTATTGGCGCGGGTCCTATCGTCATTGGACAGGCCTGCGAATTTGACTATTCTGGTGCTCAAGCTTGTAAAGCTTTGAGATCAGAAGGTTATAAGGTTATTTTGGTTAATAGTAACCCTGCGACCATCATGACAGATCCGGAGATGGCTGATGTTACTTACATTGAGCCAATTACATGGGAAGTAGTTGAGCGCATTATTGCTAAAGAAAAACCAGATGCAATTTTGCCAACAATGGGTGGTCAAACTGCCTTGAACTGTGCTTT
>CAYFKY010000097.1:0-3747 GCA_964343915.1 uncultured Polynucleobacter sp. | reverse complement strand
GGGCTATTTTCTTCAATGCAATCTAATGCCTCGCGAGCATTCGCAGAACCCCTTCCGGGTGCTAAACTTTGAGGCTTAAATTTCCTCGCAAAAGTCATGGTTACTGGTCTTCTTAAGAAAATATTTGGCAGCCGAAATGATCGGCTCTTAAAACAATATAAGCGCATTGTCGCTCAGATTAATAGTCTAGAGCAGGGTATGACCTTGCTTGATGATGCTGCATTGCAAGCTAAAACCGCCGAATTTAAGTCCAAATTAGCCGCTGGTCAGACTTTAGACGATATTTTGCCCGAAGCATTTGCTGTGGTTCGTGAAGCAAGTAAGCGTGTGATGGGGATGCGTCACTTTGATGTGCAGATGATTGGTGGTTTGGCTTTACACCAAGGAAAAATTGCAGAAATGCGCACAGGTGAGGGTAAAACACTCACTGCCACCTTACCAGTTTATTTAAATGCTCTAGCCGGTCGTGGCGTGCATGTTGTAACAGTCAATGACTATTTGGCAGAGCGTGATGCTGAATGGATGGCTAAGTTATATAACTTCCTTGGTTTAACCGTTGGTATTAATTTGTCTCAGATGGATCATGAAGCTAAGCAAAAAGCGTACGCTTCAGACATTACATACGGCACCAATAATGAGTTTGGTTTTGACTACTTGCGTGACAACATGGTTCAAGATTTGGGCCAGCGCGTGCAACGTGGTTTAGCTTATGCGATTGTTGACGAAGTTGACTCCATCTTGATTGACGAAGCTCGTACACCATTGATTATTTCTGGCCAGGCTGAAGATCACACTGATGTCTATGTCACGATGAATGCGTTGCCACAGTATTTGACGCGTCAAATTGGTGAAGAGAAAGCAGATGGCACAGGCATTATTACGCCAGGTGACTACATTGTTGATGAGAAAAGCCACCAAGTATTTTTGACAGAAACTGGTCATGAAAAAGCGGAGCAAGCTTTAACTAAGCTAGGCTTAATTAAAGAGGGTGAGTCACTCTACGCACCACAAAATATTACATTGATGCATCATGTGTATGCGGCTTTGCGTGCCCATACATTGTTCAATAAAGATCAACACTATGTTGTACAAAATGGTGAAGTCATCATTGTTGATGAGTTCACGGGTCGTTTGATGCAAGGTCGTCGTTGGTCTGATGGTTTGCATCAAGCTGTTGAGGCAAAAGAGGGTGTCGCGATTCAGCATGAGAACCGCACACTAGCGACCATTACATTCCAGAACTACTTCCGTATGTATGGCAAGCTAGCTGGTATGACTGGTACTGCAGATACTGAGGCATACGAGTTCCAAGAGATTTACGGTCTTGAGACAGTCATTGTTCCTCCTAATCGCATCAATGCACGTATTGATAAGCAAGATCAAATCTATCGCTCATCCATGGAGCGTTACAACGCAGTTATCAAAGATATTCAAGATTGCTATGACCGTGGCCAGCCAGTATTGGTTGGTACAACATCGATCGAGAATTCAGAATTAATTTCATCTCTATTAGATAAAGCAAAATTGCCACATCAAGTCCTCAATGCAAAGCAGCATGCAAGAGAGGCGGAGATCATTGCTCAAGCTGGTCGACCAAAGATGATCACCATTGCAACCAATATGGCCGGTCGTGGTACCGATATTGTTTTGGGTGGTAATGTTGAGAAGCAAGCAGCATTGATTGAAGCGGATGCAGCAATTGCCGAGGCAGATAAAAAGTCACGTATCCAAAAGTTGCATGATGAGTGGCAAGGTTTGCATGATCATGTTGTGACAGCTGGTGGTTTACATATCATCGGAACAGAGCGCCACGAGAGCCGTCGTGTTGATAATCAATTAAGAGGTCGTTCTGGTCGTCAGGGTGACCCTGGGTCATCACGTTTCTATTTATCTTTGGATGACGCGTTATTACGTATCTTTGCGGGTGAAAGATTAAAAGCGATCATGGATCGTTTGCGTATGCCTGAGGGTGAGCCAATAGAGGCGGGCATGGTCACGCGTTCAATCGAATCTGCGCAACGTAAAGTTGAGGCAAGAAACTTTGATATTCGTAAGCAATTGTTGCAATACGATGATGTGGCTAATGATCAGCGTAAAGAAGTTTACAGATTGCGCAATGAAGTCCTTGAGTCTAGTGATATTGGTGAGTTGATTGCCAATCTGCGTGAATCATATTTCACAGATTTATTCCATGAATATATTCCACAGGGTTCAGTTGTCGAGCAATGGGATGTTGCTGGTTTAACTCAGGTATTAAGTGGTGAATGGGGTGTGAGCGTTGATTTGCAATCCATGATTGATGCATCTGAATCGATTGAAACTGATGAGTTGCTTGCAAAAGTACTAGAGGCTGCCAAGAACTCATATGACAGTAAAGTTGCCATGGTTGGTAGAGAATCTTTTGCTAACTTTGAACGTTCTGTCACTTTGTATAGTTTGGATACTCATTGGAGAGAGCATTTAGCTGCTTTAGATCATTTGCGCCAAGGTATTCATCTGCGTGGGTATGCTCAAAAAGATCCTAAACAAGAATATCGCCGTGAGGCATTTGAATTATTTGCTCGCCTATTAGATAGCGTGAAGTTAGATGTGACGCGCACCATCATGGTTGTGAAGATTCAGACTGCTGCAGAGTTAGAGCAAGCCTCAGAATCAATTCAAGAAGATTTAGCAGATGTGAAGGGTGTTCAGTATCAACATGCTGATGGTAGCTCTGCAGAAACTAATGAATCTCAAGAAGCCGGTCAACAACCGGTGACACAACAACCCATGCAATCTGGTCCAAAGGTTGGCCGTAATGATCCATGCCCTTGCGGAAGTGGTAAGAAATACAAACAATGCCATGGTCAGCTTAACTAAATAGTGAATCAATATGTCAGTTAATTCTCCTTTGCCAGTTGCCAGTGATTTAAAGCCAGTGAATGGTTTACGTTTGGGTCATGCTGAGGCAGGCATCAAAAGACCAGGTCGTAAAGATGTCTTGGTCATTGAGTTGCCAGCTGGTTCAAGTGTGGCAGGTGTGTTTACCAAAAATCGTTTTTGCGCAGCCCCAGTGCAAATTTGTAGAGAGCATCTGGCAGCGACACAAAAAGCTGGTCTTGAGATCAGAGCTTTGGTTGTAAATACCGGTAATGCCAATGCAGGCACTGGCGAGCCGGGTTATCAAAATGCCATCAAGACATGCGATGAGCTGGCTAAGTTAATGGGCTTGAAACGTGAACAGATTTTGCCTTTTTCAACGGGGGTGATTCTTGAGCCTTTGCCAGTGGAAAAAGTTGTGGCAGCGATGCCGCAAGCAATTAGCCGCTTAGAGGCTGATAATTGGTTCAATGCAGCTGAGTCAATCATGACCACTGATACTCAGCCCAAAGCCACTTCAAAACAAGTGCAAATCAATGGTCAAACAATCACCTTAACTGGTATTAGTAAAGGTGCTGGCATGATTCACCCTAATATGGCGACCATGTTAGGCTACGTTGGCACTGATGCAAAAGTCTCCCAAGAACTATTACAGCAGTTAACCACTGAGGCAGCAGATTTGTCATTTAACGCGATTACTATTGATGGTGATACTTCTACTAATGATTCATTCATTGTGATGGCAACGGGCGCTAGCGGTGTAGAGATTCCATCTAATGGCTCAGCTTTTGATATTTTCCGTCAGGCATTAATTGAAATCAGTCAGCAATTAGCCCAAATGATTGTGCGTGATGGCGAGGGTGCAACAAAATTCATCACTATTCAAAT
>CAYFKY010000096.1:0-3748 GCA_964343915.1 uncultured Polynucleobacter sp. | reverse complement strand
AACTTGGGTTATGCGCCTGATTCTTGGCAAGGGTTGGAAGCCGTCTTTGGAGCTTATTCTGAAGACTCAATCGCTCATGTCTTGGTGGAGGCTGGTTTGATCATTCAGTCTGATGCCAAGAGATATGACCGCTTTCGCGACAGAATCATGTTTCCGATTCGCAACCCCAAAGGGCAAGTGATTGCATTTGGTGGGCGTATCTTGGATGCAGGTGAACCTAAATATCTAAACTCACCAGAAACACCATTATTTTCTAAAGGTAATACCTTGTATGGCTTGTTTGAAGCCAGACAAGCGATTCGAGATAAAGGTTATGTGATTGTTTGTGAAGGCTACATGGATGTAGTGGCTTTGGCGCAGTTAGGTTTTGCTAATGGTGTGGCGACCTTGGGTACAGCATGTACTGCTAATCATGTGCGCTCACTGATGCGCCAAGCAGATCGCATTATTTTTTCTTTTGACGGTGATGCAGCGGGGCAGCGAGCTGCTAAGCGTGCTCTAGAAGCGTGCTTGCCGATGATGGCAGATGATAAAGAAGTGAAGTTCTTATTCTTGCCTGCAGAGCATGATCCCGATAGTTTTGTCAGGGAGCGTGGCGCGCCTGCATTTGAAGAAGCGATTCGCCAGGCCATGCCACTATCGTCATTTGTGATTCAGGTGGCTAACGAAGGACATGATTGGAATACTCCCGAAGGTAGAGCTCAAACTCAGCATGCTGCTAAACCGTTATTGCTATCCATGCCACCGATTGCCTTAAGAGCGCAGTTGATTCGTGAGTTGTCTCAAAGAATTGGTATCACACCTGCTGAGCTAGAAAATTTCTGTGGCTTAAAGCCTGTAGCGCCGCCGCCATCAATGACCCCAGTTCAGGCTAATACAACTGGTTATGTGGCAGCAACAACATCCCCTAATGGTAAAAAACCTTGGGTGAATAAAAAGGCACCGATCCCAGCAGGACCTCCGCCCACTGCTCCCACGGATTTAGCGGAGCAAGTCTTGCGCGTATTGTTGCAATTTCCATATTTGGGCAGAAGTTTGGAGCCTGAACAAAAGCGCTTGATTCTGAATGCCGCACAAAAACGCTCAGAAAAAGCACACATATTGATGACTGATTTGATTAATCAGTGTGAAGCGATGCCTTCGAATGTTGGTTTTGCTGTTTTTCAGGAGCAGTTAGATAAAACTGCTTTGGCTAAGTCATATGCCATTTTGCGTGACAGGATCATGGACAGTGAGTTGACCGAAGATATTGCCAAAGAAGACTTTTATGGCACTCTTAAAAAATTAGAACACATTGATTTAAAAGATCAAATGACAGAAATTGCCGCCAGAATTGCAGCCGGAGCTGCACAAGAGGGCGATGCTGATAAATATCGCCAATTAATGGCAAAACTTAAATAATCTGGAAAAACGTCAGACCACCGACTATAATAGAAAGTTTCCGAATTTCCAATAAAATTCAATAAGTTAGCAGTTTTGTAACTTCTTAGCCTTTTAACGTGAGTGAGCATCAATCCTATGTCAGCAACTAAAGCCAAAAAAGTCATTACTAAGGCCGTTCTTAAAAAAACAAGCGCAAAACCAGTAGCTAAAAAGCCGGTAGCGAAGTCAGCCGCCAAATCACCTGCTAAGCCAGTAAAAAAAGCGGCCCCAGCTAAAAAGCCAGTTGCAAAAAAAGCACCCGTGAAAGCTGCTCCAGCTAAGAAAGTGACTAAGCCAGTTGCAAAAAAAGCACCAGTTAAAGCAGCGCCAGCTAAAAAGGTGACTAAACCTGTAGCTAAACCGGTGGCAAAGAAGCCGACGCCTAAAAAGCCAGTTGCAAAAAAACCAGTAGCCAAACCGATTAAATCAGCTAAGCCTGTGCAGGCTGCCAAGGCTCCAGCAAAAGCTCCTGCTAAGACTCCAGTGAAAGCTGTTGCAAAACCAGCCCCAGCTAAAAAAGAGGCGAAGAAAGAAACAAAACTTGCAAAAGTAGTTGAAGATAAAAAAACGACTGCTAAAAAAGTCAAAGAAGCTGAAGCAAAGTTAGAAGCAGCTCCAGCTGTTGTTGAAGAGCCGGTTAAAAAAACACGTGGACGTAAACCAAAGCCAGTTGAGCCAGTAGATCCAAACGTTGATAACCGCACTGATCGTCAAAAAGCACGTGATCGTAAAGCCAAAGAAAAGGCTTTGCTACAAGAATTCAATGCACAAAAACTAGGTAGCGAAGAGCAACAAGAGTTGCGTCGTGCGAAATTGAAGCATTTGATCAAGATGGGTAAGTCTCGTGGCTACCTAACTCACGGCGAAATCAATGACGTGATGTCAGATGAGATTTCTGATGCAGATTCATTGGAAACATTGATTGGCTTGTTAAGTGACATCGGTATTACTGTTTACGAACAAGCTCCTGATGCTGAGACTTTGCTTTTAAATGAAAACGCTCCTTCAGCAACCACTGAGGAAGAAGCTGAAGAAGAAGCTGAAGCTGCTTTATCAACAGTGGATTCAGAGTTTGGTCGCACCACAGATCCAGTGCGTATGTATATGCGTGAGATGGGTACCGTTGATCTTCTTACTCGCGAGGGTGAGATTGTTATTGCCAAGAAGATTGAAGCCGGTCTTAAAGAGATGGTGATGGCTTTGTCAGCATGTCCTGTAACGATTTCTGAGATCTTGGATAACGTGCAAAAGATTGAAGAAGGCACGATGGAGATTGATGAGTTCGTAGATGGTCTCGTTGATCCAAATGCTGAAGACATTCCAATGACGGCCGTTGAGGAAGATGATGGCTTAGATGAGGAAGATGGTGACGACGGTGATGACGAGGCTGGTGGCGGTGGCGGTGGCAACACTGCGTCTGCTAAACAGCTAGAAGAGTTAAAACAATTATCACTAGTGAAGTTTGCAGTGATTCGTACGCAATTCGACAAAATGCGTAAGGCTCATGAGAAGGAAGGTTACAACTCACCAGCTTATAAGAAGGCGCAAGAAGCGATTCGTAATGAGTTGATGGGCTTCCGTTTGACAGCTAAGTCTGTTGAGAAGCTTTGCGACACGATGCGCAAGCAAGTGGACGAAGTTTGGGCGCTAGAGCGTGGCTTAGTGAGAATTCTTGTGGATAAGGTGGGCGTTAACCGTACGGAAGTATTAAACGGTTTGCCAAAATATGCCTTGAACTTGAAGTGGACTTCTATCTTGTTAAAAGAAGGTAAGCCATACTCAGGCATTCTTGAGCGCAACGTTCCTGCTATCCAAGAAATTCAGCAAAAGTTAATCGACATTCAAGATAAGGTTGTCTTGCCACTTCCAGAATTAAAAGAAGTGAACAAGAAGATGAACGAGGGCGAAAAGCGTGCTCGTGCCGCTAAGCGTGAGATGACAGTTGCCAACTTACGTTTGGTCATTTCAATTGCTAAAAAATACACGAACCGTGGTTTGCAATTCTTGGACTTGATCCAAGAAGGTAATATTGGTTTGATGAAGGCGGTTGATAAGTTTGAATACCGTCGTGGTTACAAGTTCTCAACATATGCAACATGGTGGATTCGTCAGGCGATCACACGTTCGATTGCTGACCAAGCGCGCACGATTCGTATCCCGGTTCACATGATCGAAACCATCAACAAGATGAACCGTATCAGCCGTCAAATCTTGCAAGAAACTGGTCATGAGCCAGATGCAGCAACATTGGCGTTGAAGATGGAGATTCCTGAAGACAAGATCCGCAAGATCATGAAGATTGCCAAAGAGCCTATCTCTATGGAAA
>CAYFKY010000095.1:0-3772 GCA_964343915.1 uncultured Polynucleobacter sp. | reverse complement strand
GACGCTGTCTAGACAGCGTCCAATCGGGACGATTGGCAATCATATTGTGTAAGCGTTGCTTGCCCCAAGCAGGGTAGAACTCGGTGGCCTCGATGCCTGCTAAAGCTGTTTCTCTAAGAGAGCCGCCTGCATGCGGTTTTCTGTCCATGCTGGCAAACCATTGCGCTGTTGCGCGATAAACCACAGGAGTCTTGTGTCTCCAGCAATGCATGTATGAGTGATTTAACTTTGCAGATTTAAGTAATGAGCCAGCCTGCTCTAGTGTTTCAACAATTTGCGGATTGGCTTTCCAGATGGATAAACCAGCAAACAAAGGTAGCCAAGATGCATAAACACCATCACCCATCACCGGGTTAAGAATGTCTTGATCCTTGAGACCATTCGCTTTACATGATTTAAAGTCTTCCTCGCCATAAGCTGGTGCGCAGTGAACTAAACCAGTACCGCTATCAATCGTGACGTATTCAGCTAAATAAATAGGGGACCTTCTCGCAAAGCCCTCATGTGCCTTGCTTAATGGATGGTGAAATTCAAGACCTGCTAAAGCCTGACCTTTACATGTGGCAATTGTTTGACCATCTAGCTCATATTCTTTTAAGCAAGGCTCAATACGATCTTTGGCAAGAATGAGCAAACCTCTAGAAGTATCAACTAATGCATATTCAATATCTGGATGTGCATTCAGTGCCTGGTTAGATGGTAGCGTCCAAGGTGTTGTTGTCCAGATGACTGCCATGCCTTCTTTTTTAGGCAATGCTTTTAGATTAAAAGCTTTGGCGATTAAATCTAACTGATCCTCTGGAAAACTAAAGCCAACATCTACCGCGATATCAATTTTGTCTTGGTATTCAACTTCAGCTTCTGCTAAAGCTGAGCCACAATCAAAGCACCAGTTCACTGGTTTTAAGCCTCGGTAAACATAGCCTTTTTCAAAAATTTTTCCTAAAGCACGAATTTCATCGGCTTCATTTTTGAAATCCATCGTTAGGTATGGATTTTGCCAATCACCTAAAACACCTAAACGTTCAAAATCTTTCTTTTGTTTTTCTACTTGTACTTGTGCATAGGCTCTTGCTTTGGCTTGAACCTCAGCCGTGGGTAGATGCTTGCCGAATTGCTTTTCAATTTGAATTTCGATTGGCATACCGTGACAATCCCAGCCTGGAACGTATAACGCATCATAGCCAGCAAAGCCTTTGGCTTTGACAATCATGTCCTTAAGAATTTTGTTAACGGCATGACCAATGTGAATATCGCCATTGGCATATGGAGGGCCGTCATGCAAAATAAATTTTTTCTTACCGGCTTTTGCTTGACGAATCTTTTGATAGATTTTCTTTTCTTGCCATTCTTTCACCCATAGAGGTTCGCGTTTTGGTAAGTCGCCGCGCATGGGAAAGCTAGTGTCAAGCAAGTTAACCGGGTATGAATTTTTTTTGTCAGACATGATGAGTTATTTCAAAGTAATTTTTTGCTGCATTGGCATCTTGATGGATAGCCGTTTTTAGTGTTTCTAAATCGTTGTATTTTTCTTCGTCTCTTAGTTTTTTTAATAGCTCAACGCGAACTAATTTTCCGTACACATTTTGTTGGAAATTAAAAATATGAACTTCTAACAAATATCTTCCTGAGTCATCAACTGTGGGTCGTTGTCCCAAGCTTGCAACCGCAGGTAATGGATTGTCGCTTAAGCCGTGCACTTGTGCGATAAAAATGCCCTGAGCTGCAGGTTTTCTTTTATGTAGTTTGTTGGCAACGGCTAGATTAAGGGTTGGGAATCCAAGGTTCCTTCCTAATTTTTGACCATGTAGTACATGGCCGCTCAGCATGTAAGGTCTACCCAATAGTTCTTGAGTTAACTCCATCTGGCCATTGGCTAATGCCACTCGAATCGCTGAGCTAGAAATTCTTTCTTGATTGTCGCTGTTGAGTGTATCCATTCGTTCAACGATGAAACCATGTTCTTTGCCGGCCAAAGTTAAATCTGAAAAATTGCCAGCTCTCTTTGCGCCATAGTGAAAGTCATCACCAATCAGGATTGATTTGACTTGCAAGCCTTCGACCAAAATTTTCTTCACAAAATTTTCAGGGGAGAGGTTGGCAAATGTTTGGTTAAAGTGAATCACCAAAACTTTATCAATACCAATTTCTGCCAAAGCTTCTAGTTTGTCTCGAAGACCTAAAATTCTAGAAGGGGCTTTTTCCGGTGAGAAGTATTCGATGGGGTGTGGCTCAAAAGTCATCACACATGACTGAACGCCCAATTGTTTAGCGTTATGTACAAGCTTTTTAAGCAAAGCCTGATGCCCCCGATGCACACCATCAAAATTGCCGATGGTTAGGGCGCAGGGGGTCCAATCAGATGCGGGAGGGATGCCTCTAATTACCTTCACGTTAAGGTATGAATTATATTGGCGGGCATGACTTCAATTGTGATTCTTATTTCTGGTCGTGGCTCCAATATGGAAGCCATCGTTAATGCGGCTCAAAATGAGGCCTGGCCGGCCAAGATTGCAGCCGTAATTTCTAACCGCCCTGAGGCTGGAGGGCTTGATTTTGCTAAGTCTCACGGCATTGAGACTGCTGTTTTGGATCATCGGGCATACAAGGATCGAGCTAGTTTTGATGCTAAGTTGGTCGAGCTAATCGATTCCTACAAGCCTGATTTGGTCGTTTTAGCTGGTTTTATGCGCATTTTGACAGGGGATTTTGTGCGGCATTATGCGGGTCGCCTATTGAATATTCACCCTTCCTTGCTTCCTTTATTCCCAGGATTGCATACCCATGAGCAGGCGCTGGAAGCCAAAGTCACTGAGCATGGAGCCACGGTTCACTTTGTGACAGAGGCTTTGGACCATGGTCCTATGGTCATTCAGGCAAGTGTGCCTGTGTTGCCAGGTGACACGCCGGACACACTGGCTAAACGTGTTTTAAAGCAGGAGCATGTCATTTATCCGCGCGCTGTTCGTTGGTTCATTGATAATCGCCTTTCTATCAGCGAAAATCGAGTTTTAGTGAGTCCGCCAGAGACTCAGCTGCTCATCTCTACGGATAAATAATTAATGTCTACTGATCAAAAAGCCATAGCAGCCCGAGCAAAAGCGCTGCCTCAGCATGTGGAGCATCTTGGTGTTGTTATTACTGAGTTAATGAAGTTTGCTCATCCGGCTGATATGGTCGTGAGTAGGTATTTCCGCTCAAACCCACGCTTAGGTAATAGGGATAGGGCATTGATAGCAGAAGCCTCATTCACATTCTTAAGAAGAAAAACAGAAATTTCTCAATTTGCTGAGAGTGGCACAGGCCCTTTGGCGCGACGCTTAGCCTTATTGTCTTTGTTGGTCACCATGATTGAGAGTGGCTTGGGGTCAGGCAATAGGGCGGAGAGTGCCTTGGCTGATTTGGCTTTCGTGGTCCACCCCAATGAAATTGATTGGTTAAAGCGCTTTGGCACGATTGAACGTCAAAATTTAGCGCCTTTAACTCGTGTGAACTTACCTGAGTGGATTTGGAATGCACTTGGGTCATCTGTATCGAAAGATGAGTGTCTACCGCTTGCGGAAGCAATGCTGAAGGCAGCCCCGCTTGATTTACGTGTGAACACCATTAAAACCCAAAGAGAGGACCTTCTAGGGCTTTTAAATGACCTTGGTGGGCGTTACGCAGCGGAGCCAACCCCATATGCTCCCAATGGCCTTAGATTAAAGGGTAAACCTGCCCTACAAACCCAAGAATTTTTTAAAAATGGCTACGCTGAGGTTCAAGATGAGGG
>CAYFKY010000094.1:0-3794 GCA_964343915.1 uncultured Polynucleobacter sp. | reverse complement strand
ATAAATGTCAGAAATCAAAGTCTGGGGTATATTTAGTTCATGATGAATCCAAGCACATTAAGTGACAGCATTCAGTTAGCTGTTGCACCTGTTTTCTTGCTCACCGCTGTGGCTGGCATGATTGGTGCGCTGACCCAACGCCTTGCACGTGTGATTGATAGAGCAAGAGTCATTCATAAAGAAATGGGAGATGCATCACTCACGGTATCAGCACGAAGTGCCTATCAGGATGAATTAATGAGTATTGCCAAGCGTGGTCGATTTATTAATGTGGCGATGATTTTCTTGGTGCTATGTGCGCTGATGATTGGCCTGACAGTTTTAGAACTTTTCTTTGCGGAAACAACGGGTGGTAAGTTGATATTGTCATCATTTGTTTTATATACCTTCGTGGCAGGTATTGGCTCATTCATCTTAGCGCTAGTTTCTTTATTGATTGAAGTATTGATCGCCTCGTACTCAATTCGCTGGAAACCTCACGCATAGCAAATGTAGAAAAATAAACGATAAAAGGACGTGTATGACCATCTATCAATACAAAGATAAAGTTCCACAAATTCATGAGACTGCATTTGTATCAAAGGAGGCCACTCTGATTGGTGATGTGATCTTGCATGAGGATGCGAGTGTTTGGCCAGGTGTTGTGATCCGTGGTGACAACGAACCGATTACTGTTGGTAAGGGAAGTAATGTGCAAGAGGGTACAGTGATGCACACAGACATGGGCTGCCCATTAACTCTAGCGGAGAATGTCACAGTCGGTCATCAAGCCATGCTGCATGGTTGCACGATTGGAGAAAATTCTTTGATTGGTATTCAAGCAGTAGTTCTCAATCGCGCTGTGATTGGTAAAAATTGCTTGGTAGGGGCTGGCTCAGTGGTGACTGAAGGAAAGGTGTTTCCTGATAACTCACTGATTCTGGGTTCTCCCGCGAAGGTGGTGCGTGAGTTAACGCCAGAGGCCATTGCTGGCTTAAAGCTGAGCGCAGAAAATTACGTCGCTAAGAAGAATTTGTTCAAGCATCATTTAGTAGAGTTGCCCCAGGACTAAGGTTTTAAGATGATTCCAGGTTTAGTCCAAATTCTTCTGTGGCAAGGTTTGGGTGAGCTGGTGTCTCATTTTGTCTGGCCTATTATTCCTGGCCCTGTGTTGGGCTTAATATTTCTGTTGGTTTTTCTGATCATCAAAGGTCAGGTGAATGAACCCTTGGCCGTGGTGTCAGATGCTTTCAGTCAACACTTAGGCGTTTTATTTGTACCTGCTGCCGTTGGTGTCATATTATTTCTACCTCAGCTTAAAGCCAACGCTCTAGCTATCAGCGCAGCTTTATTAATCAGTGTTGTTTTAACAATTGCTGTGACTGCCGTACTGTTGAGGTGGCTGGCTAAAAAGGATTCTCATGAATCCTAATGCCTTACAAATCGCTGAGATCTGGGTCTATCTATCAGGCAGTCCATTATTTGCATTGATCATCACGCTGACTGCATATCAGATAGGACATTTTTGCTATCAAAAGACAGAAAGATATCCATTAGCTAATCCTGTAGCCATTGCCGTCATTTTGGTGGCGTTATGTTTGTATGTGGTTGATATGCCATACCAAAAGTATTTTGAAGGTGCACAGTTTGTGCATTTCTTGTTAGGTACAGCCACCGTCTCACTAGCAGTTCCCATCTATCGGGGCATTGCTGCCCTAAAAGACAGATTAATTCCACTATTAATCGCGCTAGTTTGTGGTGGGGTGGTTTCTATTGTGAGTGCTGTATCAATTGCCACATTCTTAGGAGCCGATTCAGCGATCATCACTGCGTTTTATCCAAAGTCTGTTACTGCACCCATTGCCATGGGTATTGCTGAGCGCATGGGTATATCGCCTACATTAACAGCGGTTTTTGCTGTAGTCACTGGCATCCTTGGGGCCATGCTAGGCAGCACAATTCTGAATTTATTGGGTATGAAAGAGTGGTGGCAAAGAGGTTTTGCCATGGGTACGGCAGCACATGGTATTGGTACATCTAGAGCTTTTGCTGTCCATCCAGAAGCGGGTACTTATGCCAGTTTAGCCATGGGTTTACATGGCATCTTGGGTGCTTTACTCATACCGCTTTTAAAGAACTATCTTTAAGCACTCATTAAGGCATCAGCCACTGATAAAAGCAGGGCATCACGACCTCTTGCAGCAACTAATTGCACGCCGACTGGTAAATGATTGGGCCCTTTATAGAGTGGCAGTGTGATGCAAGGTAAGCCCATCAGTGTCCAAACTCGACAGAAAATCGGGTCTCCAGTTTGGGTTAATCCTTTGGTGGGTTCGCCAATGGCACTTGGTGCAATCAAAACATCCCAAGATCCTGTTAGCAATTGATCAATCAGGGCCCTGGCTTTTTCAGCAATAATCAAATCATTGGAATACTGTTCATAAGTGATAGCAGAACCTAATTTGATGAGACCTTTAAGTTGTTGGCTTAAATGTTCTGAGTGGTTGTTTTGTTCAAAAGAAAAGCTGCGAGCACTTTCTGACCACATGATGCGACCCTGCAGCGCTGACATATCTTTGAAAATAGTAGGCAACTCAATCGCAGGCACTTGAGTTTTAAAAACATCTTCAGCAAGAAGTGCGGCGTGATGTATGGCTGTGATCGTTTCTGTGCTGGCTAGCTCGCCATCATAGGTCAAACACGTGGCGATGCGAGGCTTATGCTTCATTTTATGAATGGTGGCTAACTGATGATCACCAGACATAGCCGCAACACAAAGCGCTGCATCAGCAACAGTTCTACTAAAACTACCCAATGTATCTAATGAAGGCGATAAGCTTTTGACGCCGCCTAGACTTACCTTACCGTAAGTGGGTTTGTATCCCACTACGCCGCAAAATGCTGCAGGTCTAATGACAGACCCTGCGGTTTGACTGCCTGTTGCAAGCGGAATCATGTCATCTGCGACTGCAGCTGCTGACCCGCTGGATGATCCGCCTGGGGTGTATTCAGGGTTGTGAGGGTTGGTAGTTTTGCCACCTTTAAACGTAGCGAATTCTGTTGTGACAGTTTTTCCAAGGAGCACTCCACCCGCTTGCCTCATTAAGGCAATATGAACTGCATCGCTACTCGGACGATTGTTTTCATAAATAGGTGAACCCAAGCGAGTAGGGAAGTCATGGGTATCAAATAGATCTTTGGCACCAAAAGGAATGCCATGCAATGGACCCAAGTTCGCTGATCGATCAAGATATCTAGCGCGTTCTATGGCAGCATCAAAATTAGTTTCAACCCAAGCTTGCGTGATCGGTTCTCGTTCACGAATTCGTTCAATGCAAGAGCGAATCAAGTCTTCTGACTTTAATTCATTGGCTTGAATCTTTTTGGCTGCAACGCTTGCGGATAGTTGATGTAGTTCTGTCATGCGTTCATCTTACCCTTGATAAAAACTTTGTGCTCAAATACAACTATGAGCACCCAATTACCACCATGGTTAAGAGAAGAAAATGCCAAAACTGACACTTATGTTTTGGCGCTCTATTGCCAGCCCGGTGCAAAAAAGACCGAAGTTCAGGGTGAGCATGATGGCAGGCTCAAAATCAGATTAGCAGCGCCGCCAGTGGAAGGCAAAGCTAACGATGCACTGATACTTTGGCTTTCAAAAACGCTTGACGTTAATCGTTCAGCGATTGAACTACTGGCTGGTGATCTGAGTCGTTTAAAACGAGTCAGAGTCATTGGCATAACTGCGCAAGCGATCATACAAAACCTACAAGCCTGATCTCAGCCATATCCATCATTGGAGCAGGGTAATT
>CAYFKY010000093.1:0-3953 GCA_964343915.1 uncultured Polynucleobacter sp. | reverse complement strand
CGTGGCGCTAAAAGCGTTGTAGCCTACTGTACACACCCAGTTTTATCAGGTGGCGCCGTGGGCAGAATCGCAGAATCTCAATTGGATGAAGTAGTTGTTACAGACACCATCCCTTTGAATGATGATGCAAAAAAACTTAATAAAATCAGAGTCTTATCAACAGCACCATTACTAGCAGAAACTCTTTCTCGCATTAGTACGGGTGATTCTGTGATGTCACTATTTGCTGATTCTTAATTTAATCGCTTAAAAACAAGCTTTTTGAGCTAGAATAGAGGGCTTTCCTGTTTGGTCGCGAACAGAAAAGCCCTTAATTTTTAACTATTTGGAGTTCACATGAAAGTTGTCGCTTACGAACGTAGCGTACAGGGAACGGGTGCGAGCCGCCGCCTGCGCAATGCCGGTAAAACGCCTGGCATTATTTATGGTGGTAATGAAGCCCCTCAAGCTGTAGAGCTAGATCACAATGCACTTTTCCACGCTTTGCGTAAAGAAGCATTTCACTCATCTATCTTGGATATCGAAGTTGCTGGCAAGAGCCAAAAAGCTCTTTTGCGCGATTATCAAATGCATCCTTTTAAACCATTGGTTTTGCATATCGACTTCCAACGCGTAGATGCTAAACAAAAGATTCACGTTAAAGTGCCTTTGCACTTTGTTAATGCTGAAATCGCACCAGCCGTTAAATTGGGTGGCGCATTAATCAGCCATATCGCTACTGAAATCGAAGTAAGCTGCTTACCAGCAGACTTGCCTGAGTTCATTCAAGTTGATTTGAGCAAAATCGAAGTGGGTCACGCTATTCACGTTAAAGATGTTGCACTACCTAAAGGTCTTTCACTTGTTCCGCACCTCGAACATGAAAACCCAGTGGTTGTTAATGCTCGCGTTCCAACAGTTAAAGCAGAAACAACTGAAGCGCCAGCTGCTGCGGCACCTGCTGAGGCCGCTAAAGAAGAAAAGAAATAATTCTTCTTGGCTCACAAAAAACCCGCGCATGCGCGGGTTTTTTTTCGAAGTGAAATTAGTCTAAAGTAACGCTATGTTCAAATTAATTGTTGGCCTTGGTAATCCAGGCACAAAACACGAGAAAGATCGCCATAACGCTGGCTTTTGGGTTGTGGATGAACTCGCTCGCGCTCAAGGAAGCCAATGGCAACTAGACAATAAGTTTTTTGGTGAAATTACCAAAATTAAACTCAACGGCAACGACACCTATTTACTGAAGCCCAACACCTTCATGAATAGAAGTGGCCAGGCTGTTTCAGCAATTTGTCGCTTTCATAAGATTATTGCCAAAGAAATTTTGGTTGTTCATGATGAACTTGATTTAAAAGCTGGTGTAGCACGCCTGAAATGGGCTGGTGGGTTAGGTGGTCACAACGGTCTAAAAGACATCAGCGCTCATCTAAGCACAAATGACTATTGGCGCCTAAGAATCGGTATTGGTCACCCAAGAGATAGCGAGGATGGCAACAAGAATTTAGATGTTGCTGATTATGTTCTTAAAAAACCGCGACTCGAGGAACAAATTGATATCGACCGCGCTATTACTTGTTTTTTAAAAGTAATGCCAAAGATAGCTGTTGGTGACATCAACAATGCCACGATGGAACTGCACAGCAATACTTGATTAGTTGGCCTTACCAGTTAGTGCGCGATATTTTGTCATTAACTGATCATGGCTTTCGACATGCTCTGGATGCAATGGAATGCAATCAACTGGGCAAACCTGACGGCACTGCGGCACATCATAGTGACCAACACATTCCGTGCATTTATTTGGGTCAATCTCATAGATTGTTAAACCCATGGTAATGGCGTCATTAGGGCACTCAGGCTCACACACATCACAATTGATGCATTCATCTGTAATCATTAACGCCATAAACTTACCTAGACACCATCAAATCTTTTTTGCGAGCCATTTTTCAACTGATGGGAAAACAAACTTGCTCACATCTCCGCCCAATAATGCAATCTCACGAACGAATGTTCCTGAAATGAATTGATATTGATCTGATGGGGTTAAAAACAAAGTCTCAACATCAGGCAATAGGTATCTATTCATGCCCGCCATTTGAAACTCATATTCGAAGTCAGAAACCGCACGCAAACCCCGGACAATAACTCGGGCGTTATTTTTTCGCACAAAATCTTTCAGTAGCCCGCTAAAACCTTCTACGCGAACATTGCTATAGTGACCCAATACTTCTCTAGCGATTTCCATGCGCTCTTCTAGATTAAATATTGGTTTTTTATTTTTACTATCAGCCACACCTACTACAACCTCATCAAAAATAGATGAAGCTCTACGAACCAAATCCTCATGGCCGCGTGTAAACGGATCAAATGTACCTGGATAAACTGCTACTGCCATATATTCTCCCAAAGCTTTAGGTCAGTTTATATGGCTTTTTGGTGCCAATAAACTGCCAATTGCCATCCCGGAGCGTATGGTACGACGAATTTCCCATAAATCTGCATTTTTTGGGATTTCTTTTAGAAGTTGCTCAATTACAACGTTTTTGGGATGTTCTATGTAGATTGCAGATCCAATGGTTTTTTTATTGATCCTCAGAGCCTGGACCAATGCTTTTGAATATAAATCTTCTTGAGAAAACGGCGGATCAATAAAGGTGATATCGACTGAATCATCCAACAAGTTAGTCACTTGATGAATTGCATCGCCACGCATCAAATCCAAATGACCCAAAGCCCCATCACGACTTAAAGATTGATAATTCTCTTTGATTAACTGAATAGCTTTGGGGGATTGCTCAATCATGTGTACTAATTTTGCCCCTCTAGATAACGCCTCAAAACCTAATGCACCAGTCCCAGCAAACATATCTAAGCAAGTTAAGTCGTCAACGCGCTGACCCAAACAATTAAACAAGGTCTCACGCGTTCTATCTGCAGTTGGCCTAAGACCAGGCAGATCGGCTACCTTGATACTTCTGCCTCGCCATGAGCCGCCAATGACTCTAACTTTTCCTCCACTCATGGTGCACCAACTACTACCGTGACCATACGATTCATATCTAAGTGAGCCTTAAATGCTGCCTTCACTTGCTCTTTCGTAACAGCTTTTAATTGAGCTCTCCAAGTATCTAAAGTATCTAGTGGTAGGTCATTCCACGCAATGCTCGCAACGTTATCAAGAATCTTACGATTACTATCAATTCTCAATGGAAACCCATTAATCAAATTATCCTTTGCTGCATTCATCTCTTCGTCAGTAGGGCCATGCTCAATGAATTCTGAAATCGTTTTCTTCATGACATCAACCGCTAGATCTGCTTGAGACTGTTGCGTCTGCATACCAGCTACATAAGGTCCAATTTGACGGCCTGGTGATACATAACTGTAGACGCTATAGGCTAGCCCTCGTTTTTCGCGCACTTCTTTAACCAATCTTGAAACAAAACCTCCACCGCCCAATATGTAATTACCTACTAGCATCGGGAAGTAATCAGGATTTTTTCTGGCAATCGTTGGCATGCCCATAGAAATATGAGCCTGCTGAGCAGCATGTGGAATCTTAATAACTTTTGACGAATTGGGCTGAAAGAGACTCACCTCTGGAACGCTTTGAGTAATCTTTGCTTCTTTTGGAAAGCCCGCCAAAACCTTTTCAACCAACTGATCTGCTGATGCTTTATCAATATCACCAACAATGGATACTTTGACGCCCTTCTTGGAGTATCGATTGAAATAAAAATCTTTAACGTCTTTCTGAGTAATGGATTGAACAGTAGCTACGCTTGCACTTAACCCATATGGGTGGCTTCCATATATTTGCCGATCAAACTCTTTACTCAAAATAACTTCGGGTTTGATTTGCGCTTCTTTAATCGCCATGATGGTTCGATCTTTTTCGCGACTCAACACCTTTGAATCAAACAATGGCTCATTCAATATTTGAGCAGTCAAGCTAACAAGCTCATTGA
>CAYFKY010000092.1:0-3966 GCA_964343915.1 uncultured Polynucleobacter sp. | reverse complement strand
TTAATGCAACTGTTTGTATATCTGCTCAGCCAAGGCTTTAGAGATACCTTCCACTTGCTGCAATTCTTCAATGGTGGCGTTGATCACACCTTTGAGACCACCAAATCTAGCAAGTAACTTTTGTCTTCTCTTGGCCCCAATCCCCTCCATCTCTTCTAGACGAGAAACGTTCCTGGCTTTTTGCCTCTTTGCTCTCATGCCGGTGATGGCAAAGCGATGAGCTTCATCTCTAATTTGCGCCGTGAGTAAAAGCGCTGGACTCTCTAAACCCAAGATCAATGGCTCGCGTTGATCTGCAAAGATGAGTGTTTCAAGTCCAACCTTTCTGCCCTCACCTTTGGCAATACCCACGATCATGGCAATATCCAAACCCAACTCGTCAAAAACTTCTTTGGCCATACTCACCTGACCCTTACCGCCATCAACCAAAACAATGTGGGGCTGTTTATCAGCGGGAATCTCCTGAAAGTTTGCATAGCGGCGCTGCAATACCTGGCGCATCGCGGCATAGTCATCACCTGGAATGATGTCATTGATATTGAACCTTCTGTACTCACCACTTTGCATGTCGTGTTTTTGATACACCACACAACTAGCTTGTGTTGCTTCACCAGAGGTATGACTAATATCAAAACATTCAATTCTGAGATCTTCAGCGTTTTCAATATCAAGATTTAAAACATCAATCAATGATCGCGTTCTAGCTTCTTGACCACCCGCCTCAGTGAGGCGCTTAGTCAAGGCCAACTCAGCATTGTTTTGCGCCATCATCAACCAATGCTTTCTTTGCCCTTGAGGCTGCTTGAGTATTTGTACTTTTTTATTGGCTTTGTCATTTAAGAGTTGCTGCAACTCTTCATACTCTGGGCTATCTTTAAAGTCTTGTATCACCATAACTCTGGGTATGAGCTTTAAAGACTCCGTGTCATCACTTAAGTAGTGTTGAGCAATAAAAGCTTGCATCACCTCATCACCATCAGGCATTGCATCTTCTTTAAATCGTCCCATTTTTGGGAAATAAGCCCTATCACCTAAATGTCTGCCACCTCTGACCATCGCCAAATTAATGCAAGCCAAGCCACCCTTCATGGCAATACCTAAAATATCAACATCACCCTCACCATCAGCTACCGCATCCATAGACTGTTGCTGCAGCACCTGCGACAAATCAGCAATCCTGTCACGCATCATGGCAGCTTCTTCAAACTGCATGTTCTCACTGTAGGCAAACATGGCTTTTTCAAACTCAGCCATGACACTTGAGTGATCGCCCTCCAAAAACTTCATGGCTTTATTCACATCTTCGGCATAGTTGACATCAGTGATTCTGCCCACACAAGGAGCACTGCAACGATGAATTTGATGCAATAAACAAGGTCTACTTCTGTTCTTAAAAACCGTATCTTCGCAAGTTCGAATCTGAAAAACTTTTTGTAATATTTGAATACTGTTTCTAACAGCCCAAGAGTTGGGGAATGGGCCAAAGTATTGATGACGTTTATCAACTCTGCCACGGTAGTACGCTAGTCTTGGATATTGATGTCCTGATAGCATCACATAGGGGTAAGACTTATCGTCCCTAAAAAGAATGTTGAATGGTGGAGATAATTCTTTAATGAGATTATTTTCCAGAATCAACGCTTCAGTTTCAGTGCGTGTTACCGTTGTTTCTAGAGAACGAATTTTTGTCACCATCCGCTCAATACGAGGTGATGAGAGATTTCGTTGAAAATAACTATTAACGCGCTTTTTTAAGTCTTTTGCCTTGCCAACGTATAAGATTTGCCCTGCTTCATCAAAAAAGCGATAAACACCTGGCAAACCAGGTAATTTTTTAACGTCATTTAAGAGGGTTTCTGGGGTCTCATTCGACATGCGTTGGGATATTTTCTGTCAAATCGTCGATAACTATGGTGATGCTGGTGTGTGCTGGCGTCTTGCCAGAGCTCTCTCTCGTTTATCTAATACATCTAATCATGATGATATCCGCATTCGTTTATTTTGCGATGATTTAAGTATTTTGAATACCATCGCCCATGGCGATGCTATCGGCTATGGCGCCACCCTGGGTATCGAGGTATTACCTTGGTCAGCCGCGGAGTCTACTGAAGTGTTAAATAGTATTGGCGATGTGGTCATCGAAGCCTTTGCTTGTCACCTACCAGAATCGTATGTGACTGCAATGACCAATCGACCAGTAGCGCCCACATGGATTAATTTGGAGTACTTAACCGCAGAAGCTTGGGCCGATGGCATGCACCTCATGCCATCCCCGCAAAACAATGGTCTCAAGAAGTACTTTTACTTCCCAGGCTTTACAACCAAAACTGGCGGTGTGACATTGGGCGATTGGGACGAGGTAACGTTACGTGACGGTCAGCAGCCAATCCCTGAATCGCTCCTCAAAGCTGGGTCTCAATGCCGACAAGATGCTAAACGCATCTCTATCTTTAATTATCGCCACGCCCCACTGGATGATTGGCTACGTTTACTAAATCAAGCCGCCAGCTCTTGTGGTGATACCGCGGATGTGTTCATTTGTGCCGGTCAAAATGTTTCTGTTGCTCAATTAGCGCCTGAATTAAAAGCACTGAAATTAATAGAACTACCATTTGTGCCACAAGAGGATTACGACTGGCTAGTGGCTCACTGCGATATGAACTTGGTACGAGGTGAAGATTCCTTTGTGAGAGCACAATGGGCCGGTAAACCATTCATTTGGGACATCTACCCTCAATCAGATTTAGCCCACGAAGTGAAGTTAGATGCTTTTTTAGAGCGGTATTTTGAAGATGCCTCTCCAATGGTTAAGTCACTAGGGCTATCCGCCATGAAATGGGGCTCCCCAATCGATTGGTGGCCACATTTAGAGGCTTGGACACAACATTCTGCCCTTTGGAGGCAGAAGTTAGTGGCTTTAGGTCATTTAGAGGGTAAAATCTTAGACTTTGTGAAATCTCAGGAAATATCGCGATGAAAATTGCTCAAGAACTCCGCACAGGTAACGTTGTCATGTTGAATGGCCAGCCATTGGTTATTCAGAAAACTGAATACAGCCGTTCAGGTCGTAACGCCGCTGTTGTTAAGATGAAGTTTAAAAACTTGATCACTGAAGCGCCTAACGAAGGCATTTTCAAAGCTGATGACAAATTTGAAGTTGTGATTTTGGAACGTAAAGAATGTACTTATTCTTACTTTGCAGATCCAATGTATGCATTCATGGATACAGAGTACAACCAGTACGAAGTTGAAAAAGACAACATGGGTGACGCTCTTAACTATTTAGAAGACGGCATGCCAGTTGAAGTAGTTTTCTACGAAGGCAAAGCCTTGTCAGTAGAACTACCAACCATTGTTGTTCGCGAAATCACTTACACAGAGCCAGCTGTTAAAGGCGATACAAGCTCAGGTCGCGTACTCAAGAACGCCAAGATTGCTACAGGCTACGAACTACAAGTACCATTGTTCTGTAACGAAGGTGACAAGATTGAGATTGATACACGTACTGGCGAATACCGCAGCCGTGCTAACTAATTGATGTTGTTAAAGATTCAGTTGATTCAACTGAATCTTCAATTAACCACCCTGCTAGGGTGGTTTTTTTACGTCAATTTTTCTTCACAATCATTTGTTAATCTGCTTTTAATCTAATAAACAAATTGACTGTTTTTTAAGCAAACAACCTAGCGCTTTGTTTTTAGTAGGTTTATGATTAATTCAATAGAAGTTATAAACAATTTCTGTGGATAACTGATTCGGAAGAGGTCACCAAATGAGTCAAAAGAGTGCACCCAAACATTTGTATGTTGAATACATGTATGGTTTTTTATTTCATTACACCGAGCAACCTTTATTTCCAACAACTCCCGCTTATACACTGGTCAAACTCATCAGCGCAGACGAAAAAAGCTGGGAAGCAGTCTATAAAAATATAGATGGTGAAAAAGCCACCTTTCACTTAGAGGG
>CAYFKY010000091.1:0-3970 GCA_964343915.1 uncultured Polynucleobacter sp. | reverse complement strand
GACCAAATACGATCAATTTTTTCAAAGCCATAACGCAACTTGTCACGCACCACATGAATCGCCCAACCAATAAATGGCAAAGGTGTCAAAGTCACCAATGCCAACCACGGGTCAATCGACACCAAGATCACAGCCGTCATCAAAATCATCAACACGTCGGTTGCAAAGTCTAGTAAATGCAGCGACAGGAACAAGCAAATGCGATCAGACTCGGAACCAATCCGCGCCATCAAATCACCTGTTCGCTTGCCCCCGAAATACTCCAAAGACAGCTTCATTAAGTGCTGATAGGTACTAGTTCTTAAGTCAGCACCAATTCGCTCACTCACCAAAGCCAAGATATAGGTCTTAGCCCAACCCAGACCCCAAGCCAAGAGTGCTGCAAGAAATAAAGCACCCAGATAAAAGGCTGTTAACTCATAGTTAATTGGCTGACCACTTTGATATGGCAACAAAATGTCATCCATTAATGGCATGGTTAGATATGGTGGCACCAATGTTGCGGCGGTCGAAGCCAAAGTTAATAAAAAGCCAATTAACAACTGGCCTTGATATGGCTTTGCAAAACGCCACAATCTAAATAATGTCCAAGTAGAGGGTGGTGTTAGGTTTTCTGAGGTACACGCTGGACACTCATCTTGATCAGGCGGCAACGGCACCCAACAACTTGGGCACAACGGCTGCGATTGATCTAAACCATTGTCTAACTCATGTCCCATCGATTTTGCAAATTCAATCTTGTATTGCTGCAAGAGTCGATTTGCAACAGGATTTTGAGCCAAAGTAAAACGCCACAAACCTAAGCGACCATCTTGATTAAATAATTCAAGACTTGCTACACCAGCATGATCGTGTAAATGCAGCTTTAAATCATCAGCAAAGTTCCAATAGCTCCAGGCACTTGGATCTTGAACTGTTGACAGATCATCTTGTCGGTTAAACGCAATCAAGCCCAGATTGGTTAAACAAACCAATCCGCTTGAAAACTCTAATTGCTGATTTAAATCTAGCTCCAGAGCTAAGATGACTTCTTCGCCAGGTCGTAACACCAATGGCAAAGCAACGCGCCAATGATTGGCTAAACGGTCAGTAAGGCTAGATTCAGAAGAGGTCAAGGCAAAAATACTTTTTATCTTTATAAGTACGCAATTATCGCAAATTTAATGAAGTAAATATTTACCTTTTTTATGTCGATTTATGTCAACCAAAACCTGTTCAAATCGTTATACGACAAAGTACAATTAGGTATTTTTGGCACTTCCGGCCCGCATGAGTAAAAAAACTATAGAAATCATAGATATAAAGGTCCTAAAAGGACCCAGTATGTGGACCTATCGCCCAGTGCTTGAAGCATGGGTAGACATTGGTGACCTAGAAGACTGCCCATCGAACACCATTCCTGGATTTACAGAGCGCCTTTGCGCTTGGTTACCTACTTTGATAGAGCATCGCTGCAGCTATGGTGAGCGCGGCGGTTTTATCAAACGCCTAGAAGAAGGCACATGGCCTGCTCACATTCTTGAGCACGTCACCCTCGAGTTACAAAACTTAGCTGGCATGCCTGGCGGTTTTGGTAAAGCACGTGAGACCAATAAGCGTGGCGTTTACAAAGTAGTCGTTCGTGCATGGCACGAGAAGATCACCGAAACTGCTTTGTATCACGCGCGTGATTTAGTGATGGCTGCGATTGAAGATAAGCCATTTGATGTGCCTGCCGCGATCAAAGAAATCGAAGACATGGTCGACAGTCTGTATTTGGGACCAAGTACAGGCTGCATCGTTGATGCCGCACGCGAAAAAAGAATTCCATCCATACGCTTATCTGAAGGCAACTTAGTCCAACTAGGTTACGGCAACCAACAACGCCGCATTTGGACAGCTGAAACAGATTTAACCAGTGCGATTGCCGAAGGCATCTCCAGAGATAAAGACTTAACCAAATCTTTGTTAGCATCCTGCGGTGTACCAGTTCCTGAAGGTCGCATGGTTGAAAGCCCTAGCGATGCATGGGAAGCGGCGCAAGATATTGGTGGACCAGTGGTGGTGAAACCCTATGACGGCAACCATGCACGTGGCGTATTTACCAATCTAACCACCCAAGAAGAAATTGAAAAAGCCTACGATGATGCTCTCAATGAAGGCAGCGGCGTGATGGTGGAGCGCTACATCCCTGGAAACGAACATCGTCTCTTGGTGGTTGGCAAAAAAGTAGTAGCTGCTGCCAAAGGTGAATCAGCCTGGGCCATCGGTGATGGTAAGCGCACGATTCGCCAACTCATTGAAGAAGAAATCAACACCGACCCACGTCGAGGCGACGCTGAGATATTGCCTCTTAGCCCCGTGGTATTCGATACCAAACTAGAAATCGAATTATCAAGACAAAAATTAACGCTTGATTCAGTGCCTGCTGTAGGTCAACAAGTATTGGTTCAAGGGTCTGGCAATATGGCTTTTGAAGTCACTCACTTGGTTCATCCAGACGTGGCTGCACAAGCAGCATTAGCAGCCAGAGTGATTGGCTTAGATATCGCTGGCATCGACTTGGTAGCAGAAGATATTTCTAGACCGCTAGAAGAACAAGGTGGCGCGATTGTTGAAGTCAATGCTGGCCCAGGACTCATCATGCATTTAAAACCTGCCGTGGGTGAACCTCAACCGGTGGGCGCAGCGATTGTTGAGCATTTGTTCCCCAATCACACAGATGGTCGAATTCCAATTGTGGGTGTGACAGGTTCACGGGGCAAAACCATGGTGGCGCAACTCACCACTCACCTCATGCAACTCACAGGTATGAAAGTAGGTCTTGCTTGCAGCAAAGGTGCCTACTTCAATCAACGCCTACAAACACCTGGTAACTGCGCTAACTGGACCAGTGGGAATCGTATTTTGTTAAATCGCCAAGTAGAAGCGGCAGTTTTTGAAAACGATAGCCGCACTATTTTGAACGAAGGTCTGGCCTACGATCGCTGCGCGGTTGGTATCGTGACCAACCTTGATCCAACAGATACCGTACCAGAGTGCTCGATCACTGAACCAGAACAAATTTATAACGTGATGCGTACCCAAGTAGACGTGGTTCTACCAACAGGTGCTGCAGTATTAAATGCTGATGATGAAGCCGTTGCGAAAATGGCAGAACTATCAGATGGTGAAGTCATTTTCTTTAGCAAGCATGGTCTTAACAGCATTACCAAAGATCATTTAGCCAAAGGTGGCAAAGCGGTGTTCACAGAAAATGACACGATTGTTTTGTCACAAGGACAAGATCAAGATCGATTGATTCGCACTTCTAGCATTCCTCTTTTGCAATCAAGCAGCAAGGCCAATACATTAGAAAGCGTACTAGCTGCAGTCGCTGCAGTTTGGGCTTTAAACACACCCAAAGATATTATTGCAACAGGTCTACAAACATATAACTAGCCAAGACTATGGAACTAACACGTATCCGCGCACTAAGAGGCCCTAACCTATGGGGCAGACACACCGCTTTAGAAGCTCTTGTGAAGTGCGAAGAGAACGAAAAAATTATTACCAACATCTTTGGCTTTGAAACTAGATTACGCGAACGCTTCCCCCAATTAGGCCCATTAAGATCTTACGGACAAAATGAAACGGTATCTCTAGCGCATGCCCTAGAGGTTTGCTCAAGAGACCTTCAAGCTCAAGCCGGTTGCCCCGTAACATTTAGCCGCACCATGGCAACGCCTGATGATGGTGTGTACATCGTAGTAGTTGAATACACCGAAGAAAAAGTTGGTCGTTTAGCTTTAGATCTAGCCTTAAAACTATGCCGCTCAGCACTGATTGATAACGGCTCACATTTAGATGAGTACCTCAAGCAATTGAGAGAACTAGATGAAGATATTCGTTTAGGACCAAGTACTGGCTCAATCGTTGATGCAGCTATTGCAAGAGGAATCCCCTATCGCCGCTTGACTGAAGGCAGCATGGTGCAATTAGGTTGGGGCAG
>CAYFKY010000090.1:0-3976 GCA_964343915.1 uncultured Polynucleobacter sp. | reverse complement strand
GGGAAGCAGTCTATAAAAATATAGATGGTGAAAAAGCCACCTTTCACTTAGAGGGCGGCACCATTAAGATGAAAAAAACCACCGCATAGCGGTGGTTTTTTATTAATACTTTTCACTTTCTATAACTTGAGCCTTAAATTCCCTTTTTCTCAAACCACCTAAACATCAAGAGAGTGATGATGGCAAAAGCGATAGCAATCACCCAGTGATTGATGCCTAACGCTTCTGGCAAACCAATCTTGCCAAAATCAGCCCAAGACAAGACAGTTGATTTAAAGAATGGATACATCTCAGCGTAAATGCCAGCACCAACGATCATGCCAATGACGCCAAAAATAGCATGCCAACGTCCCTCACCCACAGCACCTACTGATGTACCAGGGCAAAAACCCATCACAGCCCAACCGATACCAAATAATGTGCCACCAACCAAGATGGCTCCTACGTTCATCGCCTTATGACTTAATTTAATGATCTCAAGATCATTCAAAGCCAAGATGCCAAACATACCGACAACGATGGCAGACAACATGAATTTAAAAATTGCCATGTCTTTAAACAACATCGCACCAACTTGTTTGTCATAACGTAATATGCGACCTCTTTGCAATAAGAAGCCAAATGCCAAACCTGTGATCAATCCTAAAATTTGTTCTGTAGACATGTTATTGAACCTTTCTGTACATCAAGTTGGCAACAATGGCGCCTGCTCCAAAGAAGAATGCCAATGCCACAAATGAACTAACTGATAACTGCATCATGCCGCTTAAGCCATGACCACTTGGGCATCCATCTGCAAGACGCGCCCCCATCATGGCGACAATGCCACCTAAAAATGAAAATACGGCACGCTTAGCAACAGATGGCCCAAAACGTTTTTCCCAAGTCGGTGGTACAGCTTCTAACTTAAAGCTACTGTCTTTTAATGATGAAATCAGTGCGCCAAAGAAGATGCCAATCAAAATCATGAACTGCCAATCAACTTTGACTTTTTCTTTCACGTAATAAGCGTTCTCAGCAACGTGTGCAGGATCAACACTTTGGAATAACAATCCTGCTGCTCGCACAAAAGTAGTTGATGCGCCTAGATAATTTGACTTACCCATCAAGGTGGTTGTGAGATACACAGACACAATCGCCAAGACACCCAGTAGTGCTCCTGCTAAATAGGGACTCCAACCTGGGCTTTCTGTTGTTGCCTGATTTGCGTTACTCAGTTCTGACATAGTTGCCTTCCTTTTTTTGGTTTTTCAAAATACATCTCTATAAAAATCAATGCCTTATTTCAGATTCACGATTGGGTATTGATTGTTATTTCAATTTACTGAATTACATTATATACAATTATATATTATTAAGCACTAAATTGTATCCATCCTTGTAAGTTTCACAATAGCTAGGGTTATGGGAAACACTTATAACTAAATATAGTGTTACGTGGTAACTTAGCGCTAGTTTGATTGGAGCCTTAAAAGCAGATTTATGAAAAGAATCGTAGACGTATTTAAAAGAAAAGATCGCAGCTTGGTTTGGACCTATGTGATCTCTCTAGATCGCCCTCGCCTAGCCTCAGGCATTATTGAATTTGAGCATGAAGCATTGCGCTTATCCGCACTCGAGGAGCGCGGCAGCAGCGAAACATTAACAGCTCGAGTTAGACCAGCTTAAGGTCTTTCAGTAACTGCTTAGCCCGCTGATAATCTGGGCTGGCTTGCAGTTCATCCCAATCCATTGCCTGTGAAGTGGGCATTAATTTTTCAACTCGTGCACGAGACGTTTTATACAGCTTCTCGTCATAAGTGAGCTCTTTGAGCAGTTGATCTGCCAAATCAGGTCGATTACAAATTAACACCTGATCGCATCCCGCTTTCAGCGCCATCTCAGCACCCTTGACCACACTACCTGCTACGGAAGCACCTTCCATGGATAAGTCATCACTAAAGATCACACCGGTGAATTTCAGTTGCTTTCTTAAGATGTCTTGTAGCCAAACTTTTGAGAATCCAGCAGGATGCTTATCTACCTTAGGGTAGATCACATGGGCTGGCATCACCGATGCCAAAGCAAGGCCCAAATACTCATAGGGCTTAGCGTCATCATTGATGATCGTTGTGAGTGACCTTTCATCAACCGGAATAGCCACATGAGAATCTGCCTCAGCCCATCCATGCCCAGGGAAATGTTTGCCACAGTTAGCCATGCCAGCTAACTGCAAACCATGATTTAAGCTCTTGGCTAGCATCGCAGCAATTTGTGGATCACGATTAAAAGAACGATCACCAATCACACCACTACGACCAAAATCCAAATCAAGAACAGGTGTGAAACTAAAATCAACACCACACGCTCTTAACTCACTGGCCAAAACAAAACCGACAGCCGTGGCTGCTTCCATGGCTTTCAAGGCATGTTCTGCTTGCGCCTTCTTACCACCATTGGTCCAAATATCACCTAGCTTCTTCATGGCTGGCAAATGAGTGAAGCCATCTGTTCTACAGCGCTGCACTCTGCCACCTTCATGATCAATACTGATCATGACATCAGTTCTAACTTTCTTGATGGCTTTAGTTAATGCAGTCAGTTGCGCTCTACTCTCATAGTTACGACCAAACAAAATCACGCCTCCAGTTTTAGGATTGGCGATGCGACGAATATCTTCTTTATTGAGAGTCTTACCGACAACATCCAAAACAATCGGGCCAGCCTTAAATTTATTTTTTTTACTCATATTCTTTTACTGTGATTAATCTACTATTTTTTTAATGATTAGTTAATAATTAGCCCAACAAATCTTTAGGGTCAGTGACTCCTGATACAACAGGTGTGCCAAAAGTCACCACCACAAAAGCAATCGCCATATCTACTTCATCACTGATACTCACCTGAGCACTGTAATGTTTCTTCTCCATGAACTCTTGCAACTTACCAGAACACTTCACCACTGGTTTACCTGTTGGGTCATTCAGAGTTTGCATGGCACGCCAAGACATTGGTGAATACATGCCCAAGCCAATCGCTTTTGAAAAAGCTTCTTTGGCCGCAAAGCGTGTCGCCAAATAAGCAATGCCTCTCGATTCATTTCGAGCCAGACGTGATTTAAAAACCTGCATCTCATCTGGCCCCAAGATGCGCTCAGCCAAACGACCATGAGTTCTCTCATAAGCCGCTTTTAAGCGATCTATCTTGAGTATGTCAGTACCAATACCAGCAATCATGGATGAATTGATATAACCGTTTCTTATTTATTCATGGCTGTTTGTCGCGCCGATAACATGATGGCTCTCATGTCCTGAATCGCCGACTTCCAACCTTTAAATACTGCTTCAGCAACAATCGCATGACCAATGTTCAGCTCTGCAATTTCTAATATTTCTGCAATAGCTTGCACATTACCCTCATGCAAACCGTGGCCTGCATTCACCTTCAAACCAATCGAACGCCCAAACTTAGCTGCTGCCCTAATGCGCTCAAGTTCTTTTTGCTGAATATCTCCACTAGTATCCGCATATTTACCCGTGTGCAACTCAATCACGGTTGCACCCGTCTCCTTTGCTTTGGCAATCTGATGCTCATCAGGATCAATAAAAATAGATACAGTGATGTTTTCTTTGATTAAACGTTGCGTCGCATTTTTGATGTTTTCAAAATTGCCAATAACGTCCAAACCACCTTCAGTCGTGACTTCTTGACGCTTCTCTGGCACCAAACAAACATCATGCGGTTTTACTTGGCAGGCAATCTCAATCATCTCAGGCGTTACTGCGCACTCCAAGTTCATGCGAGTTTTGATAAGAGGTCGCATATTGATCAAATCAGCATCCTTAATATGGCGACGATCTTCTCTCAAGTGCAAGGTAATTAAATCTGCGCCATATTCCTCAGCGAGTTGTGCAGCTTTTAAAGGATCAGGATAAGTCGTACCACGAGCGTTTCTTAGCGTGGCCACATGATCAATGTTGATACCTAGATCAATGAT
>CAYFKY010000089.1:0-4057 GCA_964343915.1 uncultured Polynucleobacter sp. | reverse complement strand
AAGAGTTGCCAGGCGAGGGCGCCTTCTACGGTCCTAAGATTGAGTACCACTTGAAAGATTCGATTGGTCGTTCTTGGCAGTGCGGCACTATGCAAGTCGACTTTTCAATGCCATTACGTTTGGGCGCTGAATATGTTTCAGCAGACAACGATCGCAAAGTACCGGTGATGTTGCACCGTGCGATTGTGGGTTCTTTAGAGAGATTTATCGGTATTTTGATCGAAAACCATGCTGGCGCGATGCCAACTTGGCTTGCACCAACTCAGTGCATAGTGATGAATATTTCCGGAAATTCAGCAGAATATGCTGAAAAAGTTCAGCAAATCCTCAAAAAACAAGGATTTAGAGCTGAAGTCGATTTGCGGAACGAGAAAATTACGTTTAAAATCCGGGAGCACGCAATGCAGAAGGTTCCTTATCTCATCGTTGTCGGTGACAAGGAATGTGAAGCAAATGCGGTGGCCGTGCGCGCCAGAGGTGGTGTTGATTTAGGTGTGATGCCAATCGACGACTTCATTGCCCGACTCCAACAGGATGTATCCCAGAAGGTCGGACCCCAGCTAGCCTGAGGTGAGCAAGGTCTTGTTAAAAATTTTTGAAGGAAACGCGAAATAGCTACTGAGAAAACGCATCGTATTAATCGGGAAATTACTGCCCCCGAAGTGCGATTGATTGGCAACGACAGTGAGCCACTAGGTGTGGTGAAATTGGCCGAAGCTTTAAGACTGGCGGAAGAGAGTGAATTAGATTTGGTGGAGATTGCCCCAACGGCAGAACCTCCGGTTGCCCGTGTGATGGATTACGGCAAATTTAAATACCAAGAAGCTAAGAAAGCTCACGAAGCGAAGTTAAAGCAAAAGGTTATTCAGGTGAAGGAAGTTAAATTCCGCCCTGGCACTGATGACGGTGACTACAACGTTAAGTTGCGCAATCTTGTGAAGTTCTTAGAAGACGGTGATAAAACAAAAATCACTTTGCGTTTCCGAGGTCGTGAATTAGCCCATCAAGAAATTGGTGTGCGTATGTTGGAAAGATTGAAAGCTGATCTAGAGCCTTATGGCCAAGTAGAACAGTTTCCAAAGATGGAGGGTCGTCAGATGGTGATGGTTCTCTCTCCAGCAAAGAAGAAATAATTACTGGCAACAGTAGTTGAAGTAACCCGGCAAATGAAAGTTTGACCGGAGAAGGACGAAAGTCCTATTAGAAGTATGTCTGGGTAATAGAAGTGCAATCGTCGATTGCCACCTAAGTCGTACAAATTAGTGAAAAGGGAGCAGTTATGCCCAAGATGAAAACGAAAAGCGGTTCAGCTAAGTGTTTTAGAGTTCGCGCAAGCGGTTCTATTAAACGTGGTCAAGCGTTTAAGCGCCATATTCTTACCAAGAAGACGACAAAGAACAAACGTCACCTTCGCGGTGCAGTTAACGTACATGATTCTGATGTGAAATCAGTACGTTCAATGATGCCTTACGCTTAACCTCAGACGAATAGGAGAATCACATGCCAAGAGTCAAACGCGGGGTTACAGCTAGAGCCCGTCATAAAAAAGTTATCGATGCTGCCAAAGGTTACCGTGGCCGTCGTAAGAATGTATTCCGTATTGCTAAACAAGCGGTTATGCGCGCAGGCCAATATGCCTACCGTGACCGTCGCAATAAGAAGCGCGTATTCCGTGCTTTGTGGATTGCACGTATCAATGCTGCTGTTCGTCAATACGATGTTACATACAGCGTATTCATGAATGGTATGAAGAAATCGGGTGTTGAGTTAGACCGTAAGGTTCTATCTGACATGGCGATTAACGACAAGCCAGCTTTTGCTGCTCTAGTCGCTCGTATCAAAACAGTAGTAGCAGCGTAAGTAGGGCCCGCAGATGGTTTCACTCGACCAAGTTGTCGAGGATGCCAAGCGGGACTTCGAAGGTGCCGCCGATTCGGCGGCCCTCGAAGACGCCAAGGCACGTTACCTCGGTAAATCCGGAATCCTCACAGAGCGTCTTAAATCGCTAGGTGGGTTAGAGCCTGAGGCTCGCAAAGCAGCCGGTGCAGAAATCAATCAAGTTAAAGCAGCAGTAGAGGCAGCGCTCACAGCGCGTCGCCAAGCTTTGGCTGATGCCGTTTTACAAGCTCGTTTAAGTGCAGAAGCTATTGATGTCACCATGCCAGGTCGTGGTCAAGACGTGGGTAGTTTGCATCCAGTGATGCGCACTTGGGAGCGTGTAGAGCAGATCTTCCGTTCCATTGGATTTGATGTGGCTGATGGCCCAGAAATTGAAAACGATTGGTTCAATTTCACGGCATTAAATAGCCCAGAAAATCATCCAGCTAGATCCATGCAAGACACTTTCTATGTTGAAGGTGTGGATGAACAAAATAAACCATTGTTATTGCGTACGCATACCAGCCCTATGCAGGTTCGTTATGCGAGTGCGCATGTGGCACGTCACGCTAAAGATGCAGTGATGCCACCGATTAAAGTGATTGCACCAGGACGCACCTATCGTGTGGATAGTGATGCGACGCATTCACCGATGTTTAATCAGGTAGAAGGCCTATGGATTGCAGAGAGTGTTTCTTTTGCAGACCTTAAGGGCGTGTATACCGATTTCTTAAAAACATTCTTTGAGACGGACGCTATTGACGTTCGTTTCCGTCCTTCTTATTTCCCATTTACAGAGCCATCTGCTGAAATTGATATGGCTTTTGGTTCTGGTAAGTTGGCAGGTCGTTGGTTAGAGATTTCAGGTGCAGGACAAGTGCATCCAACCGTACTGCGTAACATGGGTTTAGACCCTGAGCGTTACATTGGTTTTGCTTTTGGTTCTGGCTTAGAGCGTTTAACTATGTTGCGTTATGGCATTGACGATTTGCGTTTGTTCTTTGAGAACGACATTCGTTTCTTGTCTCAATTCCCAGCTTAATTCACACTGAGCAAACACTATGCAATTTTCAGAATCTTGGCTCAGGCAATACGTTAATCCTGATTTGACAACGGAACAGTTGTCTCATGCTTTGACCATGGCTGGTTTAGAAGTAGAAGAGACACGTCCTTTGGCGCCAGCTTTTTCACAAGTCGTTGTTGCAGAAATATTGGAAGCAACACAGCATCCTGATGCAGATCGTTTGCGCGTGTGTAAAGTAAATGCTGGTGGTGAGACCCTACAAATTGTGTGTGGTGCACCAAACGCAAGAGCGGGTATCAAAATTCCTTGTGCCTTGGTAGGTGCTCAATTACCACCAGCTGAAGAGGGTGGTAAACCATTTGCGATCAAGTTGGGTAAGTTGCGTGGTGTTGAGTCGCAAGGCATGTTGTGTTCAGGTAATGAGTTGGGCGTGCCGCAAGAAGCTGATGGCATCATGGAATTGCCAGCAGATGCGCCGATTGGTAGCAACATTCGTGACTACTTAAAGCTTGATGACACAATCTTTGTGATTAAGTTAACACCGAACAAAGCTGACTGTTTATCTATTTTGGGTGTGGCTCGTGAAGTGGCAGCTATTACTGGTGCAAAACTATGTGTGCCAGAAATCAAAGCGCAAGCAAGCTCAATTCAAGACAAAATCAAAGTAACTGTAGAGAACTCAGACCTATGCGGCAGATTTGCAGGTCGCGTTATCAAGGGTGTTAATGCCAAAGCGAAGACACCTGACTGGATGGTGCGTTGTTTAGAGGGCGCCGGTCAAAGAAGTATTTCTGCGTTGGTAGATATCTCTAACTACGCGATGTTGGCAATTGGTCAACCGACTCACGTCTTTGATTTGCAAAAAATCAAAGGGGACCTCAGCGTGCGTTGGGGTCGTGAAGGTGAAGAATTAGAGCTTTTGAATGGCCAAACAGTTTCTGTGGCGCCATTGAATGGTCAAGGTGTGGGCGTGATTGCCGACGCCAATGGTGTTGAGAGTGTGGCAGGCATCATGGGTGGTAACCCAAGCTCTGTTACTTTAGACACACAAGATATTTATCTCGAATCAGCCTTCTGGTGGCCAACAGCTATTCAGGGTCGTGCAAGAAGATTCAACTTCTCAACGGATGCAGCGCACCGCTTTGAGCGTGGCGT
>CAYFKY010000088.1:0-4334 GCA_964343915.1 uncultured Polynucleobacter sp. | reverse complement strand
CTACAAGCGCACCAATCACTGTTTTAGATGTATCGCACTTAGGTAAAACCGTCTCTACGGTGGATGGGTCATTGACCATTTTGCATGATATTTCTTTTTCTGTGGCTGAGGGTGATAGCTTAGCGATTGTTGGCGCCAGTGGCTCTGGCAAAAGTACCTTATTGGGACTATTAGCTGGTTTAGATACACCCACTGCTGGACAAGTTGTATTGATGGGTAAAGATATTTCGGGAGGGGATGAGAACGCCCGTGCTGCTATTCGAGCGCACCATGTGGGTTTTGTTTTTCAATCATTTCAGTTGATTGATCACTTGAGTGCTTTGGAGAATGTGCAGTTACCTTTAGAGCTGATTGGCATGCCTAGGGCTGAGGCCGCTGCTAAAGCGCAAGTTTGGTTAGAAAAGGTTGGCTTAGGAGAGCGATTAAAACATCGACCCAAGACCTTGTCGGGTGGTGAGCAGCAACGAGTTGCCTTGGCTAGAGCATTTGTGACTGAGCCGGATATTTTGTTTGCGGATGAGCCAACGGGCAGTTTGGATGAGCAAAATGGTCAAAAAATCATTGATTTACTCTTTCAGTTAAATCAAGATCTTGGTTCAACCCTTGTTTTGGTGACCCATGACACTGCTTTGGCCAAGCGATGCCAGCGGCAAATGGTTTTAAATGCGGGTCAGGTGATTTCAGGGGCTTAAAAATAGCCAAAAATGGCTTTAAAAACAAGAGCTCAAATCCTATTCGTTTTATAATCACGGGATGCCTGCAAATCGTCGTTTTTTAAGCCTAAACGGGGCCGAAGCCCTTTCCCAATTTCGCCAACAGCGCCTATTGAGCTCATTATTAGAGCAGGGTGTTGAGCTCACTCAGATACAAGCGCAATTTGTTCATTTTGTTTGGTCTGACTCAGAGTTTTCTGGCGATCAAATGAATGTTTTGAAGGGTTTGTTGAATTATGGCGAACCGTTTAACTTGGTTGAAGCCAAAGGCTTGTTCTCAGGCAAACAAGATCAAGCGGTGGTAGCTCCTCGTATTGGTACGATTTCTCCATGGGCAAGTAAGGCCACAGACATTGCCCATCATTGCGGCTTAAATGTCTTACGTATTGAACGTGGTGTTCAATTTTTCTGGACAAGTAAAAAATCATTGAGTGACGATCAGCGCCAGCTAGTTTTGGCGGCTATTCATGATCGTATGACAGAAATTACTTTGCCCAACATTGATGCGGCGGCTGAGCTGTATCAAACGCTCGCTGATAAGCATTTCACACGCATTGATATCTTGGGTGGTGGCAAAGCTGCACTAGAAGAAGCCAATACATCAATGGGTTTGGCATTGTCAGATGATGAAGTAGATTATTTGGTTGAAAACTTCAAAAAGCTCAACCGCAACCCAAGTGATGTAGAGCTCATGATGTTTGCGCAAGCGAATAGTGAGCATTGTCGTCATAAGATCTTTAATGCTACTTGGACCATTGATGGTTTAGAGCAAGATAAGTCTTTATTTGCGATGATTCGCAATACACATCAATTGCAACCGAATGGCACGGTGGTAGCGTACTCCGATAACTCGGCCATCATGGTAGGTTGTGAAGCTGAAGTGTGGGCACCCAATGAGCAACAAGAGTATGTGAAGAAAACAAGACTCACGCATACCTTGATGAAGGTGGAAACACACAATCACCCAACAGCGATTGCGCCATATCCTGGAGCTTCCACTGGTTCAGGTGGTGAGATTCGTGATGAAGGTGCCACTGGTATTGGCGGCAAACCAAAAGCTGGCTTATGTGGCTTTTCAGTATCTAATTTGAATTTGCCTGGTAGTCAGTTACCGTGGGATCAGCAGCCTTATGGCAAGCCTGAGCGCATTGCATCTCCATTACAAATCATGATTGAAGGTCCTTTGGGCGGTGCTGCGTTCAATAATGAATTTGGTCGTCCTAATTTGGGTGGTTATTTCCGTGTCTTTGAACAGACCATCGATGGTGAGCGTCGCGGTTATCACAAGCCCATCATGATTGCGGGTGGTATTGGTGCGATTGACGATGGCCATACCCACAAAAAAGAAATCAAGGCAGGAAACTTACTGGTGCAACTCGGTGGCCCTGGTATGCGCATCGGTATGGGTGGTGGTGCTGCAAGCTCTATGGCCACAGGTGCCAATACAGCTGATTTAGACTTTGACTCAGTGCAACGTGGCAACCCAGAGATTGAGCGTCGTGCTCAAGAGGTGATCAATGCCTGTCGTGCATTGGGCGATAAAAACCCAATTGTTTCGATTCATGACGTGGGTGCGGGTGGTTTATCCAATGCTTTCCCTGAATTAGCAGATGGTGCTGGTTTGGGTGCGATCTTTGATATGCGCAAAGTGCCATTAGAAGAAAGCGGCATGAGCCCGGCAGAGATTTGGTGTAACGAATCTCAAGAGCGTTATGTTTTAGCAATTGCTAAAGAAAGCTTGCCCATCTTGCAAGCCATGTGTGAGCGTGAGCGTTGCCCGATTGCTGTGGTGGGTGAGACAACCGAAGAGCGTCAATTGTTCTTGGTTGATACCAAAGAACCTGAAGGTAAAGATGAGCGTTTACCAATTGACATGCCAATGGAGGTGCTCTTAGGTAAGCCGCCACGCATGCATCGTGATGTCAAACGTATCGACAAGCAATTGCCAGAAATTGATCTAACCGATGTGCAGTTAGATATTGCCGCCAGCCTTGTGTTGCAACATCCAACAGTGGCCAGTAAATCATTCTTGATCACCATTGGTGACAGAACTGTAGGTGGTTTAAATGCGCGTGACCAATTTGTCGGTCCTTGGCAAGTACCAGTGGCAGATGCTGCTGTCACTTTGATGGACTACAAGGGTTATCGTGGCGAAGCGATGTCGATGGGTGAGAGAACCCCATTGGCGGTGATGAACGCACCAGCGGCTGCTCGCATGGCAGTTGCTGAATCAATCACTAATCTTTTATCTGCTGATATCGACAAAATTGAAGATATCAAGTTATCTGCTAACTGGATGGCTGCTTGCGGTAATCCAGGTGAGGATGCCAAGTTATTTGATTCAGTTAAAGCAGTTGGTATGGAATTGTGTCCGGCATTGGGTATTTCAATTCCAGTGGGTAAAGATTCTTTATCCATGAGAACTCAATGGGCAGATGAAGTGACCAAAGAGAAGAAGGCGGTGACTTCACCCGTTTCTTTGATCATTTCAGCTTTTGCACCAGTGACTGATACTCGTCAAACAACAACACCCTTGTTGCAAGTGAAAGATGAGCAGGGTGCAGCTCTGGATACAGAGATTGTTTTAATTGATTTAGGTAGAGCTAAGAGCCGTATGGCGGGAAGTATCTTGGCGCAAGTGATTGACCAAGCGGGTCAATCAACACCTGACTTAGATGATCCTCAAGATCTGAAAAACCTGGCCGCAGCGATTATCAAGATGCGACGCCAAGGTTTGTTGTTGGCTTATCACGATCGTTCAGACGGTGGTTTATTTGCAGCCGCGACAGAGATGGCATTTGCCGCTCATGTGGGCGTGTCCTTAAATGTTGACATGTTGGTCCTTGATAAAGATCACGAGTCTGATTTTGGTGATGCTAAGAACTGGGCACAGCAAGTATCTGGCAGAAGAAATGATTTAACTCTGAGAGCACTTTTCAATGAAGAGTTGGGTGCTTTGATTCAGGTAAAACGTACTGATAGAGATGCCGTTTTTGCTATTTTGAAAGAGCACAATCTATACGCATGTAGTCATGTGGTCGCTAAACCAAACACCACTGGTCAAATTGAAATTTGGCGTGATGCGAAGAAGATTTTAGATGTGCCTCGCCATGTATTACAAAAGCTATGGCAAAGTACCAGCTGGCAAATTGCTCGTTTGCGCGACAACCCAGCATGCGCTGACAGTGAAAATGATCTCGTTGATAACTTGGCTGATGTGGGTATGCAACCTAAGCTCACATTCAATCCAAGTGAAGATGTGGCGGCACCTTATATCGCTAAAGGCGTTAAACCTAAAGTGGCGATTTTGAGAGAGCAAGGCGTTAACTCTCATTTAGAGATGGCTTATGCCATGGATTGGGCTGGCTTCTCAAGCTATGACGTACACATGAGTGACTTGATTGCAGGTCGCGTGAACCTCAAAGACTTCCAAGGCTTGGTGGCTTGTGGTGGTTTTAGTTACGGCGATGTTTTGGGTGCTGGTGAAGGTTGGGCTAAATCAATCTTATTTAATGCATCAATCAAAGATCAGTTCCAGACTTACTTTAATCGTCCAGATACATTTGGTTTGGGTATTTGTAATGGTTGCCAGATGATGTCGAATTTGGCGAGCATTATTCC
>CAYFKY010000087.1:0-4465 GCA_964343915.1 uncultured Polynucleobacter sp. | reverse complement strand
GATGCGGTTGCCATAGATCAACACAATCTTTTTGTCGGTAAATCTACCTTGCTCATTCTTGGCGATTTCTCCTAATAGGCTGGCAATTGGTGCAATGCCAACACCACCGGCAATTAATACAATTTCATCTGCTTGATTTGAAAAAATCCCATGCCCAAAGTTGCCGTAGGGCGTATCAACGTAGATCTTGTCACCCGCTTTTAGCTCTGTTACCTGATGAGTGAAGTCGCCAATGTCTTTGATTAAGAATGTCATCTGTGATGACTGACTATTCGCACAGGAAGCAATTGAAAAAGGGTTTTCATGGAGTGGTGCAGCGCTACCTATTTTTAACCAGGCAAATTGACCAGGTTTGTATGAGGCTATTTTATTGCGACTGTGTTGAATGACCAGTTCCCAAATGTGATGAGACTTTTCTTTGATGGAGACAACTTGGTAGGCATTCATGGACTGCATCACAGGTCTAACAACATAAACCCAAGCAATACTGAGCAAAGCTAATCCTAGAGCAATTTGCCAATACAAATGCATGCTGGGTTCTTGAGCAAATCTACCTGCGTGAACCGTGTGATGAAAGCCAAGTAAAGCAACAGCAATCGCCATGATGGCGTGTGTTGCACGCCAAGTTTCGTATTTGCTCTCAGATTTATTTCTAGTAATGGCTAAACCCACCATGATCCCCAAAACAATCAAGGCAACCAAACCGCTAATAAAAGAGTTGGAGCTCAAGCCTAAATATGATTCGTTAGCGGGGCCTGGTGAGTACGCAGGTCTACCTGGCAAGCTATACATGAACGGATGAGCGACTAATAATAAAACCGCAGTTCTAGCAAATAGTTGATGAACTTGTAATACCCAATCAATGCCTAACAATCTGGAAATAATCTTGATTCGACCTGTGCTCCAAAACTCTAACAAAATGATATTGAACGCCAACATACCTAAATTGGTAGACACTTGATCCATCCATGGTCTATTAGGTAAGCCTAAATGAGTGCTGATGCCCAAGGGCGCCAAAATAAGGCCCAAATAAATGAGAAGGCTTGTGAAGCTCAATAACGTTGGTTTCATATTCCCATTATGATTGCTATGAGTTGTTATTTGTATTACTTATGGCATTTTTTTAACTGATCAGATTAATCTAAATCAATATGCGAACATTCTTGGCTTCTCCTCCTGTTTCAGCTTTTGCAATGGTCATGGGCTTATCAGGCCTTTCTCTGTCATGGACCAAGTTTGCGCATGCCACTAACTTTGCTTATGCCCATAGTTTTTCGCAAGCTTTTGGTTTGTTAGCGGCTACGGTTTTTATTGTTTTGATTATCGGTTTGCTGCGTAAGTTGATTCAAAGTTCAGAGAAGGTGGTGGAGGAGTGGAATCATCCAGTTAAGTCATCTTTCTTTGGCGCCATCTCTGTAGGTATCTGTCTGTTAGCAGCAGTGGCTTTTCCATATTCAGAACAGTTAGCTCAAATTGTTTGGGTGGTTGGAGCCACATTTCATCTATTTGCGATGTTGGCTGTTTTAAACGCTTGGGTGCATCGTGAGAATTTGCAGGCCGCCCATGCATGTCCTGTTTGGTTTATTCCAGCAGTCGGTAATGTGGTGGTGCCTTTGGCTGGCGTTAAATTAGGCTTTATAGAAGTATCTTGGATGTTCTTTTCGGTGGGGCTTATTTTTTGGGTTGTTCTATTGTCTTTGGTGATGTACCGGTTGATGTTTGTACAACCACCTTTGCCAGATCGTTTAAAGCCAACCATGGCTATTTTCTTGGCGCCTCCGACAGTGGCGTTTTCTTCATGGGTGGCACTAACAAAGCTTACTCCTGATCAAGCGTTAGATCCATTTGGACATATCTTGATGGGCGTTGCTTTTTTCTTTACTTTTTTCTTAATCACGCAATTCACGCGGTTTGCAAAGCTACCTTTTTTTATGTCTTGGTGGGCTTATTCTTTCCCATCGGCAGCTATGACGGTCGCAACTTTTAACTATGCATTATTTGTGCCTGGTGCTATTTATATTGCCTATATCTGCTTATGTTTTACAACCGTATTAATTCTTGGTTTATTCATCAGAACTCTGATGGCTATTCATATGAAGGACCCTCACTGGGTGGATTAATACCTTCTTCAAGTAGCAATTTCTTTTTAAGAGAAATGCCGCTGCTAAAGCCGCCAAGCGTGCCATCACTTTTAATGACTCGATGGCATGGAATAAAAACGCAAATAGGATTGGCGCCTATCGCGTTAGCGACAGCTCGCACACTTTGAGGCTTGCCAATCATTTTTGCTACATCTAAGTAGCTGCACAAAGTGCCTCGAGAAATTTTCAGTAGAGCAGCCCAAACAGAACGTTGAAAAGCTGTACCTTCTGGTTCAAGATGAAATGTCGTTGGCTCACTGATCAGTGCATCGCAGACAGCTTGGCAGCTGCTATCAATCTTGACTGCACGCTTGGTCGTGAATTCAAACCGATAGATGGTTCTGTCTTTGTATTCAAGTAAGACAATGCCCCAAGGGGTATTGGCGTATCCCTGATGACGTTGATGAGTCATTTTTATGATTGGTTGAGCCGATTGTTTTTCACATATCTATCGTAGAGCAATATGCCCTGATTGACCACTTGACCAACATAGTTACTTGTTGAGAATCATTCTCATGTAATATGTGAACTGCATTTTTCACTCACTTAGCACAAGCCAGCCCATATCTCCTTTGCGAGCCAGTGCCTATTTTTATAGGAGGGCGTATGTGCGGTACCGTTAATGACATTCGAAAAAGTTTTGCCTCATTAAGAATTGATAAAAAAATGAGGCATCGTGAGATTGCACATTTTCTTCAAATCACAGAAGCTGAGTTGGTTGATGCCCATGTGGGTGTCTCAAAGTTGGATGCGATGCAGTCATCTCCTAATTTAGCCAGAGCTGTTAGGCTAAAAAAATCATGGCCAGAACTAATTCAGCACATCCAACAATTTGGCGAGGTGATGGCATTAACTCGAAATGAGTATGGTGTTCACGAAAAAATTGGATCTTATCAACACGTCTCTACACAAGGGGATATTGGTTTGGTGCTGTCTGAAAAAATTGACCTAAGGTTGTTTTATAAGCATTGGGAATTAGCCTACATGTTTGAAGAGGGTAAGGGCGATTCTTTGCAGCGAAGTGTGCAATTCTTTGATGAATGTGGCCAGGCTGTGCACAAGGTTTTCTTGTTGCCTGATAGTGTTCACCAAGCGTTTGAGCAAATGATGCATGACTGGGCTGACTCTAACCAAGACCCTGGTATTGAAGTGCAGGAGCTATCTAAGCAAGCAACCGATGAGTTGAAATCACTTGAAACATTTGATTTTGATTCATTTAGAAATGATTGGGCTAACTTGCTAGATACCCATGACTTTTTTGGTTTATTGAAAAAATATCACTTAAATCGTTTGCAAGCTTTTGAGTTAATTGGGCAGCATTATGCTGAACCATTACCGAGAGATGCGGTGGGGACTTTATTAAAAACAGCTGCCCATTTGAATGTGCCCGTCATGATATTTGTAGGTAATCGTGGCGCTATACAAATTCATACGGGACCTATCAAACATGTGCTTGATGCCAAGGGTTGGCTAAATGTTCTAGATCATGACTTTAATTTGCATTTGCGCCTGAATGATATTCACAAAGTCTGGCTAGTGCGTAAACCAACCAAGGATGGGATAGTCAGTTCTATGGAAATATTGGATGAGCAGGGTGATGTGATTGCCTTGATCTTTGGCAAAAGGAAGCCGGGGCAAGCAGAGCTTGATACTTGGCGAGATCTCTTGGAAAGTTGCAAAAATACCAGTGACCCAGATGAGGCGGTTATGGAGGAGCTTGCTAACTAATTAGACATGAATTCTCTAAACAGAATAAAATAGAACCACTGATATGCGTATATCGGGGCCGACATGGTTTCGACGTGGATTACAAAGCATTGAGGGCATACCGAGGACCCGTCATCTCGTAAAACAATGGGAATGTAATAACTGCTAACGACGAACGTTACGCACTAGCAGCTTAATTGCTGCAGCCCCTGAACTGATTCTCTCTTGGGTCAGGTAGCGCAAGCTACATCAGGGTCATTTACAAGAGATAAGGTTGCATAGTGTCGTGATGTGCAGCTCGAAAATTAAACGAATCGCCAGTGTGTAACGTGTTGGTCCGTGACAGATTGGTTAAATCAAATGACACAACTAAGTATGTAGAACTCCATGTGGAGGATTTGCGGACGCGGGTTCGATCCCCGCCGGCTCCACCAACTTAAAAGCCTCATCCTAGGATGAGGCTTTTTTCTTAGCTGTGCGTAACTACAGCAAAATTTGACTCATGCCGCTCCCAATCGCCACAGGGATGTGACCTCAGCAGCTCTGGCTCGGTACAGGGGATCCTCTTTATCCAATGCTTTTGCATGAGTCGGTCTAACATCATTGCGCCCAAGAAC
>CAYFKY010000086.1:0-4521 GCA_964343915.1 uncultured Polynucleobacter sp. | reverse complement strand
ATGTGACTTTGGAGTTTTCGAATACCACACCATTGCCTGCCAAAATTTATGCTGGCGAGGGCTGTGCTCAGGTCTTATTCTTTGAAAGTGATGAGATCTGTGAGACATCGTATAAAGATCGCGGTGGCAAATACCAAGGTCAAGTTGGCGTGACATTGCCAAAAACCTAAAAAACACCCCAAAATCACTAGAAACCTTATCTAGTATCAGAAGTACCTAAAGCACCTAAATAGGTGCTTTTTTGATGGATTTTCATACTCATGCCATGTTTAGATGGCTAAATTAGTTCGATTGGCGCAACATTCATTGAAATAAATTCAGCGAAATATTGTTTTTATATATATAGTCACGTTTTTAAGAAAAAGACCCTCAAAATAATCGGGGTTAGCTAGGTAGGGAGTCGCTATGAAATTTCGTTTTCCGGTAGTCATTATTGACGAGGATTTCCGTACTGAGAATATCTCAGGTTCGGGTGCGCGCGCCCTGGCTGAAGCGATTGAAAATGAAGGTATGGAAGTATTAGGTTTGACCAGTTATGGCGACTTAACTTCTTTTGCCCAGCAGGCAGCTCGTGCCTCTTGTTTCATTCTTTCGATTGATGATGAAGAGTTTGGTGCTGGTTCAGCAGAAGAGATTGATATTGCTCTAGAAGGTTTGCGTGCATTTGTGGTGGAAGTGCGTAAACGTAACGAAGAGATTCCAATCTTCTTGTATGGTGAGACCAGAACTTCTCGACATATTCCTAATGATGTTTTGCGTGAGTTACATGGTTTCATTCACATGAATGAAGATACGCCAGAGTTTGTGGCACGTCACATCATTCGTGAAGCAAAAGTTTATCTTGATTCATTAGCACCACCATTCTTCAAAGCGCTGACACATTACGCATCCGATGGTTCATATTCTTGGCACTGCCCAGGTCACTCAGGTGGCGTGGCTTTCTTAAAGAGTCCTGTGGGTCAAATGTTCCATCAATTCTTTGGTGAGAACATGTTGCGTGCTGACGTATGTAATGCGGTGGATGAGTTGGGTCAGTTGTTAGACCATACTGGTCCAGTGGCAGCAAGTGAGCGCAATGCGGCTCGTATTTTTAATGCCGATCATTTGTTCTTTGTAACAAATGGCACATCCACATCGAACAAAATTGTTTGGCACTCAACGGTAGCTCCTGGCGACATCGTCTTGGTGGACCGTAACTGCCACAAATCTATTTTGCATGCCATCATGATGACAGGAGCAATTCCTGTGTTCTTGATGCCAACGCGTAATCACTACGGCATTATTGGTCCAATCCCCAAAGAAGAGTTCGATTGGAAGACTATTCAGAAGAAAATTCAGAATAATCCGTTCATTACTGATAAAAATGCCAAGCCACGTGTATTAACGATTACACAAAGTACTTATGATGGCGTTTTGTATAACGTAGAAATGATCAAAGAAATGTTGGATGGCAAGGTAGATACTTTGCACTTTGACGAAGCTTGGTTGCCGCACGCGACATTCCACGATTTCTACAAAAACATGCACGCGATTGGTAAAGATCGCCCACGCTCTAAAGAGAGTATGGTGTTCTCGACTCAGTCGACACATAAATTATTGGCTGGTTTATCTCAAGCCTCACAAATCTTGGTGCAAGACTCTGAATCTAACAAATTAGATAACGATTGCTTTAATGAGTCTTATTTAATGCACACATCTACTAGTCCGCAGTACGCGATTATTGCGTCATGCGACGTGGCAGCAGCCATGATGGAGCCGCCAGGTGGTACAGCCTTGGTGCATGAGTCGATTGCTGAGTCATTGGACTTCCGTCGTGCGATGCGCAAGGTCGATGAAGAGTGGGGTGCCGATTGGTGGTTCAAAGTTTGGGGCCCTGAGTATCTTGCTGAAGAAGGTATTGGCGAGCGTGAAGATTGGGTATTGCAAGCAGATGAGCGTTGGCATGACTTTGGTAAGTTGGCCAATGGTTTCAATATGTTGGACCCCATCAAGGCCACAGTCATTACCCCAGGTTTAGAGATGGATGGTGACTTTGCTGAAACAGGTATTCCTGCCAGCATTGTGACGAAGTATTTGGCTGAGCATGGTGTGATTGTTGAGAAGACTGGTTTGTATTCATTCTTCATCATGTTCACAATCGGTATTACCAAAGGTCGTTGGAATACTCTGGTAACAACTTTGCAACAGTTCAAAGACGATTACGACAAGAATCAACCTTTGTGGCGTGTTCTACCTGAGTTTGTGACCAAGCACCCACGCTATGAGCGCATTGGTTTAAAAGATTTGTGTCAACAAATTCACCAGGTATACAAAAAATACGATGTGGCTCGCATGACCACAGAAATGTATTTGTCTGACATGGTGCCAGCAATGAAGCCATCAGATGCTTGGGCGAAGATGGCGCATCGTGACATTGAGCGTGTGCAAATCGATGATCTAGAAGGTCGTGTTACAGCGATGTTGGTAACGCCATACCCACCAGGTATTCCTCTATTGATTCCTGGCGAGCGCTTTAATAAGCGCATCGTTGATTACTTGCGTTTCACACGTGACTTTAACGAACAGTTCCCTGGCTTTGAAACTGATGTGCATGGTTTGGTCAAGGGTGACCTCAATGGTCGCAAAGAGTACTACGTGGACTGCGTTAAAGACTAATAGTTTTTAACCCGACAACAAAAACAAAAAAGGCTCATTTAATGAGCCTTTTTTCATTCGTCAGCTTATAGCTTACTTAAGATTCTTGCGATAAGTGGCAATTGCTTTTTTCACTTGTTCTGGGGCGGTGCCGCCAGTGTGATTGCGGCTATTGACTGAGCCCTCAAGTGTTAAAAAGCTAAATACGTCATCACCAATCAATTTGGCTTTATCGCCAAGATCGCAAGCTGCTTGTAAATCAGCCAAAGACAAATCAGCTAAGTCGCAACCCTTGTTAGAGCAAGCCTTAACAGCATGAGCAACCGCTTCGTGTGCATCACGGAAAGGCAAACCTTTCTTTACCAAGTAGTCAGCAAGATCGGTGGCTGTAGCAAAACCTTGAAGAGCGGCAGCACGCATCACATCCGCTTTCACTTGGATGTGAGGGACCATGTCAGCAAAAATACGCAATGTGTCGCGTAGGGTGTCTGCTGAATCAAATAAGGGTTCTTTATCTTCTTGGTTATCTTTGTTGTAAGCCAATGGTTGGCCTTTCATCAAAGTTAACAAAGAAATCAAATTGCCGTTGACGCGACCAGTTTTACCGCGCGCCAATTCTGGAACGTCTGGATTTTTCTTTTGCGGCATGATTGAGCTGCCAGTGCAGAAGCGATCTGGCAAATCAATAAAACCAACACGTGGACTCATCCATAGAATTAATTCTTCAGATAAACGAGAAATATGCGTCATTACCAATGAGGCTGTGGCGCAGAACTCAATCGCAAAGTCACGATCAGATACGGCATCCAATGAGTTTTGGCAAACACCTTCAAAGCCAAGAGTCTTGGCCACGCGTTCACGATCAATTGGGTAGCTCGTGCCTGCTAATGCAGCGGCACCAAGTGGTAGACGATTAACGCGTTTGCGACAATCAGCTAAACGTTCAGCATCGCGCGCAAACATCTCTGCGTAAGCCATCACATGATGACCAAACGTAATAGGTTGGGCCACTTGCAAGTGAGTAAAGCCAGGCATGATGGTTTCAGCATGCTTTTCTGCTAAGCCTAATAGGCCAGAACGTAATGAAGTGAGTTCTGCTTGGATTTCATCAATGGCGCCGCGCAACCATAAACGGATGTCTGTGGCGACTTGGTCATTACGTGAACGACCTGTGTGGAGACGCTTGCCTGCATCGCCGACTAATTTGGTTAAGCGCGCCTCGATGTTTAAGTGCACATCTTCAAGAGCCAGTTCCCAAACAAATGAACCTGCCTCGATTTCTGAGCGTATCTGAGCCATGCCTTTTTGGATCTGAGCTAAGTCATCCGCACTAATGATCTTTTGTGCAGCGAGCATGTCAGCATGAGCCAATGAGCCTTGGATATCAACCAAAGCCATGCGTTTATCAAAATCAACAGAAGCGGTATATCGTTGCACGAGTTCCGCTACAGGCTCGGCAAAACGAGCCGACCAAGCTTGGTCTTTGTTGTCTAAAGAGTTCTTGTTTTTGTCTAAATCTGCCATAAACACAAGTATATTGCCTCAAAGGCTTTATTCTTATGGTTATGACACAAATTTCTTATCCTAAAAAACTAGTGATTGCCTCCCGTGAGAGCCGTTTGGCTATGTGGCAGGCTGAATATGTCCGTGATTGCTTGAAAAAGCTCTATCCAGACTGCGACGTCAGTATTCTGGGGATGACCACTCGCGGGGACCAAATTTTGGACCGTACGCTCTCCAAAGTGGGCGGCAAGGGTCTTTTTGTGAAGGAGCTCGAGGTAGCCTTAGAAGAGGGTCGAGCTGATTTAGCAGTCCATTCTTTGAAAGACGTGCCAATGCAGCTACCAGAGGGCTTTGAGTTGGCCTGCATCATGGAACGAGAGGATG
>CAYFKY010000085.1:0-4550 GCA_964343915.1 uncultured Polynucleobacter sp. | reverse complement strand
GTGTATTCGCCAAAGCCCAATAACTGGAATGGTCTGAAATCCAAGGAATTGTTTCGGCTCCAACATGATGGCGGTAGCTAGACCAGTGCCAATCTTCCGGTTTTTGAACCAGGCCTGCCCTTAAAGGATTTTGCTCAATATATTTCTGGCATAAAAGAAAATAAGCGTCAGGATCCACCAAACAAGATCTATAACGCCCCTCCCAAACTGTGCCAGTTGTGCCATGTGCATTGTTAAACATTTGGGCATAACGACGCCCCACAGACTGCATGACGCGTGATGCACTTAGTTCATTTTTAGGCGTTGCTAGGATATGAACGTGATTAGGCATCAAGACATAAGCATGAATGGCCAAATCGTATTCCCTGGCAGCATCCCTTAACCACTCTATGTAAGATCGTTTTTCTTCGTCACTAAAAAAGATAGGTTGTGAGTTGTGCCCCTTCACCATGATGTGAAGCGGGTAACCAGCGAGGACAACTCTAGGCAGTCTAGCCATATTAGGTAGCTACAAGCTTTTGAAACTCTTTGCTAGCAAAACGATCTGTCATGCCAGCAATGTAATGAGATATGCGTCGGTAGAGATCATCCTCTACCCGAAAATCGGCTGGCAAATGATTTGGATGTTGCTCGTAGTGCGCAAACAATGACTTGATCATGCCACTGGCTTCCTGCGTCATGTTCTGAACTTGAGGATGCCTATATAAGTTTTTAAATAAAAATCTCTTCATCTCAGTGGCTTGCTCGCGCACTTGTGCAGAAAATCCAACCAAGGGCTTAGCCACTCTCACATCATGAATAGAACCTGGATTAACTTCTGATATACGACGTTGGGTTTCTTTGACCAAATCATCCACCAAAATATGAATGATGTGCCTAATCACTTCATAAACTAAACGGCGCCCTGATAAATCTGGAAAATTCTTCTGCACTTTTTCTTTTTGGCTGCGCCACAACTCAACCTCATCTAATTGCTGAATATTCAAAAGTCCAGAGCGAATACCATCATCGATGTCGTGATTGTTGTAGGCAATCTCATCTGCCAAATTTGCCAATTGAGCTTCGAGACTTGGCTGATGACCCTTGATAAAACGCTCACCCAGCAAACCAAGTTTTTGCGCATTGTTTTTTGAACAATGTTTCAAAATACCTTCGCGGGTTTCAAATGAAAGATTTAAACCGTTCCACTTGGCATAACGCTCTTCCAAAAAGTCCACCACCCACAAACTTTGTAGATTGTGTTCAAAGCCACCATGCTCTTTCATGCACTCATTAAGAGCATCCTGACCAGCATGCCCAAATGGGGTGTGCCCTAAATCATGGGCTAAAGATATTGCTTCAACTAAATCTTCATTGAGTTGTAAACGTCTTGCAACAGCTCGGCCAATTTGCGCCACCTCTAAACTGTGCGTTAAGCGAGTTCTAAAGTGATCGCCCTCATGATTTAAAAATACTTGGGTTTTATATTCAAGACGACGAAATGCCGTTGAATGAATAATTCTGTCGCGATCTCGTTGAAATGGATTACGCCCTGATTGAGTTGGCTCAGGAGGCTCTTGGTGAAGTCGCCCAAGAGTTTCATGAGGCTTAGCGGCGTAACATGCCAAACTCATAAGCAATAAATTTAACCTGCGCCAGATGCTTGCAGTGTTTGTATGACTAAAGCGTCGTCAACCGTCTGAATTTTTGCGCGGCCAACTCCATCGAGCAATATGTAGCGAACCTCGCCACCCTCTGCTTTTTTATCAACACTCATGAGTTCCATGTAGCGATCGATACCAAGCTTTGGTGGCACTGTTGGCAAACGTAATGCGGCAATGATTTTTTTCAAGCGTGATGCATCAGCCTCTGACAAAAGGCCCACTCGTACCGATAGATCTGCTGCCAGCACCATGCCACATCCAACAGCCTCGCCATGCAACCACTCACCATAACCCATGCCAGCTTCAATCGCATGCCCAAAGGTATGCCCAAAATTCAGAATAGCGCGAAGACCGCCTTCTTTTTCATCTTGCGCAACCACTTGAGATTTAATTTCACATGAGCGTCTTACAGCATGCTCCATCGCTTTTGGGTCACATGCATTGAGAGCATCTTGATTTTTTTCTATCCAAGTTAAAAACTCTGCATCGGCAATAGCACCATGCTTAATTACTTCTGCCAACCCAGCGGCCAACTCTTTAGGCGGCAATGTTTTTAATGTATCTAAATCTGCAATCACCGCTTGAGGCTGATAAAACGCCCCCACCATGTTTTTACCTAACGGGTGATTAATACCTGTTTTTCCACCTACTGATGAGTCAACTTGAGACAACAAAGTGGTGGGCACCTGAATAAAACGAATGCCTCGCATGTAACATGCCGCAGCAAACCCAGTCATGTCACCAATAACTCCGCCACCTAGCGCAACTAACGTGGCTTTTCTATCAGCAGAACTTTCTAGCAAACCATCAAAAATCTTTTGCAACACTTCCCAAGTTTTAAATACTTCGCCATCAGGCAAAACAATCAGCTTTACCTTTTGCCCTAAAGATTCAAGTGTTTTAACAACACGATCGGCATACAAAGGGGCAACTGTTTCATTGGTCACCACTGCGGTTAACGAGCCCTTAAGGTGTTTTTTATACAAATCAGCCTGAGCCAATAAATTAGCGCCAATATGAATTGGGTAACTACGCTCACCAAGATCTAGTTGTAGTGTGTTCATGCTGATAGCTCAAATTGCATTATTAATGTATTCACCAACTGAGTAACACTAGGCTTACCAGTATCAATCACATGATGAGCAGTCTCTCTATACAAAGGATCGCGTATAGCAAAGAGTTTTTCTAGAGTGCCTTTGGGGTCCTCGTTATTTAAGAGTGGACGGCCTTTGTCATTTCGGGTTCTTAACCATAATTCATGAGGAGTGGCTCTCAAATAAACCACCACACCTCGGTCATGTAAATGTCGTCGATTCTCTGGCAATAAAACAGCGCCACCACCTGTAGCTAAAACCAAATTTTTTTCTTGCGTCAAGTCATCAATCACTTGAGCTTCGCGCTTTCTGAAGCCCTCTTCACCTTCCATCTCAAAAATGGTTGGGATCCGAACACCACAACGAGCCTCGATCTCATGATCAGAATCAACGAAACGTCTACCTAACTTTTTAGCCAATAAACGTCCGACGGTGGTTTTACCCGCCCCCATGACACCCACTAAAAAGATATTTTCAGGAATACTGTTCACAAGTGAGATTCTACTGAGCCTTTTGACTAGAAACCAAAGTTGGCGTTAAAAAAATTAATAACTCAGTTTTATCTTTGTATTTGGACTCTTGCCTAAACAACATCCCCAAAATTGGAATAGAGCCCAAAAATGGCACCTTGGCATCATCTTTTCGCTCCATCTCCTGAAAAATTCCACCCAAAATCACCGTTCCACCACTCTCTACTAACACTTGAGTCTTGACGTGTTTGGTATCAATCGCAAAACCCTGCTCTGTTTTTAAACCAACACTGTCCTTATTAATATCCACCTCTAAAACAATCATTTGGTTTTTCTGAATCCTGGGTTTGACCTCTAACCGCAGGTTGGCTTTTCTAAATTGAACCTTGGTGGCCCCCTGCCCGGCGGATGACTGATAAGGCAACTCTGTACCCTGCTCTATCAATGCCTGGCTATTTTCAGCAGCCAATACACGTGGATTAGAAATAATGTCCCCCAAACCACTAGATTCAAGAGCAGATAACTCCATATGCAAAGCCTGAGTTGCTTGCTTACCTAATAAGCTAATAGCCGCTGTCCCCGCGGTAAAACCATTAAGACCTGCAGCTGGCAACTGACTAGCTACCTTCATTTGGCCAGATGCATCTTGATAACCAAGTTTTGCCCCTAAATTCTGAGCAAATCGTCTTTCTGCCTCAACAATTCTTGCTTCAATCATGATTTGTCTCAAACCAATCTCCGACTGAATAGCCTGATCTTGTTGCTGAAGGCGATCCTTTGTTCTTTTTTCAAAGCTGGCCAATTCTTCATGAGGCGCGACCCACAAAACACCATTGCCCAATTGATAACCCAAAGATTTACTGGCTACTAAGCTATCTAGAACGGTTTGCCATGGCACCTGGTTCATATGAATGTTTGTTTTACCTTGAATTTTTTCACTCAATATCAGATTAATTCCTCGCATCTCTGCCAGTATTTGGAATAACTGCCTAAGATCAATAGACGAAAAATTGAGTGTGACAGGCTGCAATTCACCATAGGTAGATGCAACGTTTTTTGATTGCGCTCCAATCGGCCAGATAATTCCTAAAACAGCCATCTGCATTAATAGTCTTCTACCCATCAAGATGGCATCTCCATTGAAATTTTTATTAAACGACCTTGTTTAGACTCTAATGAGATGAACTCTTGATCAAAGCCCTTAAGTAACCAATCCTCATTAACTTCTTCACCAACTTTCACTAGCCTTTGAGATTGATTGATTTCTATCAACGCCTTAGTAGAAGACCCAACGCGCATCATTCCCCAGTACTTAATATCTGGAGCCTGTCGCTCATCATCCT